>NZ_JADBRE010000042.1:0-41657 GCF_014930525.1 Enterobacter cloacae complex sp. S1
ATGTAGCAACATTCCTCTTAAGCAACATGCTTTCTTGAATTCTCTATAGTTAATTGAATCCATTCATCGATTTCGCTTTCGATAAAAGCAATAGCACGAATACCGATCTTTACAGGCTGTGGAAACCGATTTTGGCTGATAAGACGATAAATCCAAGCCTTACCAAATCCGGTTTTATTCATCACTTCTGACAGGCGGATAAGACGTGTGCATGGCTGATTCATGGTATTTCCCTCATCTATGTTGACGGAAATGAATATATGATTGAATCACCAGCAAAAAGAGCGACCTTCAGATCGCCAAGGGTATGGATATCAGTCTTTATCAGAATCCGCGATTTTCATCACGTCTGAAACTCTGATGTTTTTGAGATGACTGTTTTTGTTGATGAACAGATGGAACTGACGGATGAAAGGTATACTGGCTGCTTTTATCGCCAGTGGTCTGTCTGTGTCCCGAATTTGGTGATTGAGGCGGGTCTGTTCTTCATCATCATCGTCGGTGTAAAGGAGGCGTGAAAGTCGATCTTCTGATATGCGAACCTTGTGCAGAGTAGACCATACAAGGATGTCAATCATGGGTATGAGTCTGTAGTTGATGATTTTCTTGATGGTTCCATAGCCAAACCTGATCGAATCAGATGTATCGGCTTCAATGCCCCGTACTTTACGCCATTGAGGTAGCGCGGCTTTCAAAGATTCAGCTATTTCCTCATCAGTTCCATTCGCAAGGTCTATTTCGACCATGACAGTATCTCTGAACAGCTTAGGGAGAGCTTCGGATACAGGGCTATCGAGAAATTCACGGTTAACCGAATACTCATCACTTCCATCCCAGAAAAATAATGAATTCCGTAATCCAACGATGCTGAGCTGAGCCAGCCGTTCTGTCGTGGTCAAAAAGAAATGTGGGGGTTGGTAAAGGGTGTCCTCTCTCGTGAGGTATCCGAGATGTTGCTCTGTAATAAGAAACGGTTTTCCGCTGAAAATTCGGTCAATATAGAGGTTCACGGCTTTCGCTTCGAATTCCTCATGATAAGGCTTAAAGAACAGTGTCCTTGCAAGCAGCTCATGGTAAAGCTGTATGAGAGTCAGATCTTCAAATCCTCGATAGGTATTGATATCCAACCATTTTTTAACTTCTTTGGTGTGTTCCGTTGACCAGTTTCTCATGATTGCCATTTGGTGCCTTTGTTATTCCATTCAGAAATGGATAGTTGAACTCATCTGAGCGACCAGAAGCAATAATTATAAAAAATGCAGTCATAAAAAAGAGCTACGCTCTTCCGAGACATAGCCCTTAGTTCAGCATCAGCTTCCTCTATGCACGTCGATTAAACGTCCCATGCATCACATTGCCACCATTCTCAAGGCTATCCATATAGTCAGCATACCATTGCAGCATCTCACGTCTGCCATCAAGATATTGCGCATGGTTATAGGTACCACGGATAGCATTCTTATCAAGATGCGCAAGCTGGGTTTCAATCCATGCGGTGTTGTAGCCTTGTTCATGAAGAACGGTGCTCATGGTATGACGGAATCCATGCCCCGTAACGCGGCCGGTATAGCCAATTCGCTTAAACACCTGATTGATACTGGCTTCGCTCATTGTTTTACTTGGATCATTACGACCGGGGAACATTAGATGAAAATTACCAGTCATTGCCCTGATTTTTTCAATAATTTCCAATGCCTGCACGGATAACGGAACAATATGAGGACGCCGCATTTTCATGCGTTCGGCAGAAATTTCCCATAACCCTTTATCAGGGTAAATTTCAGACCATAACGCACCACGTAATTCACCCGTTCGAACACCAGTGATGATCATTAGTCGGGCGGCTAACACTACCAACTCACTACCAGAGTAGCCAGCAAGGGCTTTAAAAAAGGCTGGAAGCTCCTCAATGGTCAGGAATGGATAATGTTTAGACTCATGCCCCTGCATAGCACTGGTGAGATCTGGTGCGGGGTTATACTCGGCTCTGCCTGTAACTATGGCGTAGCGAAACACTTCACCACACCGCTGACGTACTTTCTTAGCTTTCTCAGTCGCACCTCGCTCTTCCATCTTTTTGAGCACGTTAAGCAATTCCAACGGCTTGATGTCTGCAACAGGACGTTGACCGATGAACGGGAAGACATCTTTGTTGAAGGCTTCAAGAATGTCAGAGGCATATCCCGCAGACCATTTCTTCACTTTCATGTTGTGCCATTCGAGCGCAATTTGCTGAAAGGTGTTTTTTACTTCTTCGATTTGGGCTAGTTTGCTTTCTTTCTTAAACGCACTCGGATCAACGCCATTAACCAGCAGCTTTTTAGCATCATCTCTTTTGCTTCTGGCATCCGCTAAGGTAATGGTCGGGTAAACACCAAACACCACACGTTTTTCTTTACCTGCGATACGGTATTTCATGCGCCAGCTTTTGGTGCCGTTAGGGAACACCTCCAGATACATGCCCCCACCATCTGCTAACTTATAGGGTTTATCTTTAGGCTTGGCAGTCTCGACCTGTCTGGCATTGAGCTTCATTTGGGGGCATCTCCTTTAGACCGAATACAACATGCCCCCACCGATGCCCCCAACTCACCGTAGATTTTCGTGAACGTGAGTAGACGAGCAGAGACAACAAGGGCCGTGAAACGGCGTATTATAAGGATTTAAAGGGTGTTTGAGTAGACTTAGGGAGACGTTAAAATAGGTAGGATGGTGCCGATAATAGGAGTCGAACCTACGACCTTCGCATTACGAATGCGCTGCTCTACCAACTGAGCTATATCGGCCCTGAAAGGCCGGTTACGAGCGTAACCACGGGGCAAAAGAGTAGATCTAACCGGGTGATGCGTCAATGCCCTTTTGAATCAAACGGCTATTTTTGCATCACCCGCGATTATTTACCCACGAATCGTATCATCACCGTAGCCGATCCACTTGTAGGTGGTCAGTGCTTCCAGCCCCATCGGACCGCGGGCGTGCAACTTCTGAGTGCTCACAGCCACCTCCGCGCCCAGACCAAACTGGCCGCCATCGGTGAAGCGCGTCGAGGCATTCACGTAAACCGCAGACGAATCCACTTCATTCACAAACCGGTCGGCATTGCGCAGGGTGCGCGTCAGGATCGCGTCAGAATGCTGGGTTCCGTGTTCACGAATGTGCGCAATAGCGTCATCGAGATCCGCAACTACCTTCACGTTCAGATCCAGCGACAAATACTCATCGTCGTACTGCTCCGCGTTAACCGGAACGACCTTCGCCGGACCGTCTTTCAGCAGGGCGAGAGCGCTCTCGTCCGCATGCAGCGTGACGCCACTTTCCGCCATCTGCTTGCTCAGCGCTGGCAGGAAGGTACTGGCGATGCCCTGATGCACCAGCAGCGTTTCTACCGTATTACAGGTGCTTGGACGCTGGGTTTTAGCGTTGACGATAATCTTCAGCGCCGGTTCGATCTCCGCGGTGTCATCCACTACGATATGGCATACGCCAATACCGCCGGTGATCACCGGAATGGTAGATTGCTCACGGCACAACTTGTGCAAGCCCGCGCCGCCGCGTGGGATGAGCATGTCGATGTATTTGTCCATGCGCAGCATCTCGTTGACCAGTGCACGGTCGGGGCTTTCAATCGCCTGCACGGCACCCGCCGGTAAACCACACTCCTCCAGCGCCTGCTGAATGACGTTTACCGTCGCGGCGTTGGTGCGCCAGGTCTCTTTCCCGCCACGCAGGATCGCGGCGTTACCGGTCTTCAGGCACAGGGAGGCGACATCCACCGTCACGTTTGGACGCGCTTCGTAAATCACCCCAATGACGCCAAGCGGCACGCGGCGACGCTCAAGGCGTAATCCGCTGTCGAGCACCCCACCGTCAATCACCTGCCCTACCGGGTCGGCGAGGTTGCACACCTGACGGACGTCGTCGGCGATACCTTTCAGACGCGCCGGGGTCAGCGCCAGACGATCGAGCATCGCTTCGCTTAAGCCGTTGCGACGCGCTTCCAGCAGATCCTGCTCGTTGGCGAGCAAAATTTCCTGCGACTGAGATTCCAGATAATCAGCGATTTTTTCCAGCACGCGATTTTTCTCGCGGCTGGAAAGGAGCGCCAGTTTATAAGAGGCGGCTTTCGCGGCTGCGCCCATTTGTTCCAGCATGTTCTGGCTCCTTAACGAATAATCATGTCGTCACGATGCACGGCAACCGGGCCATATTCATAGCCCAGGATGGCGTCGATCTGCTGGGAATGGTGACCAGCAATCCGACGCAGCGCGTCGCTGTTATAACGACTTACGCCATGAGCGATGTCGCGACCTTCAATGTTACGGATTCGGATCACTTCACCACGCGAGAAGTTGCCTGTCACGCTTTTAATTCCTTTTGGAAGTAACGAGCTTCCTCTTTCCAGAATAGCGGCGGTCGCGCCTTCATCCACGGTCAATTCGCCAGCCGGGGGCGCACCAAAGATCCAGCGTTTTCGGTTTTCCAGCGGGGACGCCTGGGCGTGGAAGCGTGTGCCCACAGAGATGCCTTCCATCACATCACCGATCACGCCCGGACGGCTGCCCGCGGCGATGATGGTGTCGATACCGGCCCGGCACGCCACGTCCGCGGCCTGGAGCTTGGTGCCCATGCCGCCTGTCCCCAGACCAGAAACGCTGTCACCCGCAATGGCACGCAGCGCATCGTCAATGCCGTGAACGTCTTTGATCAGTTCAGCCTGTGGATTAGAGCGCGGGTCAGCGGTAAACAGCCCCTGCTGATCGGTCAGAAGCAGCAGCTTATCGGCCCCTGCCAGGATCGCCGCCAGCGCAGAGAGGTTATCGTTGTCGCCTACTTTGATTTCAGCGGTGGCAACAGCGTCGTTTTCGTTAATGACCGGAACGATATGGTTATCCAGCAGCGCACGCAGCGTATCGCGGGCGTTCAGGAAACGTTCTCTGTCTTCCATATCCGCACGCGTCAGCAGCATCTGCCCGACGTGAATGCCGTAGATGGAGAACAGTTGTTCCCAGAGCTGTATGAGTCGGCTTTGTCCCACGGCGGCCAGCAGCTGTTTGGAGGCGATCGTCGCGGGGAGTTCGGGGTAGCCCAGGTGTTCACGCCCGGCGGCAATCGCCCCGGAAGTCACAATCACAATACGATGCCCTGCGGCATGCAACTGAGCGCACTGACGTACAAGCTCAACGATATGGGCACGATTCAGGCGGCGCGATCCGCCTGTTAACACACTGGTACCGAGTTTTACCACCAGCGTCTGGCTGTCACTCATGATTCTCTGCCGTTCAACAATAAGGGAAAATGATGTCAGTCAGACGTTTTAACAGGTGTCAGCTCCGTTGCCAACTGCCTTAGCGCATGACCCGTCACTTTGTTGCGCGGGATCAGGAAGCGTAGCGGCAGATTTTGACAATTTTATTACCGAAAAATTAAAACATACTTTTTTAGACATATTCTTACTTTGTCATAAAACTTTCACCCACGAACGATAAAACCCTTCCTGTTTTTCACGGGGTAATAAGTCGAATCTTATTACTCAGCGAATATTAGCGCGTTTTTATAAAATCAGGATTGAAAATGAAAAAGAGCACTCTGGCATTAGTGGTAATGGGCGTAGTTGCTTCCGCATCTGTTCAGGCAGCAGAAGTTTATAATAAAAACGGGAATAAACTGGACGTGTACGGCAAAGTAAAAGCAATGCACTACATCAGTGATGATGACGCTAAGGATGGTGACCAGACTTACGTTCGTTTCGGCTTTAAGGGTGAAACGCAGATTAACGATCAGCTGACCGGCTACGGACGTTGGGAAGCTGAGTTCGCAGGTAACAAAGCTGAGAGCGACTCTTCTCAAAAAACACGTCTGGCATTTGCCGGGCTGAAACTGAAAGACTTCGGCTCACTGGATTACGGCCGTAACCTGGGCGCGCTGTATGACGTCGCCGCATACACCGATATGTTCCCGGAGTTCGGCGGTGACGGCCTGGCACAGACCGATAACTTCATGACGAAACGCGCCTCCGGTCTGGCCACATACCGTAATACCGATTTCTTTGGCCTGGTTGACGGCCTGAATATGACCCTGCAATACCAGGGCAAAAATGAAAACCGCGACGTGAAGAAGCAAAACGGTGACGGCTTCGGTACCTCCCTGAGCTATGACTTCGGCGGCAGCGATTTTTCTGTGATTGGTGCCTATGCCAGCTCCGATCGCACTAACGATCAAAACCTTCAGGCACGCGGCGAAGGTAAAAAAGCAGAAGGCTGGGCAACCGGTTTGAAATATGATGCCAACGATATTTATCTGGCCACTATCTATTCCGAAACCCGCAATATGGCCCCTATTTCCGGTGGCTTTGCAAATAAAGCGCAAAACTTCGAAGTGGTCGCACAATATCAATTTGACTTTGGTCTGCGTCCATCTCTGGGTTACGTGCAGTCTAAAGGCAAAGATATCGAAGGTATCGGCGATGAAGATATCGTGAAATACATCGACGTAGGTGCTACATATTATTTCAACAAAAATATGTCTGCGTTTGTTGATTATAAGATCAACCAGATCGATGACGATAATAAACTGGGCGTAAGCAGCGATGATATCGTTGCGCTGGGCATGACCTACCAGTTCTGATGTTGTGGTAATAAAAAACCGGCGCTGAGCCGGTTTTTTTGTGCCCGGTGACGCTGTGCTTACCGGGCGTACGGGATAGTACATTTTTCATGCCGGGTAAGGCGTAGCCGCCACCCGGCGCTGTGACATAATCAGGCTCTCAGTTTCACCGCTTCGCTGGAAAAATCGTCCGCAGGCTCCAGCTTCAGATCCAGCGTTGCCAGCAGGTCACGAGCTTTGCCGTGAAATTCTTTTAGCGTATGCTCCAGACGATCGATCACTTCCTGATCTTTGATGCTCGTCGCCTGCCAGTGCCCGTCTTTATTAAACAGGCCAAACTGATAGCTATAGGTAAAACGGTTTTCCTGTGCTTCCATTTCCATCCACCAGCCCCAGAACTCACGTTTTTCGGGTGCAGGCTTCACGTTGACGCAAACAGCCAGGCAGTCGAAAAAAAAGCGATTCTCTTCACACTGCTCTTCTCGAATATACGGGCCAAGAGCCATGAACTTCTTAATCAGTCTACTTTTCGGGTGTCCACTCGGTAACGTCATTGCGATCTCCTTTTGTGAAGCACTGTTTTACCAAACCAACGAAATTTAGCAAACTATTAACACAATCTCTGCGTGATCCAGCGTGTGATCTCTTTCAGCGCTTTGTCAAAATTCTGGTACACCGGGCTGAAGGGTACCTCCAGCAATTTACCATCAGAAGATGACGACGTGATTAAGCGTGACTCCTCTTCCGGGCTAAACGGATCGTTCTTCCAGAAACCGGACATCATCGGGGTTGGGCAGCGGCGGCCGAGTAAGCCCTGCGTTTTTAATGAATAACGATTAAGTTCAATGCGCAACGCTTCGTCTGAAGCATCATGCATGCCAAGTCGGCTCGCCAGCACGTCCAGATACATCTCAGGAACGCTACCCTGACGCGCAGGATCGCTTAACAGAGCATGCACCACCGGGCCAAGACAGGCGACGGCCTTCAGGCGTGAAGATTCAAGGTAGGCAAGCCGTACCGCGACGTTAGCGCCAAAGCGGAAGCCAAACGCGCCAACCCGGGTGTGGTCAACCCAGGGGATATTCTCCAGCGCTTTTAAAGCATGCTGGTGCAGCAGGCTGGAGTCTTGCGTAAGTTTCCATTTGGATGAAAAACCAATGGAAGGCATATCAAGCGTCAGCATGGCGATTCCGTTTGGGGCAAAGTAGCGCTCATACAGGCTGTAATAGTCAATTTGTAACGAGTCCAGTCCACCGCACATCAGAACCGTCGGGAACGGCCCTTCCCCCTCCGGCATATGCAGGAATCCGGTCACCGGGCTGCCACCGGGAATGGCGAACTCAATTTCACGCATCCGGCCAGGCAACCGCTGCGCGGCCTCTTCATAAGCCCGGTTTGCCAGCGCCTGGGCCTGCTCTGCCAGTTCGTCGCCTTTAAGATGCGGATATGCAGCGATGCTGTACAGATTTGCCGCATGCAGCCAGTGCTTTCCGCTGAGAGTGGCGTCTTCTTCCTGGCTCGCTTTTTGCTGCCAGAGCATGGCCTGCTTTGACCATTCGTAGATCCAGTTTCCACCACGGTAGCCCACCACCGTATCGTAGAGATCGCCGTCGGTACGCTCGGACTCGCTCATCACGATACGCGCCTGCACGTCGAGGATTTCACGCGGATCGATGCCGCGCCAGATCCACATCAGGCGGTTAATCATTCGATACCAGTGGGGCACGTTCTTACCGTCTAACGCTGACTGAACGGCAGGCATTGTCCCCGGATTAAAACGACGCACCAGCGTCGACGTTTCAGGGTGCTTGAAACGGGGTTTGAAGAGAGTTTCGGTAAGATTCGCCTGCGTCATTGCGTTGCCTCCATGGATACGTCATATGAAGACCATTGTAACGCGTGGCAGGGTAAAAAGAACAACGCCCGGCATAACCGGGCGTGTAAAGTTACGTACTGAAATTAACGGCCAGAGATAGGCGGTACGAAGACCACGCCCATATCCCATGGCTGTTCAATCCAGGTATCCTGCGGGATATCAATGACGTAATCATCAACCAGTGGGCGACCCGCTGGTTTCGCGAAGATCGTGACGAAGTGCGCTTTTGGATACATTTCGCGGATAGCCACCGCGGTACCGCCGGTGTCCACCAGATCGTCGATAACGATAAAGCCTTCACCGTCGCCTTCCGCGCGTTTCAGCACTTTCAGTTCGCGCTGGTTGTCGTGATCGTAGCTGGAGATACATACGGTATCGACATGACGAATACCCAGCTCACGAGCCAGCAGCGCCCCCGGTACCAGACCGCCACGGCTGACGGCAATAATGCCTTTCCACTGTTCGGAAGGCATCAGACGCGCAGCCAGTTTGCGTGCGTGAATCTGCAACATGTCCCAGGTGACGACGTATTTTTCGCTCATGTGAAGTGTCCCAGCCTGTTTATATACGGCTTAAAAAAATGAGGGTGAACCAGGTTGCGCGAGATTATAGAGATCTGACGCACTAAAAACCAGTGTTACGCGCCATGAGCCTGAGTTTTTACATGCTTAATGCTACCAGCCACGGGAGAAAGTGGTATTCTCAGTTGCATCTCGCAAGCCTGACTTGTGGTAACGATTAACCTGCTAACCCTGTGACCTGCAACATTGTTTTGCAGCGCAACGACAAGGAGACCTATCGTGTCTGAACTGTCTCAATTATCTCCACAACCACTGTGGGATATTTTTGCCAAAATCTGCTCCATTCCGCACCCTTCCTATCACGAAGAACAGCTTGCCGAACATATTATGGGTTGGGCAAAGGAAAAAGGTCTGCACGCTGAGCGCGACCAGGTTGGCAATATTCTTATCCGCAAACCTGCCACCGCAGGTATGGAAAACCGTAAGCCAGTGGTATTGCAGGCGCACCTGGATATGGTTCCGCAGAAAAACAACGACACCGTTCACGACTTCACAAAAGACCCGATCCAGCCGTACATCGACGGTGAGTGGGTGAAGGCGCGCGGCACGACTCTGGGCGCAGATAACGGCATTGGTATGGCTTCCGCGCTGGCCGTGCTGGCTGACGACAGCGTTGAACACGGTCCGCTGGAAGTGCTGCTGACCATGACTGAAGAAGCGGGCATGGATGGCGCGTTCGGTCTCCAGGCAAACTGGCTGCAAGCGGACATTCTGATCAACACCGACTCCGAAGAAGAGGGTGAGATCTACATGGGCTGCGCGGGCGGGATCGATTTTATCTCTACCCTGCCGCTGTCCCGCGAAGCGATCCCTGCCGAATTCGAGACCTTTAAGCTGACGCTGAAAGGGCTGAAAGGCGGTCACTCCGGCGGTGATATTCACCTGGGCCTGGGCAACGCCAACAAACTGCTGGCGCGTTTCCTGGCGGGCCATGCCGCTGAACTGGATCTGCGTCTGGTGGACTTCAACGGCGGTACTCTGCGTAACGCGATCCCTCGCGAAGCCTTCGCTACCGTGGCGGTGCCTGCGTCGAAAGCGGACGAGCTGAAAAACCTCTCCAGCGTGTATCTGGAGATCCTGAAAAACGAACTGTCTGCAAAAGAGAAAAACCTGACGGTGGTGCTGGAGTCCGTTACGACGGATAAAGCCGCGCTGACCGCACAGTCTCGTGACACGTTCGTCCAGCTGCTGAACGCAACGCCAAACGGCGTTATTCGCAACTCTGACGTGGCGAAAGGCGTGGTGGAAACCTCCCTGAACGTGGGCGTGGTGACCATGGGTGACGACAGCGCAGAGATCATCTGCCTGATCCGTTCCCTGATCGACAGCGGCAAAGAGTACGTTGTGAGCATGCTGGAATCTCTGGGCACCCTGGCCGGTGCGAAAACGTCTGCAAAAGGCAGCTACCCGGGCTGGCAGCCGGATGCAAGTTCTCCGGTCATGGCCCTGGTGCGGGAAACTTATCAGCGACTGTTCAACAGCACCCCGAACATTCAGGTTATTCACGCGGGTCTGGAGTGTGGTCTGTTCAAGAAACCATATCCGGATATGGACATGGTCTCCATCGGGCCAACCATCACCGGGCCACACTCCCCGGATGAGCAGGTTCACATTGAAAGCGTCGGTCACTACTGGACGCTGCTGACTGAGCTGCTGAAAGCAATCCCTGCGAAGTAATTCGTCGTCTGTTGCCCGGTGGCGCTACGCTTACCGGGCCTACGATTAGCGTAATCTACAGTCCCAACACCAGCTGACGATCCAGCTGCGGATCCAGCAAGGTGACATGCAGCCCCACCAGCCTCACCCCTCGTCCGCCTCGTCGTTCTTCCCACGCCTTTTTCGCCGTCGCGATAAGATCCTCTTTGTTCAGACGCGGCCAGACATGCTCCTGCGTCGTCTGCTGAAAGTCGTTAAATTTCAGCTTGATGCCCTGCCGGGCAATAAGCAGATCCGGTTTGACCTTCAGTAAGCGTCTTTCAAGCTCAGGATAGAGTTGTTCCGTAATAATGGTTTCACACTCGGTCCAGTCATGGATATCTTCGCTGAGCGTGCGTTCGACTCCGACCGATTTACGCAGCCGTTCGTTGTTCACATCCCGGTCATCAATGCCCTGACTGCGTTCCCACAGTACGCGGCCAAACTTGCCAAAACGCTTAAGCAGCAGCGCCAGATCGCTGCGCTGAACATCTTCGCAGGTGCGAAGCCCCATACTTTCCAGCTTCGCGGCGGAGACTTTGCCCACGCCGGGGATTTTGCTGAGCGGCAGCGTCTTTAAAAACGCCGGAACCTCTTCCGGAGTGATGACGTACTGGCCGTTGGGCTTATTTAAATCGGAGGCGATTTTGGCGAGAAATTTGACCGGCGCGACGCCTGCCGATGCCGTCAGGTTCAGCTCGTTAAAAATAGTCTGGCGGATCTCCTGCGCCATGAGGGTGGCGGAGCCGTGGCAGTGCACGCTGTGGGTGACATCCAGATAGGCTTCATCCAGCGATAACGGTTCAATCAGTGAGGTGTAGCGGGAGAAGATCTCCCGAATGTGGCTCGATGCTTCTTTATAGGCATCAAAACGTCCGGGCAAAAGAGTGAGATGCGGGCACAGTTTCAGCGCCATCGCTGTCGGCATGGCGCTGCGTACACCGTATTTGCGAGCAGGATAGTTGGCGGTGCTGATGACACCGCGCTGAACCCGGCTGCCGCCAATGGCGATCGGAATATCCCGCAGCGCCGGGTTGTCACGCATCTCCACTGCGGCAAAAAAGCAGTCCATATCGACATGGATTATTTTGCGCATAGTAAGCCCTCACTTATTACTGGATAAGTATACAGTAAACAAATGAGGGTTGAGAAGTGCGCGCAGGAATTGTCGGGTGGCGGCGTTGCCTTACCCGACCTGGAAGACTAAATAATGCGTTGCTGCTCGCGAGCCATCCGCTTTTTCCGCGCATCGCACGGTTCCGGACAATCGCACACTTTTTCCATTCCGATGGAAGAGATGCCTCCGCAACTGCCCTGAATGCTTTTACGCTTGATGATCCAGCCTAAGGACATGCCGAAGATCACCAGCACAAACACCGCAAAGGTCGCCAGAAAAGTCAGCATAATCAGCCTCCGAAATCATCAAGCATGATGTTCTCATCTTCCACGCCAAGATCTTTTAGCATCTTAATCACGGCGGCGTTCATCATTGGTGGACCACACATATAGAACTCGCAGTCTTCCGGTGCCGGGTGCTGTTTGAGGTAATTTTCATACAGCACGTTGTGGATGAAGCCCGTATAGCCTGTCCAGTTATCTTCCGGCTGCGGATCGGATAGCGCCACATGGAAGGTAAAGTTAGGGTTATCACGCGCCAGTTGTTCAAACTCATCGTCATAGAACATTTCGCGCAGTGAACGCGCCCCGTACCAGAAGCTGATCTTACGCTTGCTGCCAAGTCGTTTGAGCTGGTCAAAAATATGCGAACGCATCGGCGCCATACCCGCACCGCCGCCGATAAAGACCATCTCCGCGTCAGTATCTTTGGCAAAGAATTCGCCGAACGGGCCGGAAATCGTCACTTTGTCGCCAGGCTTGAGGGACCAGATATACGACGACATGACGCCAGGAGGGGCATCAGGCACATTCGGTGGCGGCGTGGCGATACGCACGTTGAGCATAATAATGCCCTTCTCTTCCGGATAGTTAGCCATGGAATAGGCGCGAAGCGCGGGCTCTTTTACCTCGGAAACAAAGCGGAAGAGGTTAAATTTATCCCAGTCTGCCCGGTACTCCTCAGGCACATCGAAGTCAGCATACGCGACGGTGTGTGCCGGACAATCAATCTGGATATACCCACCCGCACGGAACGGGACGCTCTCCCCTTCAGGGACACGCAGCTTGAGCTCTTTGATGAACGTGGCTTTGTTATCGTTAGAGATAACTTCGCACTCCCATTTTTTCACGCCGAAGATCTCCTCCGGCAGCTCAATCTTCATGTTCTGGCGCACAGCGACCTGACACGCCAGACGGCATCCCTCTTTCGCTTCACGCTTCGTGATATGCGACAGTTCCGTTGGCAGAATATCACCGCCGCCCTCTTTGACCGTCACACGGCACTGGCCACAGGAGCCACCGCCGCCACAGGCAGACGAGACAAAAATCCCGTTGCCGGAGAGCGTGTTAAGCAGCTTATCCCCTGCCGGGGTACGGATCTGATTCTGCGGATCGTCATTGATATCAATGATCACATCCCCGGAATTGACCAGCTTCGCACGCGCCGCCAGGATCAGCCCTGACAGCACCAGTACTATCAGCGTGAACATCACCACGCCAAGAATAATTTCCATCTGTTAGCCCTTATAGCTGCACACCGGAGAAGGACATAAAGCCCAACGCCATTAGGCCGGTGGTGATAAAGGTGATCCCTAAGCCACGAAGCCCCGCAGGTACGTTGGCATATTTCATTTTTTCACGGATCCCCGCCATGGTGACAATCGCCAGCATCCAGCCGATACCGGAACCGAAGCCATACACAACCGATTCACTGAAGTTGTAATCGCGCTGAACCATAAACGAGACGCCACCGAAGATGGCGCAGTTCACGGCGATCAGCGGCAGGAAGATCCCCAGCGCGTTGTACAGCGACGGGAAGTATTTATCGAGGATCATCTCCAGGATCTGAACAAGCGCCGCAATCACTCCGATAAAGGTGATGAAGTTCAGGAAGCTAAGATCAACCCCCTCCACCAGCGCGCCATCGCGCAGCACGAAGTTGAAGACCAGGTTGTTAATCGGAACGGAAAGCCCCAGCACAACGGTGACCGCCACGCCCAGACCAAATGCCGTCGATACCTTTTTAGAAACGGCAAGGAACGTACACATGCCCAGGAAGAAAGCGAGCGCCATGTTTTCAACAAACACCGCGCGCACAAATAAACTCAGGTAATGAGCCATTGTCGGTTACTCCTTTTCCTGCTGTTCAGGCTTCAACGTACGAATCAGCCAGATCAGCAAACCGATAATGAAAAATGCGCTTGGGGCCAGCAGGAACAGGCCGTTCGGCAGATACCAGCCGCCGTTCTGTACCGTATCCAGCACCGGAATGCCAAACAGCTTGCCGCTGCCAATAAGTTCGCGCAGGAAACCAACCGTCAACAGGATCACGCCGTAACCCAGGCCGTTGCCGATACCGTCCATAAAGCTCGCCAGCGGTGGCATTTTCATCGCATAGGCTTCAGCACGCCCCATCACGATACAGTTGGTAATTATCAGGCCGACAAACACCGAAAGCTGCTTCGAGGTTTCATAGGCGAAGGCGCGCAGGAGCTGATCGACCACGATCACCAGCGAGGCGATGATCGCCATCTGCACGATGATCCTCACGCTGTTGGGTATGTGGTGGCGGATCATTGAGATAAACATGCTGGAAAACGCTGTCACCAGCGTTACTGCCAGCGTCATGACCACCGCCGTTTCCAGCTTGGTGGTCACCGCCAGCGCCGAGCACACCCCCAGCACCTGAAGCGTTATCGGGTTATTGGCTAACAGCGGGCCAATCAGCACCTTTTTAACTTCTTTCAGTTCACCCGTATCAGCCATTATTCAGCGCTCCTTCACGTACATTCTTCAGGAAGGGACCAAAGCCCAGTTCACCCATCCAGAAATCAAAGCTGTGCTGCACACCGTTAGAGGTGAGCGTGGCGCCGGAAAGGCCATCAACGGCAAATTCATCGCCGGGACGCGCGCTCCCTTTCACCACCTTCAGCGCAGGCTGGCCGTTGTCGTCGAGCACTTTTTTACCAACAAACTGTGCCCGCCAGTTAGGGTTCTCAACTTCGCCCCCCAGCCCTGGTGTTTCGCCCTGATCGTAATAAGTAATGCCTTTGACCGTACGACCATCGGTATCCAACGCCACAAAGGCGTACATCATTGACCATAAACCGTTGCCATAGATGGGCAACACGATTTCCTGGATGCGCTTTTGCTCGTCACGGACGAGGTAAATCTCCGCGACATTGCTGCGGCGCTTAATGCCTGCCGGATCCTGCGAGGCGTCAAGCGTGATGCTCATCTGCGGATCTTTTAGCGCCAGCGCCTGGTTGTATTTCGCCGGGTCTTTATCCATTAACTCCCCGGTTTTTAAATCCACCAGCCGTGCGGTAATACGTTCGGCAAACACCGCTGCGACGTCATCCTTCGTCATGCCTTCCTGCATCAGCCCGGCCACGGCCAGGATGTTACGCTGTTTATCCAGCGCTCGTTGCTCTTGCTGTAGCGGCTTTAACCCTACGGCAGAACCGGCCACGACAATGGAACAGACCAGACACAGTACCAGCACCACCAGCAGCGTTTTGCTGATGCTGTCGTTATTTTTGATCTCAGCCACGCGCCTTCCTCCGCTTAATGTTGGCGCGCACGACCAGGTAGTCGAACAGCGGCGCAAACAGATTGGCAAACAGAATGGCCAACATCATCCCTTCCGGATAAGCCGGGTTAACCACGCGAATCAGTACACACATCACCCCAATGAGCGCGCCGTAACACCATTTACCTCTGTCGGTAAACGAAGCCGAGACCGGATCGGTGGCCATGAACATCATGCCAAACGCAAAGCCTCCCAGCACGAGGTGCCAGTACCACGGCATGGAGAACATCGGGTTTGTGTCTGAACCAATGAAGTTGAAAAGCGTGGCGGTGAGTACCATCCCGAGCATGACGCCTGCGACAATGCGCCAGGACGCCACGCGGCCAAAGAGGATGATGGCCCCGCCGATCAAAATCATCAGGGTAGACACTTCACCGATGGAGCCTGGAATATTGCCGATAAACGCATCAAACCAGGTGACAGGCTGTCCGGTTGCATTATTGACCAGCGTTTCGCCGCCGCCAGCCGCCCACTGTGAAAGTGGCGTCGCGCCGGAGAATCCGTCTGCTGCCGTCCACACCAGGTCGCCCGAGATTTGCGCCGGATAAGCAAAGAACAGGAACGCGCGCCCTGCCAGAGCCGGATTGAGGAAGTTGCGTCCGGTCCCGCCGAAGATCTCCTTGGCAATCACCACGCCAAAGCTGATCCCCATCGCCGCCTGCCAGAGCGGCAGCGTTGGCGGAACAATCAGCGCAAACAGAATAGAGGTAACAAAGAAGCCCTCGTTGATCTCATGTTTGCGAATAATGGCGAACAGCACCTCCCAGAAACCGCCCACGATAAAGACAGTCATATAGATGGGGAGGAAGAAGACAGCGCCCAGCGTCATCATGCTGATCCAGCCGGCATCTGCCGCAAAGCTCACCCCCAGCGACTGCGCCAGACGATAGTGCCAGTCAGACTGAATCACCTGCGCCAGCTGCTCTGCATCGTACATATGGTGCAGCGCCGGAATAGTTTGCAACCCAACGTTATACATCCCCCAGAACATGGCCGGGAAGACCGCAAACCAGACCAGAATCATCATTCGCTTGAGGTCAATGGCGTCGCGAACGTGCGCCGCGCCTTTCGTCACCAGACCCGGCGTGTAGAAAATGGTCGTTGTCGCTTCATACAGCGGGTAGTACTTTTTGAGCTTCCCTTCGGTAAAGTGCGGCTCAATTTTTTCAAAGAGGTGTTTTAAGCCCATGGTTATCCTTCCTGCTCAATGCGGGTTAACACCTCGCGCAATACGGGTCCATATTCGTATTTACCTGGACACACATAGGTACACAGCGCCAGATCTTCTTCGTCCAGCTCCAGACAGCCCAGCGCCTGGGCACCGTCGGTATCGCCGGCCAGGAGATCGCGTAGCAGCACGGTGGGCAGAATATCCAGCGGCATCACGCGTTCGTAGTTGCCAATCGGAACCATGGCGCGCTCACCGCCGTTGGTGCTGGTGGAGAAGTTAAACAGCTTACGACGCAGGAAGTGGCCGAGCGTGGTGCGCGTTACCGAGTATTTTTCTGCACCAGGCAGTACCCAGCCGAACAGCTCTTTCTCGCGTCCTTCAAGCACAACGCTCACCTGAAGATGGAAACGACCCAGCCAGGCCATCGGGCCTGTCGCGTGCCTGCCGCTCAGCACCGAACCGGAAATAATACGGTTTTCACCCTCTTTCGTTTCGCCAGTCAACAGCGCCGTCAGGTCTGCCCCAAGCAGCGTGCGAACCAGACGCGGTTGGGTTGCCTGAGGGCCGCCGATGGCAATAATGCGTTCTGCGCACAGCTCACCCGTGGTGAACAGCTTACCGATAGCAATCACGTCCTGATAATTAAGATGCCAGACCTGTTTCGTCAGGCTTACCGGCTCCAGGAAATGAATATGCGTTCCCACCAGCCCGGCCGGATGCGGGCCGGCAAATTCATTAAAGGCCACCTGCCCTTGCGGATGACCGCCCAGCTTACCCCCACTGGCCTGGCAGACATGCACTTTGCCCGGCGTCAGGCGCGTTAACACGGTGAGGCCGGCATCGAAAGCTTTTCGTTCCGCCAGGATAAGAGGCTGCGGATCTGCGCTGAGCGGGTTGGTGTCGATGGCCGTAACGAAGATAGCGGCCGGCACAGTGCCAGGCACGGGCGTTTTGCTATAGGGGCGCGTGCGAAGCGCCGTCCACAGTCCCGACTCCAGCAGTTGCGTCTGCACCGCGTCGTGGCTGAGGGTGGCAAGATCGGCGGCGTCAAAACGCGCAAATTCGCGTTTCTCATCGCCTTCAATTCGAATAACAACCGATTGCAGGACGCGACGCTCACCACGATGGATGGCGACAACGGTGCCGCTGGCTGGGGCTGTAAACATAACGCCAGGATTTTTTTTATCCTCGAAGAGCGCCTGGCCTTTTATTACGCGATCGCCTTCCTTTACCAGCATCGCGGGACGCATGCCCACGTAATCATCACCTACAATAGCGACATGGTGAATACTGGCGCCGGTTGTTACGTGCTGTTCAGGCACGCCAGAGATTGGCAGATCGAGTCCTTTTCTGATTCTAAACATGTGGTTAGCAGGTATCCATGAACAACAATCCAGAGAGGCCGGAGTGTACCATTTTCGGCCCTGACGAGGGCAGCAAATCCGCCGTCTGGCGCGCCGAAATGCGAGCTATTGCGCAAAGTTCCTGGAGTCAGGACAATGTGAATGGGTTATAAAGTAAAACTAATTTGTAAACGCAAAGGTTGGCTCTTGCGAAAATCTCCATCGGTGCTAATGTGAGCGCTCCTGTCCAGATTAGTCTGATTTCGGGTGTCTTTTGCCGTTCTGGCAAGTTGGTCATTGTTTTATCAAGGAACCAGTAGTATGCGTAAAATCGCATTGTTCATTGCGATGCTTCTGATACCGTGCATGTCGTTTGCCGGGCTGCTTGGCAGTAATAGTTCAACGACGCCGGTCAGCAAAGAGTATAAACAGCAGTTGATGGGATCCCCGGTTTATATTCAAATCTTCAAGGAAGAGCGCACACTCGATCTGTTTGTCAAAATGGGCGAGACGTATCAGCTGCTCGATAGCTACAAAATCTGTAACTATTCTGGCGGGCTGGGGCCGAAACAGCGCCAGGGTGACTTCAAAAGTCCGGAAGGGTTTTACAACGTTCAGCGTAACCAGCTAAAACCGGACAGCCGGTTCTATAAAGCGATTAACATCGGTTTCCCCAATGCCTTCGACCGTGCGCACGGTTACGAAGGGAAATACCTGATGATTCACGGTGCCTGCGTGTCTGTCGGTTGTTATGCGATGACGGATTCCGGCATTGATGAAATCTTCCAGTTTGTCACGGGCGCACTGGTCTTCGGCCAGCCGAATGTTCAGGTCAGCATCTATCCGTTCCGTATGACGGATGCGAACATGGCGCGCCATAAGTACTCTGTTTACACAGATTTCTGGAAACAGCTAAAACCGGGCTATGACTACTTCGAGCAGACCCATAAGCCGCCGGTGGTGTCCATCGTCAATGGCCGTTACGTGGTGAGTAAACCGCTCAGCCATGAAGTGGTTCAGCCGCAGCTGGCGTCAAATTACGCGGTCCCCGAGACAAAATAGCGCCCACTCGCCTGGCATAATCTTTTGCCAGGTTTCGTTGCCAGTCAGCGGCTGCGTTGCAATGACAGTGACCACATCGTTCGGTGTGGTCTCCTTCTGAAAATCAATTTCCACATCCTGATCGAGCAGCGTGGCGACCCCAAACGGCGCACGTCGGGTGATCCAGAACAGATTTGTCGAGCAGAACGCCATCACGTAGCGCCCGTCAGACAGCAGCATATTAAAGACGCCCTTCTCGCGTAACTCAGACGCCAGTGACGCTATGTACTTAAAAACGGCGGTCATGTTGCCGGGCGTACGGGGGTAGCGCTCGGTCAGCTTGTGCAGCAGCCAGCAAAATGCTTTTTCGCTGTCCGTTTCACCGACAGGACGAAAATTGCCGGTTTCCAGTGACTTATAGCCCGAGAGCTGCCCGTTGTGCGCATAGGTCCAGTTACGGCCCCACAGTTCACGGGTAAACGGATGGGTATTTTCCAGCGCCACTTCGCCGCGATTTGCCTGGCGGATATGGGCGATCACCGAACAGGATTTAATAGGATAGTCCTGCACCAGTCTGGCAATGGGTGAGTTAAAGCTGGGTTGTGGATCTTTAAACGTGCGACATCCTTTGCCTTCGTAGAAGGTAATGCCCCAGCCGTCTTTATGCGGCCCGGTTCCTCCACCGCGCTGAACCAGCCCGGTAAAACTAAAGCAGATATCGGTTGGCACATTGGCGCTCATCCCGAGCAGTTCGCACATAGATCACCTCCACAACAGCGGGGGCACCGGCGCCCCCAGCGAAGTCTTACTTAACCATCTCTTTTTCGATCAGTTGGATCAGGATGTGGATCACTTTGATGTGAATTTCCTGAACGCGATCCGCATAACCGAAGTGTGGTACACGGATTTCAATGTCCGCTGTACCGTCCATCTTACCGCCATCTTTCCCGGTCAGGGTGATCACTTTCATGCCCTTCTCACGCGCGGCGGCGATCGCTTTGATCACGTTAGCGGAGTTACCGGACGTGGAGATACCCAGCAGTACGTCGCCTTCACGGCCTACGGCTTCAACGTAGCGGGAAAAGATATGGTCGTAACCGAAGTCGTTGCCTACACAGGAGATGTGGCTCACGTCGGAAATCGCTATCGCCGGGTAGCCCGGACGGTTTTCGCGATAGCGTCCGGTCAGCTCTTCGGCGAAATGCATGGCGTCACAGTGGGAACCGCCGTTACCGCAGGAGAGCACTTTACCGCCGGCTTTGAAGCTGTCGGCAAGCAGGACCGCCGCGCGCTGAATAGCGTGAATATTGGCATCATCTTTCAGAAAATTCGCCAGCGTTTCCGCCGCTTCGTTCAGTTCGTTACGAATAAGATCCTGGTACATGAGGATAATCCTTCAGTATTGATGAAATAACACAGTGGAGTGTACCGGATAGCAGTAAAAGCGAGAAGCTAAAGCCATGCGAATCGTCGGGCGTTTTGATTTTTTGTGCCGGCTAAAACGCGAACAATGTGAACCAGGTTGTAATTATTTTGTAAACACATTGCTAAAGGAAATGACATCAACTACAACCATATCATCACAAGTGGTCAGACCTCCTACAAGCAAGGGAGCTTTTCTTTATGATGATTTTGAGCATTTTCGCAACCGTTGTGCTGCTCGGTGTGTTGTTCTATCACCGTGTCAGTTTATTCCTGAGTAGCCTGATTCTTCTGGCCTGGACGGCTGCACTTGGCGTCGCTGGCCTGTGGAATATCTGGGTCCTTGTTCCCCTGGCCATCATTTTGCTGCCGTTCAACCTGACGCCGATGCGTAAGTCGATGATCTCTGCGCCGGTGTTCAGGGGATTCCGTAAAGTGATGCCGCCGATGTCGCGTACAGAGAAAGAAGCGATTGACGCCGGTACAACTTGGTGGGAAGGCGATCTGTTCCAGGGCAACCCCGACTGGAAAAAGCTTCACAACTATCCGCAGCCGCGTCTGACCGCCGAAGAACAAGCCTTTATTGATGGTCCGGTAGAAGAAGCGTGCCGCATGGCAAACGACTTTGCCATCACTCACGAAATGGCCGACCTGCCGCCTGAGCTGTGGGCATACCTGAAAGAGCATCGCTTCTTCGCGATGATCATTAAGAAAGAGTACGGCGGTCTGGAATTCTCCGCTTACGCTCAGGCTCGTGTGCTGCAAAAACTGGCGGGTGTCTCCGGGATCCTGGCGATCACCGTTGGCGTGCCAAACTCCTTAGGCCCGGGCGAGCTGTTACAGCATTACGGTACAGAAGAGCAGAAAGATCACTACCTGCCGCGTCTGGCGCGTGGTCAGGAAATTCCGTGCTTCGCGCTGACCAGCCCCGAAGCGGGCTCCGATGCCGGCGCAATCCCTGATACCGGCGTGGTTTGCATGGGCGAATGGCAGGGCCAGCAGGTGCTGGGTATGCGCCTGACCTGGAACAAACGTTATATCACCCTCGCACCTATCGCCACGGTGCTGGGCCTGGCGTTCAAACTCTCTGACCCGGAAAAACTGCTGGGCGGTGAAGAAGAGCTGGGTATTACCTGTGCGCTGATCCCAACCTCAACCCCGGGCGTTGAAATTGGTCGCCGTCACTTCCCGCTGAACGTACCGTTCCAGAACGGTCCTACCCGCGGTCAGGATATCTTTGTCCCGATTGACTACATCATCGGTGGCCCGAAAATGGCCGGGCAGGGCTGGCGTATGCTGGTGGAATGTCTGTCTGTGGGCCGCGGCATTACCCTGCCGTCGAACTCAACAGGCGGTCTGAAATCGGTGGCGATGGGGATTGGGGCTTACGCGCATATCCGCCGTCAGTTCAAAATCTCCATCGGCAAGATGGAAGGTATCGAAGAGCCGCTGGCGCGTATTGCGGGCAATGCCTACGTGATGGACGCCGCAGCCTCGCTGATTACCTACGGCATTATGCTGGGCGAAAAACCCGCCGTGCTGTCGGCGATTGTGAAGTATCACTGTACCCACCGCGCACAGCAGTCAATTATTGATGCAATGGATATCGCAGGCGGTAAAGGTATCATGCTCGGCGAAGGCAACTTCCTGGCGCGCGGCTATCAGGGTGCGCCGATTGCCATCACCGTGGAAGGGGCAAACATCCTGACCCGCAGCATGATGATCTTCGGCCAGGGTGCGATTCGCTGCCATCCGTACGTGCTGGAAGAGATGGCTGCCGCGCAGAATAATGATGTGGATGCCTTCGACAAACTGCTGTTCAAACATATCGGTCACGTCGGCAGCAACAAGGTGCGCAGCTTCTGGCTGGGCCTGACGCGCGGGCTGACCAGCGCGACGCCAACCGGCGATGCGACCAAACGTTACTACCAGCATCTGAACCGTCTGAGCGCCAACCTGGCCCTGCTGTCTGACGTATCAATGGCCGTCCTGGGCGGTAGCCTGAAGCGTCGCGAACGCATCTCCGCCCGTCTGGGTGATGTGCTGAGCCAGATCTTCCTGGCCTCTGCGGTGCTGAAACGCTACGACGATGAAGGCCGTCAGGAAGCGGATCTGCCGCTGGTGCACTGGGGCGTGCAGGATGCGATGTATCAGGCCGAACAGGCGATTGACGATCTGCTGGCGAACTTCCCGAACCGCTTCGTAGCGGGTGCCCTGCGCGCGGTGATCTTCCCGACCGGTCGTCATCACCTGGCGCCGTCCGACAAGCTGGATCACAAAGTGGCAAAAATCCTCCAGGTACCAAGCGCAACCCGCTCTCGTATTGGTCGGGGTCAATATCTGGCACCTACCCCGCATAACCCGGTAGGTTTGCTGGAAGAGGCGCTGCTTGACGTGATGGCCGCCGACCCGATTCACCAGAAGATCTGCAAACAGCTGGGCAAAAACCTGCCGTTTACACGACTGGATGAGCTGGCAAAACAGGCGCTGGCGGGTGGCATCATCGACAACAGCGAAGCTGCGATTCTGGTGAAAGCCGAAGAGAGCCGTCTGCGCAGTATTAATGTGGATGATTTCGAACCTGAAGAGCTGGCGACACAGCCGGTAAAGCTGCCAGAGAAGCACCGCAAACCTGAAGCGGCATAAGGCCTTTTGCTCTCACAACCCCCGCCCCGCGCGGGGTTTTTTATTGCCACATTTTCTGGTAATGACGTGCTACAGTGTCAAAAAGTGTTTATTAAGGAGCCTGTATCGTGCCTGGTTTAAAGATTTCTGTTTTGCAGCAACCTTTAGTGTGGATGGACGGCCCCGCCAACCTTCGCCATTTTGATCGCCAGCTGGAAGAGATTACCGGACGCGATGTGATTGTCCTGCCGGAGATGTTTACCACAGGTTTCGCGATGGAGGCAGCAAAACAGTCCATGCCGCAGGACGAGGTGGTGGCCTGGATGCACGCCAGGGCGCAGGAAACAAATGCGCTGATTGCCGGTAGCGTCGCACTCCAGACCGGGCGCGGACCGGTCAACCGCTTCCTGCTGGTCGAGCCGGAAGGAAAAGTCCATTTCTACGATAAGCGCCACCTGTTCCGCATGGCGGATGAACATCAACATTATGAAGCCGGAAGCGAACGCGTGGTATTTGAATGGCGCGGCTGGCGTATTCTGCCGCTGGTCTGCTATGACCTGCGCTTCCCGGTGTGGTCGCGCAACCGCAACGATTATGACCTGGCGTTGTACGTCGCCAACTGGCCCGCCCCACGCTCCCTGCACTGGCAGGCTTTACTGACCGCGCGCGCGATTGAAAATCAGGCTTATGTCGTTGGCTGTAACCGCGTGGGAACGGACGGCAACGGGCATCACTATCGCGGTGACAGCCGGGTGATCAGTCCGCAGGGAGAGATTATTGCCACCGCAGAGCCGCATCAGGCAACACGAATTGACGCTGAGATCTCGTTAACGACGTTAAAGGAGTATCGGGAGAAGTTTCCGGCCTGGCAGGATGCAGATCCGTTTAGCATTGGTTGAAAAAAAGCCGGGTGACGACTGCGCCTTACCCGGCCTACAAAAAGCACAGCGTAGGCACGGTAAGCGCAGCGCCACCGGGCGTTAATTAACTCACCAGCGCCTGCCCGTCTTTGCGGCTTTCCGTCGCGGCCACGTAGTGCCCTTCCGGCATACGGTAAATCACCTGCGCACCGCCGAAGTTATAATCCTGAAGCGGATCTTCCACCACGATCTGATGCCCGCGCTCGCGCAGCGCCGCGATAGTATTGCGATCGAACGTTGATTCGACGATCACCTCCCTGCCCTGCACCACGCGCCAGCGCGGTGCATCGATTGCCGCCTGCGGGTTTTGCCCGTGCAGCATAATGCGCAGCGCCATCTGCATGTGCCCCTGCGCCTGCATCGGGCCGCCCATCACGCCGAAGGACATCAGCGGCTTGCCGTTGTCGTCCATCGCAAATCCCGGAATGATGGTGTGGAACGGGCGCTTGCTGCCCGCCAGCGCGTTCGGGTGCGCAGGGTCCAGCACAAAGCCGCAGCCCCGGTTTTGCAGGCTGATCCCGGTATCCGGCACCACGATCCCTGAACCGAATCCCATATAGTTGGACTGAATAAACGAGACCATCATCCCACTCGCATCCGCGGTGCTGACGTAAACCGTCCCGCTCTGCGTCGGCGATCCATACACAAAATCAGAAGCTTTATCGTGGTTGATAAGCGCCGCGCGCGACTTCAGGTAATGGTCGCTCAGCAGTTCTTTCGCCGCGAAGGCCATGTGTTCTTCGTCCGCCACGTAGCGATCGAGATCCGCCAGCGCCAGCTTCATCGCCTCAATGGACAGGTGCAGAGATTGCACGGAGTCCGGGTGGTGCTTCTCAATGCCGCACTGCTCAAGAATGCCCAGCGCAATCAGCGTGGCGATCCCCTGACCGTTAGGCGGCAGCTCCTGCACCGAACCGCCCGCGAAGTCGCGCGACAGGAGGTCTACCCAGTCCACGCGGTGGTTTGCCAGATCCTCTGCCGTCAGATGCGCACCGTGTTCTTTGGCAAAGGCGGCAATTTTCTGCGCCAGCTCGCCGCGGTAAAACGCGTCGCCGTTGGTTTTCGCAATCAGCTCCAGCGAGTTCGCCTGCGCCGGGTTACGGAAGATTTCCCCCACGCGCGGGGCGCGGCCTTCCGGCGCGAAGCAGGCGCTGAAGCCCGGCTGATCTTTCAGCTTGCTATAGCCTCGCTGCCAGAGATGACCAATCAGCGGCGAGACGGGAAAGCCGTTGCGCGCGTAGTCAATGGCAGGCTGCGCCAGCGTGGTCAGCGGCAGCGTGCCGAAGCGCTCCGCCAGCGCGACCCAGCCGGATACCGCTCCCGGCACGGTCACCGCGTCCCAGCCAATTTCCGGCACTGCGCTTTTTCCGGCAAACAGATCCGCATGCCAGCTGGCCGGCGAGCGGCCTGATGCGTTGAGGCCGTGAAGCTTTTCACCGTCCCAGACGATGGCAAAGGCGTCGCTGCCGATCCCGTTGCCGGTCGGCTCGACCACCGTCAGCGCCATCGCGGTGGCAATGGCTGCATCGACGGCATTGCCGCCCAGTTGCAGCATCTTCATCCCCGCCTGCGCCGCCAGCGGCTGCGACGTGGCAACCGCGTTATGGCCCAGCATCGGCGGGCGGCGTGAATCGTAACCGGACGTAAAATCAAGCGCTTTGGTCATCATGACTCCTTAGTCGTGGCGCGGATCGAGCGCATCGCGCAGCCCGTCGCCGAGTAGATTAAAGCCCTGCACGGCAAGGAAAATCGCCACGCCGGGGAAAACGGACATCCACGGAGCCTGCTCCAGAAACCCTTTCGCGGTGTTGAGCATGGAGCCCCAGGACGGATTTGGCGGCTGCTGTCCCAGCCCCAAAAACGACAGGCTGGCTTCGGCGATAATCGCCGAGGCGATCGCCAGCGTGGCCTGCACGAGGATCGGCGACATCACGTTTGGCAGGACGTATTTAATGATGATCCAGCGATCCGCCAGGCCAATCGCCCGCGCGCCGTCGATATACTCTTCGTTGCGAATGGCGATCACCTGGCCGCGCGTCAGCCGGGCGAAGATCGGCATTGCCGAGAGACCAATGGCGATCATCGCATTCGTCAGGCTTGGGCCTAAAAATGCCCCCAGCGCGATCGCCATGATCAGGAATGGACAGGCCAGCAGCGCCTCAATGAAGCGTGAGATGACGCCGTCCCACATCTTCTGGAAGTAGCCCGCCACCAGCCCCAGCGGCACGCCGATGACCACGGCAATAATGACCGACATACAGCCCGCCATCAGCGAGGTGCGCGCCCCCCAAATAATGCGGGATAAGATGTCACGCCCCAGCTCGTCGGTGCCGAACCAGTACATCGCCGACGGCGCTTTGCGCACCGCCAGGAAGTTGGCTTTGACCGGGTCGAAGGGGGCTATCCACGGCGCCAGCAGCGCCACCAGGACAAAAAAACCCACCACAAGCGCGCCAATCACCGCGCTTTTATTGCCGAGAAATTTCTTCAGCACCCGGTTCTGCGCGCGCGGCAGCGTGGGGGAAACGGTTTGCGTCGTCAGTTCCGCCATGGTTAACCTCGCATTTTCGGGTTGATAAGGACGTAGAGCACGTCGGCCAGCAGATTGAGCATCAGGAAGCCGATCGCCACGATCAGCACCACGCCCTGCACCACCGCATAGTCACGATTGAACACCGAGTCGACGATCATTTTGCCAAAGCCCGGAATGGTGAAGACCTGCTCGGTCAGCACCGCGCCGCCCAGTAGCTCGCCGAACAGCAGCGTGGTGAGGGTGATTACAGGCACCAGCGCGTTGCGAAAGGCGTGCTTCAGGATCACTGCTTTCGGCAGCAGCCCCTTCGCGCGCGCGGTGCGGATGTAATCCGCTTTCAGCACCGCAATCATCGACGCACGGGTATGGCGCATCAGCGTCGCCGCCAGTCCGGTTCCGAGCACGGACGCGGGCAGCAGCAGCGTGCGCAGGTTCTGGATCGGATCTTCACTGAATGGCACATAACCGGACGCAGGTAACCATTGCAAGTTCACCGAAAAGACCAGAATCAGCAGGATCCCCAGCCAGAAGTGCGGAATTGATATCCCCGAGATCGCCACAAAGTTCGCCCCGTGATCCACCCAGCTGTTTTTATTCACCGCCGCAAGGATCCCCATGCTGATGCCAAACACCAGCGCGATGATCATCGCCAGCAGAGAGAGCTCCAGCGTGACCGGCAGCTTGCTGGCAATCAGCTGCGTGACCGGTTCATGCGTGCGCAAGGAGACGCCCAGATCGCCCTGCAGCGCGCGCGTCAGCCAATGGAAATACTGCACGGGAATCGGCGCATCCAGATTAAGCTCAGCACGAAGTTGGGCAATGACCGCCGGATCGCGCTCCTCCCCGGCCATGGCGATCAGCGGGTCGCCGGGCAGCAGCTTTTGCAGCCCGAACACCATCATGCTCACCAGCAATAGCGTCGGGACGGCCAGCAGCAGACGTTTGCAAATCAGTTCCAGCATGGGTTCTCCTCAGGACGTTTATTTTGCCAGCGTCAAACCGGCCAGACGCACGATGCCGTCCGGGTACGGCTTAAAGCCCTGCACGTTCTTGTTCAGTCCAAAAATGCGCGGCTCGAAGTAGAGGTAGGCAATCGGCATGTCGGTCTGGAGCTGCTTCACCACCTTGTCGTACAGCGGCTGGCGTGCGGCCTGGTCGGTGCTCTGACGCGCCTGGGTCAGCCATTCATCAACCTGCGCGTTGCTGTAGCGACCGTCGTTCAGCGTGCCTTTACTGTGGATAAAGCCGTAAATGCTGCCGTCCGGATCCGGGCGCCCCGACCAGCCGGAGAAGCTCAACTGGTAGTCACCGCTCTGCTGGCGATCCAGCAGCGTGGCGAACTCGGTCATTTGCAGGTTCAGGTTAAAGCCCGCCTCTGCCACCATCGCCTGCAATACCTGTCCCACCTGCTGCGAGGTTGGGTTGTTCGGCACCAGCAGATTGACGCTCAGCGGCGTGGTCACACCGGCGGCTTTCAGCAGCGCTTTGGCTTTATCGACGTCGCGCGGCGGGACCGGCAGGTTAACGTGGTACGGGCTGACCGGTGAAAACGCCTGATTTGCCGGGGTGTAGAGCCCTTCAAAGACCACCTGGTTTAACGCATCGCGATCGATTGCCTGAGAAAACGCCTCGCGCACGCGGGCATCTTTAAACGGATCGTTGGCCGGCACCTTGCCATTGTTAATATTGAAGGTGATCCCCTGATAGCCCAGACCGGTGACCTTCGCCAGCGCCAGCTTGCTGTCGGCTTCGACGGTTTTGACGTCGCTGGCGGCAATGCCTTCGGTCAGGTCGAGATCGCCCGCGCGCAGGTTCGCGAGACGCACGGAGGCATCCGGGATCGGCAGGTAGATGATTTTGTCGAAGTGGTAGGCGTCTTTGTTCCAGTAGTTGTCGAAGCGGGTCAGAACGATGCGGTCCTGCGAGACGCGGCTGTCGAACTTATAGGGGCCAGAGCAGACCGGATGGGCGGCAAAGTCGGGCTTTTTCGCCGCTTCCGGAGCCATCATCGCCCCGGCGCGGTCAGTGAGCTGCATCAGCAGCGCGGCATCGGGGGTCTTCAGGTGCAGGGCGATCTGCATCGGGCCAGTAACTTCCACGGACTCTACGGACGAGATTTCACTTTTACGCAGGGAGCCTTTTAAGGTCAGGGCGCGGTCGAGGTTGTACTTTGCCGCCACCGCATCAAATTTTTCACCGTCGTGGAAGGTCACGCCTTCACGCAGGTTGAGCGTCAGGGTTTTACCGTCTTCGCTCCAGGCCCAGTCTTTTGCCAGCCCCGGCACCACCTTTAAATGCTCATCAACGTCCACCAGCCTGTCGCAGAGAGAGGCAAACACGAAACGGCCATAGTAGGTGCGTGCCAGATGCGGGTCGAGCATGTCAGGGTCAGCGCCCAGACCGATTCGCAGCACGCTTTCAGAATGGGCGGGCAGCGCCGCGCCAAGCAACATAACACTTCCCAGTACGGTCAAAAGAGAATTACGCATTGTCATTATCATGAGTTCCTTGAAGGAAGGGAGGAGTGAGTGGCCGCGTGTTCAAACAGCGCGCGGCGGCGCAGAAAAGCGGCGGATGGCGGTGCGATCTGGATAACGCTGCGATCGCGATTGATCTCCTGCCAGCGATGGCAGGCAACCTGACGTCCGCCGTCGAGCACCTGATTAATCGGCTCGATCTGGCGGCATTCATCTGTAACGTAGGGGCAACGGGTGTGGAAACGGCAGCCGGACGGCGGGTTAGCCGGGTTCGGTAAATCACCCTGCAACAGCGGCGTATCCCGCGCTACGCCTGGCTGCATTTGCGGCGCTGAGGCAATCAACGCCTGGGTATAAGGATGCAACGGTGCGTCGAAGATGTCGTCGACGGTGGCCAGCTCGACGATTTGCCCAAGATACATTACCGCCACGCGGTCGCTCATATGACGAATAACCGCCAGCCCGTGGGCGACGATCACCATCGTTAGCCCCAACTGGTGCTTCAGGCTTTCCAGTAAATTAACCACCTGTGCCTGCACGGAAACGTCCAGCGCAGAAACCGGCTCATCACCCAGCAGCAGCTTTGGGCCTGACGCCAGCGCGCGCGCAATGCCGATACGCTGGCGCTGCCCGCCGGAAAATTCGTGTGGATAACGCCCGGCCCAGGCCGCGGGCAAGCCGACCGTCCTGAGTAGCTCGGAGACGCGGTACTGGCGATCCGTTTTTTTCATGTTCTGGTGCAGCCACAGCGGCTCACCGACAATTTGCTCCACCGTCATGCGCGGGTTCAGCGAAGCGAAGGGATCCTGAAAGATGATCTGTAGCTCACGCCGGAGCTGGTTCAGACGGGCGCCCGAGGCGTGGGTGATCTCCTCACCCTGATAAAATACCCGCCCTTCGCTGGCGCCCAGCAGGCGCAGCAGCAGACGACCAAGGGTGGATTTCCCGGACCCCGACTCGCCGACAATTGCCAGCGTTTCGCCAGGCATCACCGACATCGAAACTCGGTCGACAGCGGTGACAAAGCGGGCCGGCGTAAACAGTTTTTTCGGGCCGGGGAAAAGCTTGCTCAGATCGCGGGCTTCAAGAATGGGCATGGTCATGCGGTCTCTCCCAGGGCAATGTGATGTTCGAGCGGCACGCGGAAGCAGGCAACCTGATGGCCCGTACCGAGCGTAGTGAGCGGTGGTTTTTCAGCATGACAGCGCGTCTGCGCGAAGGGACATCGGGTAGCAAAGCGGCAGCCTTGAGGCATGGATTCCGGCAGCGGGACCGATCCGGGAATAGTTGATAGCTGGCCTTTACGCGCGCCCATAGAAGGAAGGGAACCCATTAGGCCAATGGTATAGGGGTGCTGCGGATCGGCAAACAGAGCTTCAACACTCCCCTGCTCCACTACCTGTCCGGCATACATCACCGCCACCTGCTGCGCGACTTCAGCCACCACGCCTAAATCGTGGGTGATCATCAGCACCGCCGTGCCCGTTTCTTCTTTTAAGGTATTGAGCAGGGAGAGAATTTGCGCCTGAATGGTCACGTCCAGAGCGGTAGTGGGTTCGTCAGCAATAAGTAGTTTGGGATGGTTTATCAGCGCCATCGCTATCATCACGCGCTGGCGCATACCGCCGGAAAGCTGATGCGGGTAAGCCTTAAGGCGCATCTCTGCGGCCGGGATCTGCACCTTCTCCAGGATCTGTAGCGCAACCGTCATCGCCTCAGCCCGGGAGATCGTTTGATGGCGCATCACCGCTTCACTGAGCTGATCGCCAAGCGTGAAGGCCGGGTTGAGCGAGGTCATGGGCTCCTGGAATATCATCGCCAGCTCGCTGCCGCGCAGATCGGCATACTCCCGCGGCGAGAGCTTGCGCAGATCCTGGCGGCGGAAATTCATCTCCCCGCTGACGATCCGGGCGCTGGCAGGTAATAACCCCATCAGCGCCAGGGAAGTGATGCTTTTACCGCAGCCGGACTCGCCTACCAGCGCCAGCGTTTCTCCCGCCCTGACCGTCAGCGAGATATCGTCGAGCACGCTCACCGGCGAGCCCGCGAATTTAACGTTGAGGTTTTGCAGCCGCAGTACGGGCGTGGAGTCCTTAAAGGGTATCGTCGTCATAGCGTGGAATCGTCCTCAAGGTGGATAGCCTGAATCAGGGCGGTTTGCAGGCTGAGCAGGTGTTCGCGCATGGCGGCAGCTGCTTCATTAGGCTGGCGATGAATAATCGCTGACATGATTTTGTGATGGTGGTCGTTGTAGCTATCGACACGTTCAGGGGTGCGGGCAAGTTCGCGTAAATGCTGCCAGCCAGGCTCCCGGCGGACGGCATCTATCGCATCAAAAAGCCCAAGCATCAGGCGGTTACCTGCTGCCTCCGCAATGGCGCGGTGGAAGGCGCTATCCCACAGTTCGTTGAGATCGCGGTCATCCGGGCTGACCTTATTAATGCGTTCCAGCATACGCTGCATGAGCGCGAGGTTTTCCCTGGTGGCACGCAGTGCCGCAAGTCGGGCTAAGCCGGGTTCGAGCTGTAGTCGAGCTTCCATGACTTCCAGCAGGTTGGTTTGCTGAACCAATCCCTGAAGCGCCAACGGCTCAACCGGGGCAGATGGACCAATAAAGGTACCCTTGCCCTGCTTGCGCCAGATACGCCCTTCCTCTTCCAGCACGTCCAGCGCGCGACGCACTTCACGTCGGCCTACGCCGAGAGTGTCCGACAGCTCACGTTCAGTGGGCAGCGGAATGCCTGGTGTTGACTCGTGCTGGTTGATAAGCCCGCGCAGCTGCTCAAGCGCGGTACTGGAATTAGCTAAAAACCGTGAAGGCTTTTCCATATTGGTTCGCTCGCTTTCATCATTGCTTTATTTTTATTAATAATAAGTTATTGATATGACGCAGAACTTAACGTGCTAATGATTAAGCAATTAACGAACCAATAGCGTATTGGTTCGTTAATTTTCTGAAAAATGATCGGTAACCGAATGATTTCTTACCAATTATTTTACATAATTATTACATAAGAAGATGGACACGGAGGTGAGAGTGGGCAAAAAATGCACAAAAATAGTGCAAATAACGCACTAAAATCGCGCAATTTTTAATAAAATGCACTGCATTAATTAACTTTTTGTTAATGAAAATAAAAAGAGGAATGAACAATATTCGAGGGACGATAAAACGACGAAAGCCTGAATCATTTCTGACTCAGGCTTTCTGAATAGTGGCGGAACGGACGGGACTCGAACCCGCGACCCCCTGCGTGACAGGCAGGTATTCTAACCGACTGAACTACCGCTCCACTGTTCCCGTTTGGGGAACGAGGCGAATATTACGGTTTGCCTCTGAACTCGTCAACGCTTTTTCTCAGGTTTTGAATCGTTTGCTGCAAAATTCACCCAAACGGTGATTTAACAAACGTTTCGGCACATTTTCACGTGCGCCACAAACAGCTTCCGCCCTTCTTCTGCACTAAATCGAGACGAGATTCATGGTTCATCAGTTCTTCATCACTGGCTAAAACAACCCGCAGGCGATTCGCCTGACGCACAATACGCTGAATTCCCCCTTCATCCCGCGTCTGCTGGGATTCATTTTCCATACTGAATTTCATCGACGTTTGCCCGCCGGTCATGGTCAGGTAGACATCGGCCAGGATCTGGGCATCGAGCAACGCGCCGTGCAGCGTTCGCTTGGTGTTGTCTATCTCATAGCGAGAGCACAGGGCATCAAGGCTGTTACGCTTGCCGGGGAACATCTTCCTTGCCAGCGCCAGGCTATCCGTGACTTTACAGAACGTATTCGTCTTCGGGATATCGCGGTTGAGCTTGCTGAACTCATAGTCCATAAAGCCGATATCAAACGACGCGTTATGAATGACAAGTTCCGCACCTCTGATGTAGTCGAGAAATTCATCTGCGACGTCGGCAAAGGTGGGCTTATCCAGCAAAAACTCATCGGCAATTCCGTGAACGCCGAACGCTTCCGGGTCCACCAGCCGATCGGGTTTGAGGTAAACGTGGAAGTTGTTGCCCGTAAGGCGACGGTTCACCACTTCAACGGCACCAATCTCAATGATTTTGTGCCCTTCGTAGTGGGCGCCAATCTGATTCATACCGGTGGTTTCGGTATCGAGAACAATCTGGCGAGTAATTGCAGTGCTCATAGCGGTCATTTATGTCAGACTTATCGTTTTACTGAACGTTTCAAATACAGGAAGTCTACCAGAGATGCGTAAACAGGTAGAAATTTTCACCGATGGATCTTGTCTCGGTAACCCAGGGCCCGGCGGCTATGGCGCCATTATGCGCTATCGCCAGCATGAAAAAACATTTAGTGAAGGCTATTTCCTGACCACCAACAACCGCATGGAGCTAATGGCGGCCATCGTGGCGCTGGAAGCGTTAAAAGAACATTGTGACGTGGTGCTGAGTACCGACAGCCAGTATGTCCGCCAGGGTATTACTCAATGGATCCACAACTGGAAAAAACGCGGCTGGAAAACGGCAGAGAAAAAACCCGTCAAGAATGTCGATCTCTGGAAGCGTCTTGATGCCGCCCTCGGTCAGCACGAAATCAAATGGGAGTGGGTAAAGGGGCACGCCGGTCACCCTGAAAACGAACGCTGTGACGAGCTGGCTCGCGCGGCGGCATCCAACCCAACCCATGAGGATGCAGGTTATCAACCTGAATCCTGATCATGGTTTTTTGTACTGCCGCGTGGCCCCCACGGTCTGGCGGATCCGCGTTTTGGATTTGCTTTGCTTCATCGGGTTGAGCGTAAGGGGGATCGTCCTCTTACGCGCGACAATAAATTGCATGCAGCCCAGCGCGGGTAAATGGGTGCTTAATAAGACCCCGCCTTTACGCGTCCAGGGGATGACCTGAAAACCCCCGTAGCTCAGCACTTCGAAATTTAACAGTGAAAGCCAGTCCAGCTGGCGCATCATGGTAAACATCCTGCTGTTATAAGGCGGCGTGCGACGCAGAACGGGCGTCAGCTTACGTAGCCCCATCAGACTCAGCGGATTAAAACCGCTCAGGATCAGCCAGCCGTCATCAATCAAAACGCGGTCGGCTTCCCGCAGCAGACGATGGGGATCGCTGCACCAGGGCAGCGTGTGGGCGAGCAGACAGGCATCAATGGATTTTTCCGCAAACGGCAAATGCAGCGGATCCGCTTTCACCTGAACCGGGGAGCCATTAAGCGATACGCTAACCTGATGCGAGATAGCGCAGCTTTCAGTATTGATTTCTGCGCTCAGATTGCCAATCTTAAGCAGGTGAAAACCATACATTTTCGCGAGCCAGGGTTTAAGCTGAAGTTCTAAGGCCTCGCGATAATATTCACCCCAGGGCAACTCTGCCCAACGTTCCGGTGGTGCGACAGTCTGAGGTATCCTTGCCGGTTTCATCAAAACACCCGCCACGCTATAAGAGGTAATGCATGAATCTTATCAGTATTTCCGCCTTTCAGGACAATTACATCTGGGTTTTAGTCGACGACGATCGCAGATGCATCATTGTTGATCCAGGCGAATCCGCACCTATCCTGCACGCGATAAAAGAAAACGACTGGCAGCCTGAAGCGATCCTCCTTACCCATCACCATCACGATCATGTCGGCGGTGTTCCCGATCTCCTTGCGCGCTATCCCCATCTACCCGTCTACGGACCCGCAGAGACACAGGATAAGGGTACGACGCAAGTTGTTGAAGAAGGCGAAAGTATCCTCATCCTCGGGTGGGAGTTTTCCGTATTTGCCACGCCAGGTCACACTTCCGGTCATCTCTGTTTCTACAGCAAACCTTATCTGTTTTGTGGCGACACGCTGTTTTCTGGCGGCTGTGGAAGGCTGTTTGAAGGCACGCCAGAACAGATGTATCAATCTTTACAAAAAATTAATGCGCTGCCAGCCGACACCGTAATTTGTTGCGCACATGAGTATACATTAGGGAATATGAAGTTTGCTGCAAGCGTGCTGCCTGAGGATCGGGCGATTCAGGATTATTACCAGAAAGTGAAGGAGTTACGTGCAAAAAACCAAAAAACACTCCCCGTAATTCTGAAAAATGAGCGACAAATAAATTTATTTTTAAGAACTGATGATGTTGATTTAATTAGTAAAATTAATCAAGAAACAAATTTGTTACAACCTGAAGCGCGATTTGCATGGTTAAGGTCAAAGAAAGATAACTTCAGATAATTGCGGGTTGCCTTTTCAAAATTTCGCCGTTATCATCGCTCGTCTTTTAAGCAACTATTGACACACACATGAAGGCAAAAGCGATATTACTCGCCTCTGTCCTGCTTGTAGGTTGCCAGTCACAAAACGGCAGCAACGTACAACAGCACGCACAGAGCCTTTCTGCGGCTGGTCAAGGGGAAGCAGGGAAGTTTACGAGTCAGGCGCGATGGTTGGACGATGGGACATCCTTCGCGCAGGAACAAGACTTGTGGGCCTCTATTGGCGACGAGCTAAAGATGGGAATTCCGGAAAACAGCCGGATTCGCGAACAGAAACAGAAGTATTTGAGAAATAAGAGCTATCTCCACGATGTAACATTACGGGCAGAGCCGTATATGTACTGGATAGCCGGGCAAGTTAAGAAACGTAACATGCCTATGGAACTGGTACTACTACCCATAGTGGAGAGCGCTTTTGACCCGCACGCGACGTCTGGCGCCAATGCAGCAGGCATCTGGCAGATCATTCCGAGCACAGGGCGAAATTATGGTTTAAAGCAGACCCGCAACTACGATGCGCGTCGTGATGTTGTCGCTTCAACGACAGCCGCTCTCGACATGATGCAACGTCTGAACAAGATGTTTGACGGCGACTGGTTATTGACCGTCGCGGCGTATAACAGTGGTGAAGGTCGTGTACTGAAGGCAATGAAAGCGAATAAAGCGCGTGGAAAATCCACAGACTTCTGGTCGCTCTCACTGCCACAGGAAACAAAGATTTACGTACCGAAAATGCTGGCACTGGGCGATATTCTCAAGAACAGCAAACGTTACGGTGTACAACTGCCAACACCAGACGAAAGTCGTGCACTGGCGCGTGTCCGCCTCAGCAGCCCGGTTGATATTCAACAGGTTGCCGATATGACGGGTATGTCGGTAAGTAAGCTTAAAACCTTTAATGCAGGTGTTAAAGGCTCCACGCTGGGCGCTAGTGGCCCTGGCTATGTGATGGTTCCGCAGAAACATGCGGAACAGTTACGAGAGTCTTTAGCTTCGGGTGAAATTGCAGCCGTTCAGTCCACGCTGATCGCTGATACGTCGCCTGTAAGCAGCCGCAGCTATAAGGTGCGTTCAGGTGATACGCTTTCAGGTATTGCATCACGTCTTGGCGTGAATGCGAAAGATCTCCAGCAGTGGAATAATCTGCGCGGATCTGGTCTGAAAGTGGGTCAAACGCTGACCGTAGGTGCAGGTAGCAGCGCACAGCGTCTCGCTAAAAACAGCGATAGCATTACCTATCGCGTACGTAAAGGCGACTCGCTGTCCAGTATTGCTAAGCGTCACGGCGTAAACATCAAAGATGTGATGCGCTGGAACAATGATACTGACAACCTGCAACCTGGCGACCAGCTGACGTTGTTTGTGAAAAACAGCGCTACGCCAGATTCCTGATAGTACGATCGCTTGTTAAAAAGGCACCGATTCCCCTCGGTGCCTTTTTTATTTATCCCGCTTTTTGCGCTTCAGCCATAATGGTGTCGCTGGTAAACGAACCATCGTCATGCAGTTCAAAGTACGCCTTCACGTCAGCAGAGGCGCTCTCCTGATACAATCGGATCGCCTGAGTCAATGCCTCGGGTGTGCGCATCCGTGCAATCCATGATGTGAACTCCAGCGGCAAACGGTCGGTTATCAATGAGCGTGAAATCAAGCCGGCTTCGGTGATAAACGTAAGCCACTCTCCACTGGAGTAGTTTTGCACGTGCGAGGTATCACGCAGCGCTTCAACCGTCTGGAGCCAGATATTTCGTACCGGATGTCCGGGAGACATCACGTCCATGATGATGAAGATTCCGCCCGGTTTGAGCACGCGTTTCACTTCCCGTAATGCCTGCCCCACATCATGCCAGTGGTGTGCAGAGTAACGGCTAATCACAACCTCAAACGACGCATCCTCAAAGGGTAAAGATTCAGCGTAGCCCTGGCGCGTCGTGACGTTATTCAGCCCTTTCGCTTTCGCCGCTTCAGCAACCACATCCAGCATCTGGCTCGATAAGTCATATGCCGTCACCTGAGCAACCTGCTGTGCGGCGGTAAAACTGGCGTGCCCCGCCCCGCAGCCTAAGTCCAGCACGTGCGCGTCAGGAAACGCGGCGAGCCGCTCGCCGAGACGCACTAGGTCGCGGCCAGAGGCGTGCACGGCGCTGCTCAGGTAGGCACTTGCCTGAGAACCAAACTGTTTTTCGACGTTGTCATGATGGGAGTGTGTTGTTGTCATGTTGCTGTCCTTTTATGGGTTAAAAAAGAAAGGGCAGCACCCGCACAGGCCTGCCCCACGGCAGACCTGACGCACCATTATTTATCAGGTTTGCCGGGACTGAATTCAACTAGTAGAGGATTATGATCGGAGGCGCGCGTCACCAGAACGGAGGCGTCGTGCACGCTTAAACCCCGATAGAAGACAAAATCGAGAGGACGACCAAACGCTTTCTTGCGCTGGTCATCGTTAAAACGAACTTCACGCAGCGACATTTCACGCGCGAAGCGATACAACGCGTTCATACGTGGACGGCTCCAGGCATTGAAGTCCCCGGCCATAATGATCGGCCCACTGTGATGAGCAATCTGATCGCCAATGGGTAGTAACTGCTTACTGTACACATCAACACCCAGGCTAAAGTTCACCGCATGAATGTTTACCACCATCAGCAGACGGGTGTCGGGCAACGGATAGACCGTGACCAGCGCCGATTTTGCCAGACGCAGGATTGGCTCACGTTCACGCAGCGGGCAGCAATAGACCGGATGTGCGGCTGAAAGGGTCATCACCCCAGAAGGATGCTGTGGCAGAACAAAGGCAGGCACCTGATCGGCTGCAAGATAGTTTGTCGTTGCAAACCTGACCAGCTCAGGCGTGGTTTGCGCCTCCTGTAACAGCACCAGATGCGCATCTTTACCAAAATTTTTAAGTACGGATAACCACTCCGCACGCTGTTGTTTAAAGATGTTCCACACCAGTACGCGAATTTTTTCGTCACTGCTTAATGGCGTGCCCGCTGGTAATGCCTGACCCAGGCTCGCAAACGACCCCGGAGGCAAGATCCTCTCCGCGGGCATTCCGGCAACATAACGCATGGCATAGGTATTTTTTCGCACTTTTGGAAACGACCTCTGTAACATGAACCAGCCCGGAAAACGGACTGGTTCTAATGTTATAGGGATTTTAGGTCACACTTTCAACGCAATTACTGAGAAACCGCTTTCCAGTTTTGTAAGCAAGCACTTACTGATACTTATCCAAGCGCGACGCGAGCGGGTTTATCAAGCCGTCCACTCAGACCAATAAGCAGGAAAGCGACAAGCACAATTACCGCACCAATCCATGGCGTTTGGGTTAATCCAACGTGTTCAACCGTCTGCCCGCCGATAACCGATCCGAGTGCGATACCAATATTGAATGCGGCGTTATTCAGGCCGGATGCGACATCCACCGCATTGGGCGTATAGCGTTCGGCTTTCTGTACAACATAGACCTGCAATCCCGGTACGTTACCAAACGCGAATATTCCCATAACCAACACAGTTACCAGCGCGGCGTATTGTATCGACGCGGTGAACTGGAAAATCATCAGCAGGACAACCAGCGCGGCGAAGATAAATTTTAGCGCCGGTACCGCACCATGCTTATCTGCAAGCTTGCCGCCCCAGATATTGCCGATTGCGACGGAGATACCGTAGCCCAGTAAAATCCAGCTCACTGCGCCCGGAGAAAAACCAGCCAGTTCCTGCATCATCGGTGCAAGGAAAGTGAACGCAGTGAACACACCTCCATAACCCAGAGCCGTAACGGCATAGATCAGCAGCAGGCGCGGGTGTGTCAGAACCTTAACCTGATCGCTCAGGCTGGCGCTCGCGCGCCCCGGAATACTGGAGGGCACCAGCAGCAGGCTGGCTACCAGAGCAATCACGCCCAACAGCGTTACCGCGAGGAAAGTTTCTCGCCAGCCAAAATGTTGCCCAATAAACGTTCCTAACGGCACGCCGGTGACCAGCGCGACGGTTAAGCCGCCAAACATAATCGCAATGGCTGACGCCGCTTTCTCTTTTGGCACCAGGCTGGTTGCAATCGTGGAACCGATGGAGAAGAAGACACCGTGCGCGAGGCCAGTCAGCAAACGGGCAATGACCAGCGTGGTATAGTCCGGTGCCTGCCACGCCAGAATATTGCCGGCGGTGAAGAGCACCATCAGGGCAACTAACAGTTGTTTACGTGGAAAGCGTCCAGTCAGTGCGGTCAGCACAGGCGCCCCAACAGCGACGCCTAACGCGTAAATAGATACCAGCAGTCCGGCAGAAGGCAGCGAAATGGCGAGTTGATCAGCAATGGTAGGAACAAGTCCTACAATAACAAATTCGGTCGTGCCAATTGCGAAGGCACTGATCGTCAGGGCAAGAAGCGCCAGTGGCATAAATACTCCGTCTCTTCAGGATTAAGATGACAGGCAGTATGCGCCAGTGTTTAAATAACAAAAATGGTTAGAATCTCAATAGAATTTTGCGGATGATGCAATAATGAAAGCCACATCGGAAGAACTGACTATCTTTGTTGCCGTTGTTGAAAGCGGCAGCTTCAGCCGTGCGGCCGAACAGCTCGGGCAGGCGAACTCCGCCATCAGCCGTTCGGTGAAAAAGCTGGAGATGAAGCTCGGGGTAAGTCTGCTCAACAGAACAACGCGGCAGCTCAGCCTGACGGAAGAAGGTGAACGTTATTTTCGCCGCGTACAATCCGTTTTGCAGGAGATGGCGGCAGCTGAGACGGAAATAATGGAGTCGCGTAGCACTCCGCGTGGATTGCTACGCATTGATGCGGCGACGCCGGTCGTGCTTCATTTTCTGATGCCGTTAATCAAGCCATTCCGGGAACGTTATCCGGAGATGACTCTGTCCCTGGTCTCTTCAGAGACGTTTATTAACCTGATTGAGCGTAAAGTTGATGTGGCGATCCGCGCGGGAACCCTGACGGATTCAAGTTTACGCGCTCGCCCACTGTTCACCAGCTACCGCAAAATTATCGCGTCACCGCAATATATTGCAGAGCATGGCAAACCGGAGACCGTTGAGGAGCTGAAGCAGCACCTGTGCCTGGGCTTTACGGAACCTGTCTCGCTGAACACCTGGCCCGTGGCCTGTCATGACGGACAACTTCATGAGATCACTTGCGGACTTTCGTCTAATAGCGGAGAAACGCTGAAACAGCTTTGTCTTGAAGGAAATGGGATCGCCTGTTTATCAGACTATATGATTGATAAGGAAATAGCTGCGGGTCAGCTTGTAGAACTGATGGCTGACAAACGCTTACCTGTAGAGATGCCTTTTAGCGCAGTGTATTACAGTGACAGAGCGGTAAGTACGCGCATACGCGCTTTTATCGACTTCATTAGCGAACATATAAAAACAGCTCCCGGAGGAGCTGTGTGAGGGTTTAAGGGTACAGAGGAAGGGCTTTTATTAATCCCAGTCTGGTGCTAACCCTTCCGGGCTGACCAGACGATCGTTGCATTCCAGTGCAGCGATCGCGCTTTTATCTTCATCATCAAGCTGGAGATCCCGCGCTAACAGGTTACTTGCCAGGTTTTCACGTTTGGTTGAAGACGGGATCACGGCATAGCCCTCACCCATCGCCCATGCCAGGATCACCTGTGCGGCTGTCGCATTGTGTTTTTCAGCGATGCGTGCAATCACTTCATCTTTCAGCGCCTTACCATATGCCAGCGTCATGTACGAGGTGATGTGAATACCATGCTGTTTCGCCCAGTCCACGACTTTGTGGTTTTGCAGGTAAGGAGAGAGTTCAATCTGATTGGTGGCAATATTTTCTTTACCCACTGCGGCAATGGCCCTTTCCATCAACGGGATGGTGAAGTTAGAGATGCCAATTTTACGCGTTAAGCCCTGCTCTTTCGCTTCCAGCAGCGCCTGCATGAACTCCTCCACAGAGACGGCATCGTCAGGTGATGGCCAGTGGATCAGCGTCAGATCAACATAGTCAGTACGCAGCTTTCTCAGACTTTCCTTCAGGCTTGGGATCAGCTTGTCTTGGCTGAGATTCTCAATCCAGATTTTAGTGGTGATGAAAAGTTCGTCGCGCGGTACGCCACTCTCTTCGATGGCCTGGCCTACGGCAGCTTCGTTATCATAAATCTGCGCCGTATCAATAGCACGATAGCCCAACTCAAGTGCGGTTTTAACAGATGCGATAACAACGTCGTCTTTCAGGCGGAAAGTGCCCAGACCCAGTGCAGGGATAGTCATATGATTCCTCAATCGTTATGTTCGTAAACTGAGGAGAATTATCGCTGTAGTTGTTATGCCGAAAAAGATCGTAAAACGCAGAGGATTTTTGCTAATTTCGCAACAATCAAACGACAGATAAGAAAAAAGCCCTGAGCGTTAGCTCAGGGCTTTTAATAAGTGGCGGAACGGA
>NZ_JADBRE010000043.1:0-264 GCF_014930525.1 Enterobacter cloacae complex sp. S1
TTAATAAGTGGCGGAACGGACGGGACTCGAACCCGCGACCCCCTGCGTGACAGGCAGGTATTCTAACCGACTGAACTACCGCTCCACCGAATACTTCTGTAACCACCGGATTAATGCACCGGCTTACTACTTAATTTGATGCCTGGCAGTTCCCTACTCTCACATGGGGAGACCCCACACTACCATCGGCGCTACGGCGTTTCACTTCTGAGTTCGGCATGGGGTCAGGTGGGACCACCGCGCTACAGCCGCCAGGCAAATTCT
>NZ_JADBRE010000044.1:0-14156 GCF_014930525.1 Enterobacter cloacae complex sp. S1
GAGTAATCCTCAGATTTACTCCCTAATGAGTATTTTTATGTTACTCTCTATAAGATTAATCCTAAGTACAAACTCAATTAACTTTTAGTTAATTGACTTAAAATTATCCGGATTTAAGATGGACACATAGCACGCTAAGCAATTTAGCGAATTAATAAAAGCTTCACTCTTTTATTTTTATTCTTGAGGTTTTCATCAGGAAAAATATCTATGGTTCGGTATCAATACTGTGGCCATAATTTTAAAAAATCACATCTTAGATCGGGTATAACAATGTTAAGTATCTATGGAAAAAAATTGCGTCCGCAACAAGAAATGGAAAAAATTATTTCTGCAACCTCAGGTGTTGAAGAAAGAATCTTAAAAAAGTGGCAGAAAATTTCCACTGCTGATTCCGGCTATATTCATATTATCGTCAGCGGTGAAGTCGAATTTCGACGTGAATCTGACGAACTGTGTATGTTCACCGTCACCGGGCAATGCATTTTCGGCCTGTCGTCAATGTATTACAACGCCACCCATATGTACGGCCTTGTTCGGACGAATACGGTTGTTCGCTCGATCAAGAAAGAGGTCTTCGCCCAGCTGATGACCGAAAAAAATCTGTGGCCAGAACTGACCAAAGTCCTTTCCTGGTACATCTGCATGCTGAGCAAACGTGATGATGTTCTGGTTGCCCGCAGTGCGTATTCTGTTGTCCGCGAATTTTTATATGAGATTAACGATCTTATTGTGCATCATCAACGTGATATTAACGTTTATGATTATATTCAGGAATACACTAACCTGGCACGTAGCACCATTATTAAAATTCTCTCCGACCTAAAAAAAGGTCAATATATTGTGGTGGAAAAAGGTCGACTGCTTAACCTCACCGCACTGCCTGAAAAATATTAAAGTCTACTCCAGTCGCTCTCCTTTCTCACTCAAAGGAGAGCGGTTATTTTTACTGCTCTTTGCGCCAGCCTGAACATTATCCTGCGTTTCGTCCACCGGCGGCGGGGGCATTTTTCCTTGAGAATAATCCTGCTCCTGCTCTTTTAACGCCTGCTTAAATAATTCCGTTAATGATGACTCTTCGCTGTTCGTGCCGGCGGGAGCGGTATCGTGCTCATGCGCCTCGGTTCCGGGTAAGGTATCCCGCGAAGTGTCGTGCGGCACCGCACCGTCGGGCGCCTGCTGCCAGTTGGCATCATCACTGTTGATCGGCAGATCCTGCATCGGTGGAATCTCAACAGGCACTGGCGCAGCTTTTGGCTGCGGATGCGGGAACGGTTTACTCACATACACATAATGCATATCCGAAAGCTGCGTTTCCGGTTTCGCAACGCTGGCATTGACCGGTTCAGGCGCCGGGTGACGCAGGTTCCAGTAGACGTGCATATACAGGCCGACAACCAGCATGACGCAAAGCCCGACCAGCCATAACGCTGTTTTGCCGAATACGTTTTTCAGGCTGGGGAGGCGGTACGAAAACCAGACCGCTTCCCCGGTTGTATAGCTGCGCTGGGCCGCAAGGCAGATGGTCGACATTAGGCTTTCTTCTCCTGCGTTTTCGCGTCCGGGGCGGTGCTGGTAGCCTGAATCAGTACGCCCGGCGTGCTGTTGGTCACGCGCATCAGCTGCATCAGCGTATCTTCGCCGGGGATACCATCCACGTGCAGATGCATTTTTTGCTGGAACTCGCGGGTGCGTTTCATCATCTCTGTGGTCCAGATCCGGGCATGCGTTTCGGGCTGGCTCAGCGCCAGGCTTAATTGCTGATCCAGCCAGGCCATATCTTTGCTGTCGCTGGCCGCGCCGATCGCGTCTTTACCTTCCGGTGTCAGGCGGTGCAGCTGGGTGAAGTTGCCGGTCGCGTGCCGGTTAAACCAGCTGCGGCTCACCTGCCAGGTCCGGTTATTCATTAACAGGTCAATGGACGTGTTCCCGACCCTGGCGACCACAGCATAGTTAAGATGGCCGCTGGTTTTCAGTTCACTGACCCACGGATACCCTTCCTGCGCCAGCGTCTCCGGCGACGCGTTCCCCTGTGTACACATCAGGTTCACTTTGGCGGCGTTCTGGCACAGCGCATCCTCGGCCGAGGCGTCATACCCCCACATGAGATACAGCTGATGCATCGCATCCGGCTGATTAACTATTTCGTTGTCGATAACCGGCACTACGGGCGCTTCGACTTTTAGCGATTGCTGTTTCCAGCTGACGGGCACCGGCAGCTGGATCGGCAGGCGTGCGCCGATCGATGAGGTCAAATACCAGCCGCAGGCGGCAAACAGCACGGACGCAAACAGCCCCACGGTCGCCAGGCGCTTACCGTGTTTTTGGGCGGGCAGGATCTCTCCCGCCGCCAGACGTAAATGACGTGGGCTGACCTGGGCCGCGCGTTCCGTCCAGGCGGCGAGCATTGCCAGGTGCGCCAGCGCGTTCAGTTTGCTGATGTTGCCTTTGGTCAGTGTGTGCATTTTGCGCACGCGGGCCGGTGGTAACGGCGAGTTTTCGCAGCCGTGTTCTTCGCACTGGGCCTGAACATAGCTCAGGTATTCGCGGCAGGTCAGGGGGCGCAGGGCATGATGCGTGTGCGTATATTCGCGCAGTTCAGGTTGCTTAAGCAGGATCTCCTGATCCGTAGTGCCCGTCAGCACCACGGCGAGCCGGAAGTTCAGCTCCTGGGCGCGCGTGAGCAGCGTTCCCAGGACTTCACGGCAGCTTTCCTTCATGGCTTCGGAATGGGCGATCGTCACTACTCTGGATTTCGCTTTCCCCTCCTGCCACTGGCGCAGGACGGCATCCACCGCCTGCATGCGATCTTTAATCGCTTTCGTTCCCGGGTTGAGTTTGTACAGCAGGCTACTGGCACCCAGTTTGGGAAACGCGTTGATGGCAAGAACGGTATTGTTGCTGGCTTTAAGCGCGTCGATGAACTGACCCAGAAGCGGAGCGTCGTCGCAAAAAAGCCCGATAATTCCCGCCAGCTGGGTTTTCTCTTTCAGCAGGTTGAACACGTCCTGATGATAAGGCACCAGAAAATCACCGGATAAACGGGTGATTGTCCTGAATGGCGGATTGTTAAAATTAAAGTGGCTCTGATACATAACGACTTACCGTCTCTGATTAGGAAAAGCAACAGCAGCAGAAAGTAAGGTAATGCCCCTGAGCGGTCAATTTGCAGACAGAGTAAAAATATCCAGCTGGCTGTGCTTAACATCTGAATTTTATACGGTCAATATTTTTCTTTATGAAAGTTGGTGGCGAAGTCAGTGGTCGCGTTTGCAACAGCTTATTACTATTTTCCTCCATATTGGCGCAGTATGACGCTGCTTATTTTTGCTTTGCTATAGGCCGGATAAAAAATGAGGTTCTCATTTCTGTCACGGTGGATAACGCCTTGTATTATGTTTTTGCTGCTCATTTTTTGCGGTCAGCAAGGCTATCTCACCTTTAAAGATTATAAAAAAGTTACGAATAAGCTTGCTAATTCTGACCTACAGCAGCTGAAAAAAAAGCGCGAAGACAAACCCTTCACGCTTTTTACGGCTGCCGTCCGTCAGGAGAACTTATCGGCTGCGGCAAAAGCCCCGCTGGCGGCGGAGATTGAAGGCATTGTGCGCAGTGATGACGCTTGGCTCTCCTTCGCTGTCATCAAAACGCCAGGCGGCCAGCGAAGCTACCGTGAGGGTGAACCACTCGCCGGCTTTAACGACGCATTTATTCAGGAAATAAACAAAGATAATGTGGTGGTTAATTATGAAGGTACTGCGCAGATACTGGCATTAAATAAACCGGACTATTTTAAGGGGGGCGTGGAGAGCGGCCCGGTAACGAAATCGACAAAAGATGTTGGCGCAGAGAGTGTGCATCTTGATGATTATCTGGTGTTAAAACCCATCATTGAAAAGGGCCGACTGGAAGGCTACAGGATAAACCCAAGGAATGCCTCTGCCTTTTACAGCCAGTCAGGTCTGGAAAAAGGCGATGTGGCGGTTCAGGTTAACTCTGTCGATATGACCGATGAAGCAAAAGCGAAAAGCATTATTGCCAACTGGTCGAAAATGAAAGAAGCGGAGGTCATCGTACGACGTCACGCTCACCTTGAAAATATTCGGGTTAATGTTCTAAACAATTAATAAGTGTGCAGACATGAAAAAATTTCCCTGGGCGTGCGTGGCGCTGAGCGCATTGTCGTTATATTCCAGTTCGCTGCTTGCAGCTAACTTTAGCGCGAGTTTTAAAAATACGGATATTCGCGAGTTTATCGATACGGTAGGTCGCAATCTCAACAAAACCATTCTGGTCGATCCGTCCGTCCAGGGAACCGTCTCGGTCAGAACCTACAATGTGCTGACGGAAGATGAGTATTACCAGTTCTTTCTGAGCGTGCTGGACCTCTACGGCCTGTCGGTGATCCCGATGGACAATGGCATGGTCAAAGTGGTGCGCTCAAGCGTGGCGCGTACCGCCGGTGCGCCGCTGGCAGACAGCAAAAACCCGGGCAAAGGTGACGAGATCATCACCCGCGTGGTGCGCATGGAAAACGTACCCGTTCGCGAGCTGGCCCCGCTGCTGCGTCAGCTCAACGATGCCACCGGCATCGGGAATGTGGTCCACTTTGAGCCGTCCAACGTCCTGCTGTTAACCGGTAAAGCCTCGGTGGTGAACCGCCTGGTGGATCTGGTTCAGCGCGTCGATAAAGACGGTATTCAGCGCCGCGAAATCATCCCGCTGCGCTTTGCGTCTGCCAAAGAGCTTTCGGATATGTTGAATAACCTCAACAACGAAGAGCAGAAGGGGCAGAACGCGCCGCAGCTGGCGACCAAGGTGGTGGCCGATGACGAAACCAATAGCCTGGTGATCAGCGGTTCGGAAGATGCGCGGGCGCGTACCCGTTCCCTTATCCATCAGCTGGATCGCGAGCAGAATAACGAGGGGAACACCCGCGTCTTCTACCTCAAATATGCCAGCGCCACCAAAGTGGTACCGGTGCTGACCGGGATTGGCGAGCAGCTGAAAGACAAGCCGGGCGCAGCCAAAGCGAAAACCGCGAGCGCCTCAACCGACCTGAACATTACCGCCGACGAGTCGACCAACTCCCTGGTGATCACCGCGCAGCCTAACGTGATGAACTCCCTGGAGAAGGTGATCGACAAGCTGGATATTCGCCGTCCGCAGGTGCTGGTGGAAGCGATCATTGCCGAAGTGCAGGACGGCAACGGCCTGGATCTTGGCGTGCAGTGGACCAGCAAGCACGGCGGCGTCCAGTTTGGCGCTACCGGCCTGCCAATCAGCCAGATTAAAAATGGCACCATGAAGGGGGCGAGCTTCACGGGCCTGGCGACCGGCTTCTTTAACGGTGATTTCGGTGCGCTGGTGACCGCGCTCTCCACCGACGGTAAAAACGACATCCTCTCCACGCCAAGCGTGGTCACGCTGGATAATAAAGAAGCATCGTTCAACGTCGGTCAGGATGTGCCGGTGCTTTCCGGTTCGCAAACCACCAGCGGCGACAACGTCTTTAACTCGGTTGAGCGTAAAACCGTGGGGACCAAACTGAAGATTGTGCCGCAAATCAACGATGGCGACATGATCCACCTGAAGATTGAGCAGGAAGTGTCCAGCGTCGACAACAGTGCGACGGAAGACGCCAGCCTCGGCCCAACCTTCAATACGCGCACGATTAATAACGAAGTGATGGTCCACAGTGGCCAGACGGTGGTACTCGGCGGTCTGATGGAAAATGTGACCAAACAATCCGTGTCCAAAGTGCCGCTGCTCGGCGATATCCCGCTGGTCGGTCAGCTGTTCCGCTACACCTCGCAGGATACCTCTAAACGCAACCTGATGGTGTTTATTCATACCACCGTCCTGCGTGACGACGACAACTACAGCGCAGCCTCGAAAGAGAAATATGACCAGATCCGCGCCCGCCAGCAGCAGCGCGTGGAAGAGAAAAAGCTCGGTATTGTTGAGCCGAGCGACAACGCCGTACTGCCAGCGTTTCCTGCCGCCAGCACTGCACCCGTGAAAACCCACGCGGCACGCAATCCGTTTAAAGAGTAAGGCGGAGGGGAAACGTGGACGAACTGACTAAAACCCTGTGTAGCAGCAACTACGCAAAAGAAAACGGCGTTCTGCTTTACAACAATGACGTCTATATCCGTGAGGACACCCCGGCGTTAGCGCTGCTGGAGGTGCGCCGGGTGCTGGGATGCGCGTTTGTCCCGGTTACCCTGGCGCCGGAAGCGTTTGACGAGATGCTGGCCAAAATCTGGCAGCAGAGCAGCGGCGTGTCGCAGCAGCTGGTGGACGACATGGACGCGGATATCGATCTGATGGCGTTAACCGAGGAGATCCCGGATAACGAAGATCTGCTCGATAACGACGAAAACTCGCCGGTGATCCGCCTGATCAACGCCATTCTCGGCGAGGCGGTGAAGGAGGGCGCGTCGGATATTCATATCGAAACCTTCGAGCGCACCCTGAGCATTCGCTTTCGCGTTGACGGCGTGCTGCGCCCGGTGCTGCAACCGGCGCGTAAGCTCGCCCCGCTGCTGGTGTCGCGTATTAAGGTGATGTCGAAACTGGACATCGCCGAGAAACGCCTCCCGCAGGATGGCCGTATCTCCCTGCGCATCGGTCGCAAGGCCATCGACGTGCGCGTCTCGACCATTCCGTCCCAGTACGGCGAGCGCGTGGTGATGCGCCTGCTCGATAAAAGCAATCTGAAGCCCGACATCAACAAGCTGGGGCTGATTGATGAAGAGCTGGAGAAGCTGAAAGGGCTGATCGACCGCCCGCACGGGATCATCCTCGTTACCGGCCCGACGGGTTCCGGTAAAAGTACCACGCTGTACGCCATACTCTCGGCGCTGAACGGCCACGAACGCAACATTCTGACCGTGGAAGACCCGATTGAGTACGAGCTGGAAGGGGTGGGGCAGACGCAGGTTAACCCGCGCGTGGACATGACCTTTGCCCGCGGGCTGCGCGCCATTCTGCGTCAGGACCCGGACGTGGTGATGATCGGGGAAATTCGCGACGGTGAGACCGCCCAGATTGCGGTACAGGCGTCGCTGACCGGTCACCTGGTAATGTCGACGCTGCACACCAACAGTGCCGCAGGGGCGATAACCCGTCTGCGGGATATGGGGCTGGAGTCCTTCTTAATCGGTTCATCGTTGCTCGGTGTCATTGCCCAGCGTCTGGTGCGTCGGCTGTGTACGCACTGCCGGGCCACCAGTCCGCTGGACGCCAATGAAAAAGCGCTGTTCAGCTTTATGGCCGCGCCGCCAGAAGCGATTTACCGCGCGGTGGGGTGCGAACACTGCCGTCAGAGCGGCTATCAGGGCCGCGCCGGTATTCATGAATTTCTGGTGGTGGACAGCGCCATGCGCCGCGCCATCCATGAAGATAAGGACGAAATGTCCCTCGAAACTCAGCTCTTTAAGCAGGCCTACAGCCTGCGTGAAAACGGGCTGCTGAAGGTGATCGGCGGCGTGACGTCTCTGGAAGAGGTCATGCGCGTCACCGCCGAACGTGGGGGGGATGCGTAATGGCTTTCTACGCCTGGACGGCGACGGATGCCGCGGGGAAAACACAGCGCGGGACGTTACAGGCCGAGGGGCAGAAGCAGGTTCGCCAGTGGCTTCGCGAGCAAAAGCTGATGCCCGTCAGCATCACCGAAACCCGCGAAACGGCGGCTGGCGGGAAAGCGAAAACCGGGGTGAAGCTCTCCACTCCGGTGCTGTCGATGTTTACCCGTCAGCTTTCGACGCTGGTCAACGCCGCGCTGCCGCTGGAGAGCGCGCTGAAAGCGATCTCGAAGCAGACGGAAGACAAAAAGCTGGCGGCGATGGTGGTGGAGATCCGCGAGAAGGTGGTGGAAGGCCACACCCTGTTCGATGCCTTCAGCCAGTTTCCGCGCACCTTCGACAAGCTTTACTGCACGCTGGTGATGGCCGGGGAGAAAACCGGTCACCTGGGCGACGTGCTGGAAAAGCTGGCGGAGTACAACGAGCAGCGCCAGAAGATGAAAAGCAAGCTGACGCAGGCAATGGTCTACCCGATAACCCTCACCGTGGTCGCCATCGCGGTCATCAGCATCCTGCTGGTGGCGGTGGTGCCGCAGGTGATCGAGCAGTTTACCCACATGAAGCAGCAACTGCCGATCACCACCCGGACGCTGATTGCGGTAAGTGACTTCCTGCAAGCCTGGGGCATTTATATTGTGGGCATTCTGGGGGGCGGCTTTATCGGCTTCAAAACCTGGCTGAGGAATGCCAAAAACCGTTTTCGCTGGCACAGCTGGCTGGTGAACGGCTCGCCGATTAAAAAGCTGGTCTGCGCCATCAACAGCGCCCGCTATATCCGTACCCTGAGCATTTTGCAGGCCAGTAGCGTGCCGCTGCTGGAGGGAATGTATATCGCGATGGACGGTATCGAAAACCGCTATGCCCGGCAGGTGCTGGAGCAGGCCGCCGACACCGTGCGCCAGGGGGCGTCGCTGTATGCGGCGCTGGAACAGGCGAAATTATTTCCGCCCACCATGCTGTATATGATTGCCTCCGGTGAAGAGAGCGGGGAATTAGGTAATTTAATGGATCGCGCGGCGGAAAATCAGGAATCGGCCTTACAACATCGAATTACATTAACGCTGTCGGTCTTTGAACCGGCGCTGGTGGTATCCATGGCGACGATTGTTTTATTCATCGTTCTGTCAATATTACAACCGCTTCTGCAACTTAATAATATGGTAGGTTAAATCATGGCTTTAAAACGTAAAAACCTGGCTCGCCAGGCGGGCTTTACATTGCTCGAATTAATGGTGGTCATTGTTATTCTCGGCGTACTGGCGAGTATGGTGGTGCCAAATTTAATGGGCAATAAGGAAAAAGCCGATACGCAAAAAGCAACCAGCGATATTGTCGCGCTCGAAGGCTCGCTGGATATGTACAAGCTGGATAACCACCGCTACCCGACCACAGAGCAGGGTTTGCAGGCGCTGGTGACCAAACCTGAAATCGCGCCAATCCCGAACGGCTACCGCACGGACGGCTATATCCGTCGCCTGCCGCAGGACCCCTGGGGCAACGATTATCTTCTGGTGAGCCCGGGTGAACACGGCGCGGTGGACGTCTTCTCAGCCGGTCCGGACGGCGAAGCCAATACCGCCGATGACATTACCAACTGGTCTCTGGATAAGAAAGAGAAATAATGAAAAATCAACGCGGCTTTACGTTGCTGGAAATTATTCTGGCGCTGGTGATATTTGCCAGCTGCGCCATGATGGTGGTTTCCACCATTCCTTCGCGCAGCGGCGCGGATATATTTGGCCAGCAATTAAAAGCGCTCGTTGATTATGGTTCAGACCGTGCGGTGATGGACGAAAATATTGTCGGGCTGGTGATCGCCACCGATAAATATCAGCTGGTGACGATCGCCGATAAAAAAGGCGAGCGTCACTGGATGCCATTATCTGCCGGACGCATTAACACCAAAGGTGATTTTCCGGAAGAGATGCATGTGTCGCTTTCGCCGCAGCGCCTGGCCGCGACGGTGACCTCCGAGCCGCAGGTGATCTTTTTACCGGACGGTGAAATCAGCCGCTTTACGCTGACGCTGCAAAGTTACGACAAACAGCACCATTTCCGCGTGGTGTCGCACGGTGCGGCGCCGGTATCGGTAGAAAACGATGGCTAACGGCAACAAAAAGCAAAAGGGGATGACGCTGCTGGAGGTGATGGTCGCGCTGGTGATTTTCTCCACCGCCGCGCTGGCGCTGATGAACTCGGTCTCCCTGAACGTACGTTTTACCCATGGCCTGGCCGATACCTTGCAGGCCAGTTGGGTTGCGGAAAACCAGCTGGCGGAAGCACAGCTCACCAGAACCGACTTCCCGGATGCTGAACAGCAGGGGACGGAAATCATGGGCGGGCGCAGCTGGAACTGGCGTAAGCAGCGGGTGAAAACCGCCGACAACGTCTGGGCGAATACCCTACACGTATATGCGGAAGGCGATGAGAGCCAGCCGGTTATTTCCCTGCGCATCATTCCGCCGGGAGAGAGCAAGTGAAGAAAACGCGACGCCAGCGCGGATTTACCCTGCTGGAGATCATGATTGCGCTGACTATCTTCGCGGTGATCAGCACCCTGGCCTGGCAAATTCTGGACGGCGCGATGCGTACCAGCTCGGCCACCGATGCCAGCGCCGCAAAGCTCAACCAGCTTCAGCGCGCCTGGAGTCTGATGGAGCGTGATTTTTTCCAGCTTCAGGCGCGCGCCCCACGTAATGAGCCGGAGCTGTTTCGTCAGGAGGGCGATGCTCTTGAACTGACCACCCTGAATGGCGTGAGCGGAACGGTCCAGCTGGAGCGCGTGCGCTGGCGGCTGGAAGAGGGGCGTTTGTATCGCGACGTCTGGCCGGTCATTGACGGCCCGGCGGACGTTAAGCCTGACGAAGTGCCGATTGTCAGCGGCGTAAAATCATTGCAGTGGCGGTTTTATCGTCAGGGCTGGCTGACAGCCTGGCACGACGCCGCCCATCTGCCGGACGGCGTGGAGGTTACGTTGACGATGGAAAACGGAGATACCTGGCGCTGGGTGTTCACCACGCCGGGTGAGATGCCGGAGGTGGCCGCTGACGCGGCGCCAGAGAAAGCCGCCGACGCGCCTGGGACGACCCCGGATGCAGCCCCTGCGCCTGCCCCTTCGCCGGAGACCAGACCATGAACCGAATCCGTCAACAACAGGGCGTCGCCCTGCTGGTGGTGCTGATTTTGCTGGTAATGATGTCGGCGCTGGCCGCCAAAATCAGCCAGCAGTTCTGCCGTAATTTGCAGAAAACGCATTATCAGGTAAGCCAGCAGCAGCTGCGTTGGGCGATGCAGGCCCAGGAAAAAGTGGTGAAGGACCGGTTACAGACCGACGCCAGCGGCGAGAGCAAGCCGCTGGCGCTGGACGGCGACTGGCATCAGCCGCTCGAGACGCAGGGTGAGGACTACACGGTCGTGAGCCAGGTGGAAGATGCGCAGGACTGCTTTAACGTCAATAACCTGTTGACCGTCGACGTCGCACCCCAGGGGCAAAGCGCTCCCGCGGTGGCGGAAAAACCGCGTAAAGCGCGGATTGTAGAACAACTCCTGACGGAAAGCGGCCTCAGCCCGGGCACGGCGGAGGCGGTCTATTTCCAGCTGGTGGATTATCTCGATGGTGACAGCACCACGGCGAAGGAGGGCGCCGAAAGCGATGCGTGGGCTGGCGTCGTGCCCGCGCAGCAACCGGCAAATCAGATGATGCGCAGCATCGCGGAAATCAAACTGCTGCCGGCGTTCCCTGTTACGGCGTATCCGAAGGTGAGCAAGCTGTTATGCGCGCTGCCGGACGCTGCCAGCAAGGTCGATGTCAACACCCTGCAACCGGAACAGGCCGCCGTGCTGGCGGCCATGTTCCCGGGAAAACTGACGTGGGATGACGCCGTTCGCCTGCTGGATGCGCGTCCGGAATCGGGCTGGGAAAATATGGAAGCGTTCAGCAAAGCGCTGGAGCAGACCTTCCCGCAGTTAAAAGACGATCTCCCGCAGGTGGCGGATCAATTTTCTATAAACAGCCGGTACTTCCGCGTGAATTACACCGGCAATACCGATGAATTAACGCTTCGCGTGGTCAGCCAGCTTCAGGTGAATAACGAAGCCGGTGAGATCGTGACGTGGCAGCGTCGTTACCGAATGATTGAATAAGAAAAGTAGAACGTTATGAAACAGGTACTTTTTGTTCGTCCCGACAGCCGCGAGGGCGGGAAAATAATGTGGTGTGAGTCCGGCAGCGAGCGTGTTGAGGTGGTCGACAGCCTGGAGATGCTGACCGAACACCCCCTGGCTACGCGCGTTTGTCTCCTGTTGCCCGCCAGCGACATGATTTTCCGCCATTTTACGCTGCCGAAAAAGGTGGCTTCTCAGGCGATGGCCTTCTCGTGGATGGCGGAAGAGACGCTGATTGGCGACGTAGACAACCTGCACTGGACGGTACTCCACAAAAAAGGCGCCGACGTCGACGCCGTGGCCATTGACGCCGACCGCATGCGCGCGGCATTAACCCGCTGTCAGGAGGCCGGATTAAACGTGATTCAGGCCCTGCCTGATGCCTGGCTGCTGCCCGTGACGGCAGGGGGCAGCACGCTGGTCGCGCAGGATGATGGCTACTGGCTGCGTTTATCGCCCCATGTGGCGGGTGAAATGGAGGCAACCCTGCTGCCGCTGTTAATGCAGAAAGCTGGGGTCGGGGAAGTGCGGTGCTACGGCGATGCGCCTGCGAAGGTGCACGTTGACGTGCAGCATACCTGGCAGCACCCACTGGCGCTGATCCAGCCGCAGTGGCAAACCTGTTGCGTTAACCTGCTTCACGGTGATTTCAGCCTCAAGGCCGGTCATGGGCGGGCGGCGAAAAGTATGAAAGCCGCGATGGTGACGGCGGGCGTGCTGTCTGTTGCTCTGCTGCTGGGGCCACGCATTGCGATGGCCTGGATGCTGGTGCAGCAGGAAAATCGGGTGCAGGAGGAGATCGTCCTGGTTTATCAGCACCATTTCCCCAGCATGCGCCAGCAGACCAATATCAAATATCACTTTGGTCAAAGCCTGAAAAAACAGAGTAAGGGGTTCTTTCTTCAGCTTGAGGAGCTGGAGAACGCCCGGCAGTCAGTTCCTGCGATGGAGATCGATCTGCTGGAGTACGATGCGCAGCAAAACACCCTGAAGCTGAGCGTCAGCGCGCAAAATCAGCCCGCGTTGCAGGCGTTTGTTAACCAGACCAGTGAGAATTTTGATTTTACCTTACAGCCTGTTTCAACAACCGAACCGTATACCGCCATGATCGCAGGGAAACATAAATGAAAGAGCGAATCGCGCAGCTGAAATCACGCTATCAGAATTATAGCGCCCGGGAAAAAATTATTTTAAAAATATGTGCCGTTGCCATTGTGGGGGCGGCGGTGTATTACACGGGAGTGATCCCCCTGGATAATATGATTCAAAATAGTAAATCGACGCTTAAAAGACAAAAAGAGACGCTTAACTGGATGCGCAGTGAAATTGATAAAAATCATCTTCAGGTCCAGATAGTCAAAACGAATAATCCGCGTACGGTGGTCGAGAACAGCGCCCATGAAATTAACCTTTCACTGACGGATGTGCGCCAGGAGGGGCAAACTTTATCGTTCGTGGTGAATCGGGTGAATGTTTATGAATTAAAAAGCTGGCTGCGTGAAATTAATCAGACCTCCGGCGTGAGACTGCAAAAAATAAACCTCACGCCGGTGGACCACCTCAGCGACGTGAAAGCGCAGGTGCAGCTCACCTGGTCAAGAAACGCATGAATACCTTTTCGCTGATGCGGGACGCCTGCCCGGTAGGGTTCCCGATAATGAGTGCGATCCTGGGCGGCATTGTGGGCAGTTTTCTAGGCGTTGTCGCCGAGCGCGTACCGGGAATGGTGATGGATGAGGAGGGGAGTGGCAATCTGCTCTTTCCGGCCTCGCACTGTCCGGTGTGCCAGCACGCGCTTGCCGCGTGGGAAAATATCCCGCTGCTCAGCTGGCTGTTATTACGGGGACGCTGCCACCAGTGCGGGAGCGCGATCCCGCTGCGACTCTTTCTGGTCGAACTGGTCTCCGCGCTGTTTTTTGGCATCACGGCCTGGTGCATGCCGGACGTTCAGGCGCTGTTCTCTTTGTGGTTACTGGCGGCTTTTTTACTGCCGCTGGCCATGATCGACTGGCAGCATCAGTTGCTTCCGGACTGCCTGACCCAGCCGCTGCTGTGGGCGGGGTTAGTGCTCCATGCGTTTGACCACACGTTGCCGCTACGCGATGCGCTGTTCGGCGCGGTGGCGGGCTATCTGTCGCTCTGGCTGCTCTACTGGGCTTTTCGTCTGATCACGGGACGAGAAGGTCTGGGTTACGGGGATTTTAAGCTACTGGCGGCGCTGGGCGCCTGGTGCGGCTGGCAGGCGTTGCCCTCCATTGAACTGGCGGCAGCGCTAAGCGGTATTGTCGGTTATTTCGCCGTAAATAATTTAAATAAAAATAACCTCACTATTTCTTTTGGTCCTTATCTCGCCTTTGCTGGAATAGGGGTGTTTATGAGTCAGCAATTAGCTTTCACATTTTA
>NZ_JADBRE010000045.1:0-8149 GCF_014930525.1 Enterobacter cloacae complex sp. S1
CCCTAGTGTTAACATTTTGAGTACTCAGATTATTGTAACTTAGAAACTATATCAAACTGTTCAATCAAATGAATGACCACAACTGATCGTTTTTTACTCAAGTTTTAATATGGGACTATAAGTAGTAGGCACGCTACCGCACTGGCTAAGCTACAGCCAGTGCTTCACTATGATAATAATGGCTCTTTACATAGCCATTATCTTAAATAACAATTACATTTCAGCTTTAACAAATAATTAAGAGGAAAGCAACTTCATTACAGTTTCTCTGAACTTCGCCCCTTCCTTCAGGTTACGCAGGCCATAGTTCACAAACGCCTGCATATACCCCATTTTCTTACCGCAGTCATAGCTGTCGCCGGTCATCAGCATCGCATCAACCGACTGCTTCTTCGCCAGCTCAGCAATCGCATCGGTCAGCTGGATACGATCCCAGGCGCCCGGCTCGGTTTTTTCCAGTTCAGCCCAGATATCCGCATTCAGCACATAACGGCCAACTGCCATCAGGTCGGAGTCCAGGGTCTGCGGCTGATCGGGTTTTTCGATAAACTCAACGATACGGCTCACCTGCCCTTCCGTCTCCAGTGGCTCTTTAGTCTGAATTACAGAATACTCAGAGAGATCGCCCTTCATACGTTTCGCCAGCACCTGGCTACGGCCCGTTTCATTGAAACGTGCCACCATTGCCGCCAGGTTGTAACGCAGCGGATCGGCGGAAGCGGTATCAATAATGATGTCCGGCAGGACCACGATGAACGGGTTATCACCCACTACCGGACGCGCGCAGAGGATTGAGTGCCCCAGACCCAGCGGCTGCGCCTGACGCACGTTCATGATGGTCACGCCAGGAGGACAGATAGACTGAACTTCTGCCAGAAGCTGACGCTTAACGCGCTGCTCAAGCAGCGCTTCGAGTTCATAAGAGGTGTCGAAGTGGTTCTCAACGGCATTCTTCGAAGAGTGCGTCACCAGAACGATTTCTTTGATCCCCGCAGCAACAATCTCGTCGACGATGTACTGAATCATCGGCTTGTCAACGATCGGCAGCATCTCTTTAGGAATGGCCTTTGTGGCGGGCAACATATGCATGCCCAAACCCGCTACCGGTATGACTGCTTTCAAATTAATCATTATTTCTTCCACCTTAAAATGGTTGACGAATTATAGCTTTTAAACCTGTTTTCGCCAGCATGTTTTGCCGTAAATATGAAGTAATCCTAGGTCACCCCACCACAAATTACAGTAGTTGTAATCTGAATAGATCGCGATTCCGTACCAGGAATAGTCGCAAAATAGGCTGTAGGATTACCTGTGCGGCAGCGCAAAATTCAACCGTTCCGTATTCACCACGTGTTGATCGACCCGATCAATATCCACCGAACTCTGCCCCTTTTCATTTACCGCTTTTATGTTCGCGAGCGACAACAGCGTCTCGTTTTTGGCCATAAACTTCCCGCGCACGTCTTTGCGCAAGTCGAAGTTCATCTTAAGCGCTGGTCCCGTCGCTGACTCCTGCATCACGTTGATATTACGCAAGAAAAGATGCTGTGGCTTGTTGTGCAGCTCAAGCGTTGCCCGCTGCATGTTGACGTTGGTGATGGCAACAAACGAGGTGGCATTGCCGGAGGAAATCTGTATCCCGCGCAGCTTATAGGCAAGCTGTCGGTTATCCAGGCGAATATCGTTAAGTTTGAAGTTTTGCGGTATCGACAGATAATCGCCCTTGATCACGCCATACCCGATTAACATTCCGGCGCTGTTCACCATATCGATATTATCAATAACGAAATTATCACAGCCATAAATAGCTACCGTTGCGTTATCAATTCCGGCCTTTTTACTGAAGTCGGGAGTAATATTGCTGGCCTTGATATTACGGATAACAAAGTGTTTACCGTTTTCAACATGGACCAACTGCCGACAGTTGCTGCCGGTGATATTTGCCACCACGAAGTTTTTAACGGTCTGCTGTTCCGGATAGTCATTGTCGTACGTGCTGCCAGCCAGCCCAATGCCTATCCCCCAGTTGATCTTGCCGTTTGTGCAGTTGATGTTATCGATCACGTGGTCAGAGATCAGGATATTGCGGTCGTTAATCGCCACGTTCCACTCAATCGCGTCACCCTGCAAATGGCTGAATTTACTGTTGGTTATGCGCGCACCGTCCACCTGATTATGAAAACCCTGGCGCAGAATGGCGTAGTTGGCCTGGCTCACGGCAATGCGATCGATAAGCAGGTTACGCATCACTCTCGGCTTTTTACCGCCGATGTAGATCTGGGTGACGGGGCCGAAGCCGCTCATCGCCAGCCCTTTAATGACACAGTCGGAGCCACGCACGTCCAGCGTAATGTTATGCGTGCGCCCCTCTCCTTCCCCAATGACCTTACAGCCTTCCTGGAGCACAAACCGCCCCCGGCCGTTGCCCTTCAGCGCACCGCGGATCAGCAGGGTTTTGCCATCAGGAATGAAAATGCCGGTATTGATGTTTTCACAGGTTAACCCGGCGGGAACAACAACGGTATCGCCCTCGGCAAAAGCCTGCTTAAAGGCGGCGATCCAGTCGTTATTGTTGTAGCGATCGACAGAAACCGTCTTCCCGGTTGCCGCCCGCACAGCGCGGGGCGACAGCAGCGGCATGGCAGCCAGGACGGATAAAGAAGAGACAAATCGGCGTCGGGTAATCTTTTTCAGCATACAACCTCAGCATTACAGCGTTTGCAGCAGGCTCGCTAACTGGCGATTAATCACCTGCTGATTGAATTCTGCTTCAACTTTTTGCCGCGCATTTTGCAGCACAGGGATCAGCGTCTGCTGATCGATATCGCTGAACGCAGCCAGACGATCCGCCAGCGCCAGCGCATTGTTTTCAGGGACCAGCCAGCCGGAGTGTTCAGAGGTGATCAGCTCCGGGATACCGCTGTGCAGGGTCGAGACCACCGGAATGCCGACCGCCATCGCCTCCATCAGCGCCACGGGAATACCTTCCATATCGCCGTCGGCGCCGGTTACGGAAGGCAGCAGGAACACATCCGCATCATCAAGCATGGCTTTCACTTCGTGGCTCGGCTTGAAGCCCGGCATCTCGACCACGTCTTCCAGCTGATACTGTTCAATCAGCGTGCGCAGGCGACGCTCCCACGGCCCGATACCCAGGATGCGGTAGTGGAAGTCCACTCCGCGTGCCTTCAGCTGACGACAGGCTTCGATGGCTACGTGCAGCCCTTTCTTTTCGGTCAGGCGGGCAACAGAGATAATTTGCAGCGGCTTGCCCGGCACCTTGACCGGTCGCTGGGTGAAGCGTTCCATGTCCACGCCCATGCGTGAAACGGTGATTTTCTCGCTCGGGCACCCCATGGTTTTCAGGCGTCCGGCCCACAGGTTGCTTATCGGCAGCATCATGTCGCCACGGCGAAACAGCTGCTGATATTCCGGCGTGTAGTGGTTCAGTACTTCCCGGCTGGAGATGTCGATACCGTGGAAAATGGTTGCGATTTTGCCGTCAATCACCCCCAGCTCACGCAGTTTTGCCGCAGTGACGCCCGCCGGGCCAAAGTGGGCGATAAAGACATCGGCCCGGTACGGCTGCGCCGTTTGCCCGCAAATGGCGGAAAGGATCAGGTTGCGGGCCTCCGCCCCATAGCGCGACATATTCAGCGCCCGCCACGTCGAGGCGCGATGCAGGCCGCGCAGCGTCTGGCTGGCGCGATGGCGCAGTTTGTTCAATCGTCCGGCGGGTTCATCCTGCAACCAGCGGGTTTTCGCCTCCAGCCCATACCGGGTATACGCCGCATGGGTGTTTTGCGTATCGCCCTTTTGCAGGGCGATAATCTCCACGTCATACCCCATATCGATAAACGCGGTGATTTGGTTCAGCACAAAGGTTTCAGATGACAGCGGAAATTTCAGTAAGAAGAAACCAACCTTCATTTCCCCTCCCGGACGCGGTCGAGTACGGATTTCACCATGCCAATACCTTTTTCGCGTTCGGCTTTTACCGCTATCGCCAGACGTTCGTTGATCGCAGGCAGCTGGCCGAGCGTGTCGCCCACCATCGCACCCAGCGACCCGTCCAGCAGATGACGAATATCGACGGCCATTTCCGGCATACCGAGCTGCTGCATAATGCCCGCGGACTTGTGTTCGTAGTTAATGGCGATGGCTGGCGTGCCGAAGTTCATCGAGATAATGGCCGAGTGCAGACGCGTGCCCACGGTCAGGTCGCAGGCGGAGAGCAGCTTGCCCATCTCCAGATCGTTCAGCTCGTCCATCACCACGTGATAGCGGGACGGATCGTTCACCAGGTTGCGCAAGTTGAGCGCCACCATACGGTCATCTTTGTTGTAGCTGTCGATACCGGTACAGGTGGAAAGCGCCAGCACCTGGTAACCGCTGTCCAGCACGCGGTTCACCACATCGGCAAAGGCTTTCTCGTACGCCGCCTGGGTCGTGCCGAGGCGTTTATCGAACGGAGCAAGTTCACGCAGGGTAATGGCGACGGTTTTCTGCTTTGCCGCCACGTCCAGCCAGTGCTGTACCGCGTAGCTGGCCTGGAAACTGTCATCCTGATGATCCACCAGCCAGGCGGTGTCCACACCGTGCTCCACTTTGGTGGTGTCGATTTCACTGCGCTTCATCATGTCGAGGCTGACCGATTCACGCAGGATCAGCGCGTCGCAGTGGCCGAAGACATAGTTCGCCAGCTGGTTAAACTGCGGATCCTGGAATGGCCCGACGCTGTGGCCGATCATAAACAGCGGCTTTTTCGCCATGAACGTACAAAGTGCATGCTCAAACTGCGGCACGCCGTACAGATCGACGAAGAACGAACCGCCCACCTGAATAATGGCGTCATAGCCGGACAGCAGACGAACAAAATCGGTAAAGCCCTGCGCGATGGCAATGTTGCGCAGCTTGCCGGTGTCGGTCACGCGAGAAAGCAGCACCTGATGCTGGTAGCGGCGACGCAGCACTTTCTTCACGCGCCCCATCACGCCCGCGGCGTTGTTGTGCTGTTTCATCTGGCTGTAGAGCGGGTCGCCCATCACCGGGCGGTTCAGTAACCAGGATGAGCTGACCGGATAACGGCTCATCACATCCACTTCAGTCTCAGGCTTAAGGGTGTTAATTGCATCCAGTAAACCGCGCAGGATGGCGCTGTCGCCACGGTTGCCGCAGGTATGGTTGCCAAGAATAAGTAATTTCATAATGGCCTCGTAAAATTAGCCTGCGCGAAGCAGCGTTTTCATTTTTTCGTTACGGCAAAACTGGCGCTTCATCTCGACCACCAGCGCATTGCGTGACAGCACAATCATCACGCCGAACGCCAGCGCGCCTGCCGCGACCTGCACCGCAAGCAGCGCCGCCAGCGGCAGATGCCCGTTGAGCACCACGCCCAGGCCGTAGCTCACCGCAAGCGTCGGTAAGGAGAGATAGAACGGCAGCCACAGGCTGAGGATGTACTGACGGTAGCTGGAGCCCAGCACCGGTTTGATCATCACGAAGTAGCTCAGCACGGTATTGACGATTTGCACCAGCAGGAAGCCGAGCGTCACGCCAATGGCGCCCGCCATGTGGCCGCCCACAATAATTGCCGGAATAAACAGGAAGGTTTTAAACACGTTGAACTTGAAGCTGATATCCACGCGCGCCTTCGCCATTAGCAGAGAACCAATCGGGTTCCCCACCGAGCGCAGCAGCCCCACGACGCACAGCAGTTGCAGGATCGGGATGATGCTGTTCCACTTCTCGCCAAACACCAGCGGTACGAAATTGCTGGCGACCACCATCAGCCCCAGCAGGACCGGGAAGTTGATGATCCCCACGACGGAGAGCAGCTTGTAAAAGTTCACGCGCAGCTTTTCGGTATCGTCCTGAATTTTGGCGAACGCCGGGAACAGCACGCGGGTAATGATAGGGTTGAGCTTCATCGGCGGGACAACCGCGACGTTATACGCCAGGTTGTAGCCACCCGCGACGCTCGCGCCCAGAATGCGCGCCAGCACCAGAGTGGAGAGGTTAGTATTCACGTAGTTGATAATGCTGTCTGCCGTCAGCCACGCGCCGAAGCGCAGGTTGGATGAAACAGACGCCAGCGAAAAATGCAGCCCCGGGCGATAAATCTTGCGGCCAAAGAAGCCAAACAGCAGCGTGCGCACGGCAGAGTTAACCAGGTAGCCGAGGATGGCGGTCATCGCCAGCGGCCAGAAATGGGCGCTGACCACGGTGAAGGTAAAGCCCGCCAGTACGGCGCTGGTTTCAATCATGCCGATTTTGTTGAACTCCAGCTCTTTCTGCATCAGCGCGCGGAACTGCTGCCCGTGAGGGATCACCACGAAAGCGAACGACAGGGTGCGCATCAGCGGCGCCAGGTCCGGGTTATGCAGCACGCCGGCAATCACATCGCTCAGCAGGAACACCAGCACAAAGACGAAGATACCCAGCCCGACGTTCAGCCAGTAGAGGGTGGTCAGCTCCAGATGGCTGATCTCCTTGCGCTGGATAATGGAGTTGGCGATACCAAAGTCCGACAGCGTATCGGCCAGGGCGATAATCACCAGCGAGACGGTCAGCAGACCAAACTGGTGGTTATCGATAATGCGCGCCAGCACCGTCATCTGCACCAGGCCGAGGCCAATGATGACGATGGTGGCCATGGCTGACCACTTGGCGCCGCTGATGGTTTTTTCTCGTAAGCTCATCTTAGTACGCCGCTTTGTTCACGAAACCTTTGAAAACGGTCAGAAAAACAATCTTGATATCGAACCAGAGGCTCCACTCGCGGATGTACTCCAGATCGAACTCGATACGTTTTTCCATTTTTTCCAGCGTGTCGGTCTCGCCGCGCCAGCCGTTGATCTGCGCCCAGCCGGTGATGCCTGGCTTCACCTTATGGCGCAGCATGTAGCCTTCAATCAGGGTGCGGTACTGCTCGTTATGGGCCACGGCGTGAGGACGAGGCCCGACGATGGACATCCCGCCGGTGAACACGTTGATGAACTGCGGCAGCTCATCGAGCGAGGTACGGCGCAGGAAGTTGCCCACGCGGGTGACGCGCGGATCGTTCTGCGTCGCCTGGGTCACCACCTTGTCGTTCTCCATCACCTTCATGGAGCGGAATTTCCACACCATGATCGGCTTACCGTCCATGCCGTAGCGGGTCTGACGGAAGATGATCGGCCCCGGCGAGCTGAGCTTCACCGCCAGCGCAATGCAGCACAGCACCGGGGAAATGAGCAGCAGGATCAGGGACGAAAGGACGATATCTTCCACGCGCTTCAGCACGCGGTTAATCCCCGACAGCGGCGTGTCGTACAGTGGAACAACCGGTACCCCGTTCACCTCTTCAATACGGGAGTGGAGAATATTGAAGGTAAAAACGTCCGGGATGAGGATCACCGAGCAGGTTGTATCCGCCAGCTCGCGCATCAGTTTCTTGATGCGGGATTCATCTTTCATCTGCATGGCGATGTAGACGTTATGAATTTTGCCGGCTTTCGCATCGTCAATAAGCTGTTCGTAGTTACCTGCCCAGTCGGACGGCACGCCGCCGGGCTTCGCGTCGTGATAAATCCCGACCACTTCAAAACCTAACCACGGCTCTTTGCGGAAGCTGTCGAGCAGCACCTGCCCCACCGGCAGGTCGCCCGCCACGGCAACGAAGCGACGGTTATACCCGCGGTTGCGCAGCCAGCCCGCGCCAAAGCGGATCAGCGAGCGGCAGACCACCATGCCAATGCTGGTTAACAGATACCAGCAGAGATAGGTCACAAGACGGTTATCAAAATCATGGCTGAACGCCACCAGCCCTGCGCTGAAAACCAGGCTTAAGGTCCAGTTCTGGAGCAGCAGCATCAGTTCGGTGGTCATTTTGACGCCGCGCCATGAACGATAGAAATCGGTCATGCCGCCGATCATCTGAAACACCACCAGCGCAATCAACGCCATCAGCAAGTGCATGTATAAGAACGACTGCCCGCTGACCCAACACACCGCCCACAGTCCGCCGACCATGATGGTGATATCAGAAAAACGCTGCACCATAGAGATTAACGATGCATTCGTTCTCGCTCGTTCGCGCTTTTTTAGATTTGTCATCGTTGTTCCTTTAGTTCTAAACCTTACCCCTCGCCCCTCACCCCGGCCCTCT
>NZ_JADBRE010000046.1:0-26081 GCF_014930525.1 Enterobacter cloacae complex sp. S1
GGCGTTGTTGCTAAAGTTCTGGGCTAATTAATTATCCCTGAAATAAAAAGGACGCTCCGGCGTCCTTTTTTGTTTTCTGCCGTTGGGGCATTGTCATAAAAATTCGCATTTTTTGCTTTCTCCCGCCACGTATTCCGACGCCCGCGCTATTGTAATCATAACCATTCTCACTTACACTTTGCGCATATTTTGAACGGGAGTCTTTATGTACGTTTGTTTATGTAATGGTGTAAGCGACAAAAAAATTCGTCAGGCCGTTCGCCAGTTTCAACCACAATCTTTCCAGCAGCTTCGCAAGTTTGTTCCGGTGGGAAATCAATGCGGTAAATGCGTTCGCGCAGCGCGTGAGATCATGCAGGACGAACTGATGCAGATCCCGGAATTCAAAGAGATCGCGTAAGCCTCTATCTTTTTTTTGACATCCCCGTAGCCCGATCTACGCTTCAATGAGTGGAAGCGGAGGGACTATATAATGAAAGGTGATGTTAAAATCATAAGTTATCTCAATAAATTATTGGGAAATGAGCTTGTCGCAATCAATCAGTATTTTCTCCATGCAAGAATGTTTAAAAACTGGGGACTGACTCGCCTCAACGATGTTGAATACCATGAGTCCATTGATGAAATGAAACACGCCGATAAATACATTGAGCGTATTTTATTCCTCGAAGGCATTCCTAACCTACAGGATCTCGGAAAACTGGGCATCGGAGAAGATGTCGAAGAGATGCTGCGTTCTGATCTCCGGCTGGAGCTGGAGGGTGCAAAAGATCTGCGTGAAGCCATTGCCTATGCGGACAGCGTACATGACTACGTCAGCCGCGATATGATGATCCAGATCCTGGCCGATGAAGAAGGGCACATCGACTGGCTTGAGACCGAACTGGATCTCATTAGCAAAATTGGCCTACAGAACTACCTTCAGTCTCAGATCAAAGTGGAAAGTTAATCAGGCTTTCCCAGCCAACGCATAAACCCGCTGCCGCCAGAAATGGCCCAAAAGGCAGTGGGTTTTTTAATGCCTGCTTATCAGGGGTAAACAACGAGAAAGCAACCAGATACAGCAGAGCCATTAACGCGGCCACTAATGCCAGTATTGGTAGTACACACCAGCCATGCCATGCCCCCAGCGCCGCCAGATATTTTATGTCGCCATATCCCATCCCTTCACGTCGGCAGATGAGCCGGTATCCCCAATAGATAATGGCGAATCCGGCATATCCTGTCATCGCACCCACTACCGCGCTCGGCAAAAAATCAGGATGGAGACAAAGCTGGTAGAGCAGGCCCGTCCATAGCAGCGGGCAAAGAAATTTATCGGGAAGAAGCCCCGTGCGGATATCGGTGCGAACAAGCAAGGCCGATAACGCAAAATAGATCAACAGAAAGGGGAGGGACAGTAGCATAGCGAGAGCCTCAAAATGGTTTGAGCGCATACTCGTAATAATCTGCATGCCCGGCAATGTGTAAAAACAGCAATTGCGTAGCGGCTTCATACAAAGATTTGAGAAGGGATACTTTGCATAAAAAATTGCGCGGCCTTACGTATAGTACGTCTTTGGCGCTTAATTTCTAAACGGCACTTGCGTCTTTCTCTGATTTACGTATAATGCGCGGGCTTGTCGTAATTGACGGCGGGTTCAATCTGAACCAGAGTAGCTCACTTTGTTACTCAACAATGCTCCCAATTGGGGAGCTACGTAAGAACGGTTACACTCTCCCATCAATCGTAATGGGTTTGAGGAGTAATCATTTTCGTTTATAAAATAATTGGAGCTCTGGTCTCATGCAGAACCAAAGAATCCGTATCCGCCTTAAAGCGTTTGATCATCGTCTGATCGATCAATCAACCGCGGAAATCGTCGAGACTGCTAAGCGCACTGGTGCGCAAGTCCGTGGTCCGATCCCGCTGCCGACCCGCAAAGAGCGCTTTACCGTTCTGATCTCTCCGCACGTTAACAAAGATGCGCGTGATCAGTACGAAATCCGCACTCACAAGCGTCTGGTTGACATCGTTGAGCCAACTGAGAAAACCGTTGATGCTCTGATGCGTCTGGATCTGGCTGCCGGTGTAGACGTGCAGATCAGCCTGGGTTAATCAGGTCATCGAGCGATTGAGAGGTTGAAACAATGATTGGTTTAGTCGGTAAAAAAGTGGGTATGACCCGCATCTTCACTGAAGATGGCGTTTCTATCCCAGTAACCGTAATCGAAGTTGAAGCAAACCGCGTTACTCAGGTTAAAGATCTGGCTAACGATGGCTACCGCGCTATTCAGGTTACCACTGGTGCTAAAAAAGCTAACCGTGTAACCAAACCAGAAGCGGGTCACTTCGCTAAAGCTGGCGTTGAAGCTGGCCGTGGTCTGTGGGAATTCCGTCTTGCTGAAGGCGAAGAGTTCACCGTAGGTCAGGACATTAGCGTTGAGCTGTTTGCTGACGTTAAAAAAGTTGACGTAACCGGTACCTCTAAAGGTAAAGGTTTTGCTGGTACCGTTAAGCGCTGGAACTTCCGTACCCAGGACGCTACTCACGGTAACTCCTTGTCTCACCGCGTTCCGGGTTCTATCGGTCAGAACCAGACTCCGGGCAAAGTGTTCAAAGGCAAGAAAATGGCAGGTCAGCTGGGCAACGAACGTGTAACCGTTCAGAGCCTGGACGTAGTACGTGTTGACGCTGAGCGCAACCTGCTGCTGGTTAAAGGTGCGGTCCCGGGTGCAACCGGTAGCGACCTGATCGTTAAACCAGCTGTGAAGGCGTAAGGGGATAGCAATGGAATTAGTATTGAAAGACGCGCAGAGCGCGCTGACTGTTTCCGAAACTACCTTCGGTCGTGATTTCAACGAAGCGCTGGTTCACCAGGTTGTTGTTGCTTATGCAGCTGGTGCTCGTCAGGGTACTCGTGCTCAGAAGACTCGTGCTGAAGTAACTGGTTCAGGCAAAAAGCCATGGCGCCAGAAAGGTACCGGCCGTGCGCGTTCAGGTTCTATCAAGAGCCCGATCTGGCGTTCAGGTGGCGTGACCTTCGCTGCGCGTCCACAGGACCACAGTCAAAAAGTTAACAAAAAGATGTACCGCGGCGCGCTGAAAAGCATTCTGTCCGAACTGGTACGTCAGGATCGTCTGATCGTTGTCGAGAAGTTCTCTGTTGAAGCGCCTAAAACTAAGCTGCTGGCACAGAAACTGAAAGACATGGCTCTGGAAGATGTGCTGATCATCACCGGTGAGCTGGACGAGAACCTGTTCCTGGCCGCGCGTAACCTGCACAAGGTTGACGTACGCGACGCGACTGGTATCGACCCGGTTAGCCTGATCGCCTTCGACAAAGTCGTAATGACTGCTGATGCTGTTAAGCAAGTTGAGGAGATGCTGGCATGATTCGTGAAGAACGTCTGCTGAAGGTGCTGCGCGCACCGCACGTTTCTGAAAAAGCGTCTACTGCGATGGAAAAAACAAACACCATCGTTCTCAAAGTTGCTAAAGACGCGACCAAAGCAGAGATCAAAGCTGCTGTGCAGAAACTGTTTGAAGTCGAAGTCGAAGTCGTTAACACCCTGGTAGTTAAAGGGAAAGTTAAACGTCACGGACAGCGTATCGGTCGTCGTAGCGACTGGAAAAAAGCTTACGTCACCCTGAAAGAAGGCCAGAACCTGGACTTCGTTGGCGGCGCTGAGTAAGTCGGAGGAGTAATACAATGGCAGTTGTTAAATGTAAACCGACATCTCCGGGTCGTCGCCACGTAGTTAAAGTGGTTAACCCTGAGCTGCACAAGGGCAAACCTTTTGCTCCGTTGCTGGAAAAAAACAGCAAATCCGGTGGTCGTAACAACAATGGCCGTATCACCACTCGTCACATCGGTGGTGGCCACAAGCAGGCTTATCGTATTGTTGACTTCAAACGCAACAAAGACGGTATCCCAGCAGTTGTTGAGCGTCTTGAGTACGATCCGAACCGTTCCGCGAACATCGCGCTGGTTCTGTACAAAGATGGCGAACGCCGTTACATCCTGGCCCCTAAAGGCCTGAAAGCTGGCGACCAGATTCAGTCTGGCGTTGATGCTGCAATCAAAGCAGGCAACACCCTGCCGATGCGCAATATCCCGGTTGGTTCTACCGTTCATAACGTAGAAATGAAACCAGGTAAAGGCGGTCAGCTGGCGCGTTCCGCGGGTACTTACGTTCAGATCGTTGCGCGTGACGGTGCTTATGTCACCCTGCGTCTGCGTTCTGGTGAAATGCGTAAAGTCGAAGCAGACTGCCGCGCTACTCTGGGCGAAGTTGGCAATGCTGAGCATATGCTGCGCGTTCTGGGTAAAGCTGGTGCTGCACGCTGGCGTGGTGTTCGTCCTACCGTTCGCGGTACTGCGATGAACCCAGTCGACCACCCACATGGTGGTGGTGAAGGTCGTAACTTTGGTAAGCACCCGGTAACTCCGTGGGGCGTTCAGACCAAAGGTAAGAAGACCCGCAGCAACAAGCGTACTGATAAATTTATCGTACGTCGCCGTAGCAAATAATTTTAGAGGATAAGCCATGCCACGTTCTCTCAAGAAAGGTCCTTTTATTGACCTGCACTTGCTGAAGAAGGTAGAGAAAGCGGTGGAAAGCGGAGACAAGAAGCCCCTGCGCACTTGGTCCCGTCGTTCAACGATCTTTCCTAACATGATCGGTTTGACCATCGCTGTCCATAATGGTCGTCAGCACGTTCCAGTCTTTGTTACCGACGAAATGGTTGGTCACAAACTGGGTGAATTCGCACCGACTCGTACTTATCGCGGCCACGCTGCTGATAAAAAAGCGAAGAAGAAATAAGGTAGGAGGAAGAGATGGAAACTTTAGCTCAACATCGCCATGCTCGTTCTTCTGCACAGAAGGTTCGCCTTGTTGCTGACCTGATTCGCGGTAAGAAAGTGTCGCAGGCCCTGGACATCCTGACCTATACCAACAAGAAAGCTGCGGTATTGGTCAAGAAAGTACTGGAATCTGCCATTGCTAACGCTGAACACAACGATGGCGCTGACATCGACGATCTGAAAGTCGCGAAAATTTTCGTAGATGAAGGCCCAAGCATGAAGCGCATTATGCCGCGTGCGAAAGGTCGTGCAGATCGCATCCTGAAGCGCACCAGCCACATTACTGTGGTTGTGTCCGATCGCTGAGACTCTGGAGACTAGCAATGGGTCAGAAAGTACATCCTAATGGTATTCGCCTGGGTATTGTAAAACCATGGAACTCTACCTGGTTTGCGAACACCAAAGAATTCGCTGACAACCTGGACAGCGATTTTAAAGTACGTCAGTACCTGACTAAGGAACTGGCTAAAGCGTCTGTATCTCGTATCGTTATCGAGCGTCCAGCTAAGAGCATCCGTGTGACTATTCACACTGCTCGCCCTGGCATCGTTATCGGTAAGAAAGGCGAAGACGTAGAAAAACTGCGCAAGGTCGTAGCGGATATCGCTGGCGTTCCTGCACAGATCAATATCGCTGAAGTTCGTAAGCCTGAACTGGACGCTAAATTGGTTGCTGACAGCATCACTTCTCAGCTGGAACGTCGTGTTATGTTCCGTCGTGCTATGAAGCGTGCTGTACAGAACGCAATGCGTCTGGGCGCTAAAGGTATCAAAGTTGAAGTTAGCGGCCGTCTGGGCGGCGCGGAAATCGCACGTACCGAATGGTACCGCGAAGGTCGCGTACCGCTGCACACTCTGCGTGCTGACATCGACTACAACACCTCTGAAGCGCACACCACTTACGGTGTAATCGGCGTTAAGGTATGGATCTTCAAAGGTGAGATCCTGGGTGGTATGGCTGCTGTTGAACAACCGGAAAAACCGGCTGCTCAACCTAAAAAGCAGCAGCGTAAAGGCCGTAAATAAGGAGCGTCGCTGATGTTACAACCAAAGCGTACAAAATTCCGTAAAGTGCACAAAGGCCGCAACCGTGGTCTGGCGCAGGGTACGGATGTTAGCTTCGGCACTTTCGGTCTGAAAGCTGTTGGCCGTGGTCGTCTGACTGCACGTCAGATCGAAGCAGCACGTCGTGCAATGACCCGTGCAGTTAAGCGTCAAGGTAAGATCTGGATCCGTGTATTCCCGGACAAACCGATCACCGAGAAGCCACTGGAAGTTCGTATGGGTAAAGGTAAAGGTAACGTGGAGTACTGGGTTGCCTTGATCCAACCGGGCAAAGTCCTTTATGAAATGGACGGTGTTCCGGAAGAGCTGGCCCGTGAAGCCTTCGGCCTGGCAGCAGCGAAACTGCCTATCAAAACCACCTTTGTAACTAAGACGGTGATGTAATGAAAGCAAAAGAGCTGCGTGAAAAAAGCGTTGAAGAGCTGAACGCTGAGCTGCTGAACCTGCTGCGTGAGCAGTTCAACCTGCGTATGCAGGCTGCAAGTGGCCAGCTGCAACAGACTCACCTGCTGAAGCAAGTGCGTCGCAATGTTGCGCGCGTTAAGACTTTACTGACTCAGAAGGCGGGTGCGTAATGACCGATAAAATCCGTACTCTGCAAGGTCGCGTTGTTAGCGATAAAATGGAGAAATCCATTGTTGTAGCTATCGAACGTTTTGTGAAACACCCGATCTACGGTAAATTCATCAAGCGTACGACCAAACTGCACGTACATGACGAGAACAACGAATGTGGTATCGGCGACAAGGTGGAAATCCGTGAATGCCGTCCACTGTCCAAGACTAAGTCCTGGACGCTGGTTCGCGTTGTAGAGAAAGCGGTTCTGTAATAGAGTACGCATTCTCAATACGAATAAACGGCTCAGCGATGAGCCGTTTATTTTTTCTACCCATATTGCAGAAGCGGTGTTATAATGCCGCGCCCTCGATATGGGGCTTTTTAACGGCTCTGATTTTAGAGTCTCAGGTAGTAGTTGACATTAGCGGAGCACTAAAATGATCCAAGAACAGACTATGCTGAACGTCGCCGACAACTCCGGTGCACGTCGCGTAATGTGTATCAAGGTTCTGGGTGGCTCGCACCGTCGCTACGCAGGCGTAGGCGACATCATCAAGATCACCATCAAGGAAGCAATTCCACGTGGTAAGGTCAAAAAAGGTGATGTGCTGAAGGCGGTAGTGGTGCGCACCAAGAAGGGTGTTCGTCGCCCTGACGGTTCTGTCATTCGCTTCGATGGTAATGCATGCGTTATTTTAAACAATAACAGCGAGCAGCCTATCGGCACGCGTATCTTTGGGCCGGTAACTCGTGAACTTCGTACTGAGAAGTTCATGAAAATTATCTCTCTGGCACCAGAAGTACTCTAAGGAGCGAATCATGGCAGCGAAAATCCGTCGTGATGACGAAGTTATCGTGTTAACCGGTAAAGATAAAGGTAAACGCGGTAAAGTAAAAAATGTTCTGTCTTCCGGCAAACTTGTCGTTGAAGGTATTAACCTGGTTAAGAAACATCAGAAGCCGGTTCCGGCCCTGAACCAACCAGGCGGCATCGTTGAAAAAGAAGCTGCTATTCAGGTTTCTAACGTTGCAATCTTCAATGCGGCTACCGGTAAGGCTGACCGTGTAGGCTTTAGATTCGAAGACGGTAAAAAAGTCCGTTTCTTCAAATCTAACAGCGAAACTATCAAGTAATTTGGAGTAGTACGATGGCGAAACTGCATGATTACTACAAAGACGAAGTAGTTAACAAACTCATGACTGAGTTTAACTACAATTCTGTCATGCAAGTCCCTCGGGTCGAGAAGATCACCCTGAACATGGGTGTTGGTGAAGCGATCGCTGACAAGAAACTGCTGGATAACGCAGCAGCTGACCTGACAGCAATCTCCGGTCAAAAACCGCTGATCACCAAAGCACGCAAATCTGTTGCAGGCTTCAAAATCCGTCAGGGCTATCCGATCGGCTGTAAAGTAACTCTGCGTGGCGAACGCATGTGGGAGTTCCTTGAGCGCCTGATCACTATTGCTGTTCCACGTATCCGTGACTTCCGTGGCTTGTCCGCTAAGTCTTTCGACGGTCGTGGTAACTACAGCATGGGTGTCCGTGAGCAGATCATCTTCCCAGAAATCGACTACGATAAAGTCGACCGCGTGCGTGGTTTGGATATTACCATTACCACTACTGCGAAATCTGATGAAGAAGGCCGTGCTCTGCTGGCTGCCTTTGACTTCCCGTTCCGCAAGTAAGGTAGGGTTACTGAATGGCTAAGCAATCAATGAAAGCACGCGAAGTAAAGCGCGTAGCTTTAGCTGATAAATTCTTCGCTAAACGCGCTGAACTGAAAGCGATCATTTCTGATGTGAACGCTTCCGACGAAGATCGTTGGAATGCGGTTCTCAAGCTGCAGTCTCTGCCGCGTGATTCCAGCCCGTCTCGTCAGCGTAACCGCTGTCGTCAAACAGGTCGTCCACATGGTTATGTGGGCAAGTTTGGGTTGAGCCGTATCAAACTGCGTGAAGCCGCCATGCGCGGTGAAGTGCCAGGCTTGAAAAAGGCTAGCTGGTAATTACCAATTGAATCACGGGAGTAAAGACAGATGAGCATGCAAGATCCGATCGCGGATATGCTGACCCGTATCCGTAACGGTCAGGCCGCGAACAAAGTTGCGGTCACCATGCCTTCCGCCAAGCTGAAAGTGGCAATTGCCAACGTGCTGAAGGAAGAAGGTTTTATCGAAGATTTTAAAGTTGAAGGCGACACCAAGCCGGAACTGGAACTTACTCTCAAGTATTTCCAGGGTAAAGCTGTTGTAGAAAGCATTCAGCGTGTCAGCCGCCCAGGCCTGCGCATCTATAAGAAAAAAGATGAGCTGCCAAAAGTAATGGCTGGTCTTGGTATCGCAGTTGTTTCTACCTCTAAAGGTGTTATGACTGATCGTGCAGCGCGCCAGGCTGGTCTTGGTGGCGAAATTATCTGCTACGTAGCCTAATCGGAGGAAAGAATGTCTCGTGTTGCTAAAGCACCGGTCGTTATTCCTGCCGGCGTTGATGTAAAAATCGACGGTCAGGTTATTACGATCAAAGGTAAAAACGGCGAGCTGACTCGTACCCTCAACAATGCTGTTGAAGTTAAACATGCAGATAACGCTCTGACCTTCGGTCCACGTGATGGTTTCGTGGATGGATGGGCTCAGGCTGGTACCGCGCGTGCCCTGCTGAACTCAATGGTTGTTGGTGTTACCGAAGGCTTCACTAAAAAGCTTCAGCTGGTTGGTGTAGGTTATCGTGCAGCTATCAAAGGGAATGCAGTAGGCCTGTCTCTGGGCTTCTCACACCCTGTTGAGCATCCGCTGCCGGCCGGTATCACTGCAGAATGCCCGACTCAGACTGAAATCGTGCTGAAAGGCGCTGATAAACAGCTGATCGGTCAGGTTGCAGCAGATCTGCGCGCCTACCGTCGTCCTGAGCCTTATAAAGGCAAGGGTGTTCGTTACGCCGACGAAGTCGTGCGTACCAAAGAGGCTAAGAAGAAGTAAGGTAACACTATGGATAAGAAATCTGCTCGTATCCGTCGTGCGACCCGCGCACGCCGCAAGCTCAAAGAGCTGGGTGCAACTCGCCTGGTGGTACATCGTACCCCGCGTCATATTTACGCACAGGTAATTGCACCGAACGGTTCTGAAGTTCTGGTAGCTGCTTCTACTGTAGAAAAAGCTATCTCAGAACAATTGAAGTATACCGGTAACAAAGACGCCGCAGCAGCTGTAGGTAAAGCTGTCGCTGAACGCGCTCTGGAAAAAGGCATCAGCAATGTTTCCTTTGACCGTTCCGGGTTCCAATATCATGGTCGTGTCCAGGCACTGGCAGATGCTGCCCGTGAAGCTGGCCTTCAGTTCTAAGGTAGAGGTGTAAGATGGCTCACATCGAAAAACAGGCTGGCGAACTGCAGGAAAAGCTGATCGCGGTAAACCGCGTATCTAAAACCGTTAAAGGTGGTCGTATTTTCTCCTTCACAGCTCTGACTGTAGTGGGTGATGGTAACGGTCGCGTTGGTTTTGGTTACGGTAAAGCGCGTGAAGTTCCAGCAGCGATCCAGAAAGCGATGGAAAAAGCCCGTCGCAATATGATTAACGTCGCGCTGAACAACGGTACCCTGCAACACCCAGTTAAAGGTGTTCACACGGGTTCTCGTGTATTCATGCAGCCAGCTTCCGAAGGTACCGGTATCATCGCCGGTGGTGCAATGCGCGCCGTTCTGGAAGTTGCTGGAGTTCATAACGTTCTGGCTAAAGCATATGGTTCCACCAACCCGATCAACGTGGTTCGTGCAACTATTGATGGCCTGGAAAATATGAATTCTCCAGAAATGGTCGCTGCCAAGCGTGGTAAATCCGTTGAAGAAATTCTGGGGTAATTGACCATGGCAAAGACTATTAAAATCACTCAAACCCGCAGTGCAATCGGTCGTCTGCCGAAACACAAGGCAACGCTGCTTGGCCTGGGTCTGCGTCGTATTGGTCATACCGTTGAGCGCGAGGATACTCCTGCTGTTCGTGGTATGGTCAACGCGGTTTACTTCATGGTTAAAGTTGAGGAGTAAGAGATGCGTTTAAATACTCTGTCTCCGGCCGAAGGCTCTAAAAAGGCGGGTAAACGCCTGGGTCGTGGTATCGGTTCTGGCCTCGGCAAAACCGGTGGTCGTGGTCACAAAGGTCAGAACTCTCGTTCTGGCGGTGGCGTACGTCGCGGTTTCGAGGGTGGCCAGATGCCACTGTACCGTCGTCTGCCGAAGTTCGGCTTCACCTCTCGCAAAGCAGCGATCACAGCGGAAATCCGTCTGTCTGACCTGGCGAAAGTTGAAGGCGGCGTTGTAGACCTGAACACGCTGAAAGCGGCTAACATTATCGGTATCCAGATCGAGTTCGCGAAAGTGATCCTGGCTGGTGAAGTTTCTACTCCGGTAACTGTTCGTGGCCTGCGTGTTACTAAAGGTGCTCGTGCTGCTATCGAAGCTGCTGGCGGTAAAATTGAGGAATAAGTAGCAGATGGCTAAGCAACCGGGATTAGATTTTCAAAGTGCCAAAGGTGGATTTGGCGAGCTGAAACGCAGACTGCTGTTTGTAATCGGCGCGCTGATTGTGTTCCGTATTGGCTCTTTTATTCCGATCCCTGGTATTGATGCCGCTGTACTTGCCAAACTGCTTGAGCAACAGCGAGGCACCATCATTGAAATGTTCAACATGTTCTCTGGTGGTGCTCTCAGCCGTGCTTCTATTTTCGCACTGGGTATTATGCCGTATATTTCGGCATCGATTATTATCCAGCTGCTGACGGTCGTTCATCCGGCCCTGGCAGAGTTGAAGAAAGAAGGGGAGTCTGGACGTCGTAAGATTAGCCAGTACACCCGTTACGGCACTCTGGTGCTGGCAATATTCCAGTCGATCGGTATTGCTACCGGTCTTCCGAATATGCCTGGTATGCAGGGCCTGGTATTAAACCCAGGCTTTGCATTCTATTTCACCGCTGTTGTAAGTCTGGTCACAGGGACCATGTTCCTGATGTGGCTCGGCGAACAGATTACTGAACGAGGTATCGGTAACGGTATCTCAATCATTATCTTCGCCGGTATCGTTGCGGGTCTCCCGCCGGCCATCGCCCATACTATCGAGCAAGCGCGTCAAGGCGACCTGCACTTCCTCCTGTTGCTGTTGGTTGCAGTATTAGTATTTGCAGTGACGTTCTTTGTTGTCTTTGTTGAACGTGGTCAACGCCGCATTGTGGTGAACTACGCTAAACGCCAGCAGGGTCGTCGTGTCTATGCTGCACAGAGCACACATTTACCGCTGAAAGTGAATATGGCGGGGGTTATCCCGGCTATCTTCGCTTCCAGTATTATTCTGTTCCCGGCAACCATCGCGTCATGGTTCGGGGGCGGTACTGGTTGGAACTGGCTGACAACAATTTCGCTGTATTTGCAGCCTGGGCAACCACTTTATGTGTTACTCTATGCGTCTGCGATCATCTTCTTCTGTTTCTTCTACACGGCGTTGGTCTTCAACCCGCGTGAAACAGCAGATAACCTGAAGAAGTCCGGTGCATTTGTACCAGGAATTCGTCCGGGAGAGCAAACGGCGAAGTATATCGATAAAGTAATGACTCGCCTGACTTTGGTTGGTGCGCTTTATATTACTTTTATCTGCCTGATCCCGGAGTTCATGCGTGATGCAATGAAAGTACCGTTCTACTTCGGTGGGACCTCACTGCTTATCGTTGTGGTCGTGATTATGGACTTTATGGCTCAAGTGCAAACTCTGATGATGTCCAGTCAGTATGAGTCTGCATTGAAGAAGGCGAACCTGAAAGGCTACGGCCGCTAACTGGTCGCCTGAGAAGTTACGGAGAGTAAAAATGAAAGTTCGTGCTTCCGTCAAGAAATTATGCCGTAACTGCAAAATCGTTAAGCGTGATGGTGTCATCCGTGTGATTTGCAGTGCCGAGCCGAAGCATAAACAGCGCCAAGGCTGATTATTTCGCATATTTTTCTTGCAAAGTTGGGTTGAGCTGGCTAGATTAGCCAGCCAATCTTTTGTATGTCTGTACGTTTCCATTTGAGTATCCTGAAAACGGGCTTTTCAGCATGGTGCGTACATATTAAATAGTAGGAGTGCATAGTGGCCCGTATAGCAGGCATTAACATTCCTGATCAGAAACATGCTGTGATCGCATTAACTTCGATCTATGGCGTCGGCAAGACCCGTTCTAAAGCCATTCTGGCTGCAGCGGGTATCGCTGAAGATGTTAAGATCAGTGAGCTGTCTGAAGAACAAATCGACACGCTGCGTGACGAAGTTGCCAAATTTGTCGTTGAAGGTGATCTGCGCCGTGAAATCAGCATGAGCATCAAGCGCCTGATGGATCTTGGTTGCTATCGCGGTTTGCGTCATCGTCGTGGTCTGCCAGTGCGCGGTCAGCGTACTAAGACCAACGCACGTACCCGTAAGGGTCCGCGCAAACCGATCAAGAAATAATCGGGGTGATTGAATAATGGCAAAGGCACCAGTTCGTGCACGTAAACGTGTAAGAAAACAAGTCTCTGACGGCGTGGCTCATATCCATGCTTCTTTCAACAACACCATCGTTACTATTACTGATCGTCAGGGTAACGCATTGGGTTGGGCAACAGCCGGTGGTTCCGGTTTCCGTGGTTCTCGCAAATCCACTCCGTTCGCAGCTCAGGTTGCAGCAGAGCGTTGCGCTGAAGCCGTAAAAGAATACGGCATCAAGAATCTGGAAGTTATGGTTAAAGGTCCGGGTCCGGGTCGTGAATCTACTGTTCGCGCTCTGAACGCCGCTGGTTTCCGCATCACGAATATTACTGATGTGACTCCGATCCCTCATAACGGTTGTCGTCCGCCGAAAAAACGTCGCGTATAACGCTCGTTTTTTAGGTTAGTTGGAGATAGAAAATGGCAAGATATTTGGGTCCTAAGCTCAAGCTGAGCCGTCGTGAGGGCACCGACTTATTCCTTAAGTCTGGCGTTCGCGCGATCGATACCAAGTGTAAAATTGAACAAGCTCCTGGCCAGCACGGTGCGCGTAAACCGCGTCTGTCTGACTATGGTGTGCAGTTGCGTGAAAAGCAAAAAGTTCGCCGTATCTACGGTGTGCTGGAGCGTCAGTTCCGTAACTACTATAAAGAAGCAGCACGTCTGAAAGGCAACACAGGTGAAAACCTGCTGGCTCTGCTGGAAGGTCGTCTGGACAACGTTGTATACCGTATGGGCTTCGGCGCGACTCGTGCTGAATCACGCCAGCTGGTTAGCCATAAAGCAATCATGGTAAACGGTCGTGTTGTTAACATCGCTTCTTATCAGGTTAAAGCGAATGACGTTGTTAGCATTCGTGAGAAAGCGAAAAAGCAATCTCGCGTGAAAGCCGCTCTGGAGCTGGCTGAGCAGCGTGAAAAGCCAACCTGGCTGGAAGTTGATGCTGGCAAGATGGAAGGTACGTTCAAGCGTCAGCCAGAACGTTCTGATCTGTCTGCGGACATTAACGAACACCTGATCGTCGAGCTTTACTCCAAGTAAAGCTTAGTACCAAAGAGAGGACACAATGCAGGGTTCTGTGACAGAGTTTCTAAAACCGCGCCTGGTAGATATCGAGCAAGTGAGTTCGACGCACGCCAAGGTGACCCTTGAGCCTTTAGAGCGTGGCTTTGGCCATACTCTGGGTAACGCACTGCGCCGTATTCTGCTCTCATCGATGCCGGGTTGCGCGGTGACCGAGGTTGAGATTGATGGTGTACTTCATGAGTACAGCACCAAAGAAGGCGTTCAGGAAGATATCCTTGAAATCCTGCTCAACCTGAAAGGGCTGGCGGTGAGAGTTCAGGGTAAAGATGAAGTTATTCTTACTCTGAATAAATCTGGCATTGGCCCTGTGACTGCAGCCGACATCACCCACGACGGTGATGTTGAAATCGTCAAGCCGCAGCACGTGATCTGCCACCTGACCGATGAGAACGCAGCTATTAGCATGCGTATCAAAGTTCAGCGCGGTCGTGGTTATGTGCCGGCTTCTGCCCGAATTCATTCGGAAGAAGATGAGCGCCCAATCGGCCGTCTGCTGGTCGACGCATGTTACAGCCCTGTAGAGCGTATTGCCTACAATGTTGAAGCAGCGCGTGTAGAACAGCGTACCGACCTGGACAAGCTGGTCATCGAAATGGAAACCAATGGCACAATCGATCCTGAAGAGGCGATTCGTCGTGCGGCAACCATCCTGGCAGAACAACTGGAAGCTTTCGTTGACTTACGTGATGTACGTCAGCCGGAAGTGAAAGAAGAGAAACCAGAATTCGATCCGATCCTGCTGCGCCCTGTTGACGATCTGGAATTGACTGTCCGCTCTGCTAACTGCCTCAAGGCAGAAGCTATCCACTATATCGGTGATCTGGTACAGCGTACCGAGGTTGAGTTGCTGAAAACGCCGAACCTGGGTAAAAAATCTCTTACCGAGATTAAAGACGTGCTGGCTTCACGTGGTCTGTCTCTGGGCATGCGCCTGGAAAACTGGCCACCGGCAAGCATTGCTGACGAGTAACCGGATCACAGGTTAAGGTTTTACTGAGAAGGATAAGGTCATGCGCCATCGTAAGAGTGGTCGTCAACTGAACCGCAACAGCAGCCATCGCCAGGCTATGTTCCGCAACATGGCAGGTTCACTGGTTCGTCATGAAATCATCAAGACGACCCTGCCTAAAGCGAAAGAGCTGCGTCGCGTAGTTGAGCCGCTGATTACTCTTGCCAAGACTGACAGCGTTGCTAATCGTCGTCTGGCATTCGCCCGTACTCGTGATAACGAGATCGTGGCAAAACTGTTTAACGAACTGGGCCCGCGTTTCGCGAGCCGTGCCGGTGGTTACACTCGCATTCTGAAGTGTGGCTTCCGTGCAGGCGACAACGCGCCGATGGCTTACATCGAGCTGGTTGATCGTTCAGAGAAAGCAGAAGCTGCTGCAGAGTAATCTGTAGTAACGTAAAAAAACCCGCCTCGGCGGGTTTTTTTATATCCGCAAAATCTCCACTTATCTACAATATCTGTATCTTTTCTGCTCATCCCCTGGAGTTCATTATGTGGTTGCTCGATCAGTGGGCTGAACGCCATATTTGCGATGCCCAAAACAAAGGCGAGTTCGAAAATCTTCCCGGCAGCGGTGAGCCGCTGATTCTGGACGATGATTCACATATTCCCCCTGAATTACGGGCCGGTTATCGCTTACTGAAAAACGCAGGTTGTTTACCGCCTGAACTTCAGCAACGCAATGAAGCCGTCGAGCTTGCCGATCTGCTTAAAGGCATTCATAAGAATGACCCGCGGTACTCCGAAATCAGTCGTCGGTTGACGCTCATCGAGCTAAAACTGCGCCAGACGGGAATGAATACTGACTTTTTGCATGGTGAATACAGTGAAAGGTTAATGCAAAAAATAAACGAGGAGTAGCCATGTACCGCATAGGTGAACTTGCGAAGCTTGCTAACGTAACGCCGGATACTATCCGCTACTACGAAAAGCAGCAGATGATCGATCATGAGGTCAGAACGGAAGGTGGATTTCGCCTTTATACGGATAACGACCTGCAACGCCTTCGTTTTATCCGCTATGCACGGCAACTCGGCTTCACGCTGGAGTCGATCCGTGAACTGCTGTCGATCCGTATCGATCCTGAACATCATACGTGTCAGGAATCTAAAAGCATCGTTCAGGCCCGGCTGGATGAAGTTGAAGGACGCATTCAGGAGCTGCAAGCCATGCAGCGATCTCTGCAAAGGTTAAATGACGCGTGCTGCGGTACCGCTCATAGCAGTGTTTATTGCTCAATACTGGAAGCTCTTGAACAGGGCGCCAGTAGTGAAACTCAGGGTTGTTGATTTTTTATCAGCCAGGGACTAGACTCCCGCCGACATTAACTATGCTCAGGAGAAATGATGAGCCGCTATCAGCATACTAAGGGACAAATTAAGGATAACGCCATTGAGGCATTGCTTCACGACCCGCTTTTCAGACAGCGTGTTGAGAAGAACAAGAAAGGAAAAGGGAGTTATCTACGTAAAGGTAAACATGCACAACGGGGTAACTGGGAGGCCAGTGGCAAGCAAGCTAATCGCTTTTTTACCACTGGCCTTTCTGTTTCTGTCGCCTGATTAAACGCGGTTGTTCTGCTCTTTTAACAGATCGCGAATTTCAGTCAGTAAGACTTCTTCTTTAGTTGGTGCTGGCGGGGCAGCAGCCGGTTCTTCTTTTTTACGGTTAAGTCTGTTGATAAGTTTGATCGCCATGAAAATGGCAAATGCCACGATCACGAAATCAAATACGTTCTGAATGAATACGCCATAGTGCATTACAACCGCAGGGATATCGCCCTGAGCCTCCCGAAGGGTGAAGGCGAACTGTTTGAAATCAATGCCTCCAATCAACAGTCCTAACGGCGGCATAATAATGTCGGCGACTAATGATGAAACGATCTTACCGAACGCCGCACCAATAATGACACCCACAGCCAAATCCACCACATTCCCGCGCATCGCAAATTCGCGAAACTCTTTAATAAAACTCATTATGTTCTCCTTGTGCCAGCTGACGCCTATAAGTTTAACAAATGATTAGCTAATTGCCATTGGGGATAAATAATCGTTATGAAAAATAAAAGGCATGAAAATTAGAAGGTTAATATTTGGGTGCTCTCGTCTGAGCACCCAAATCATTACAGGAAGAACGGGCTTGGCTGGAATAAACGCTCGACGTCGGTAATAAATTTTTTATCGGTCAGGAACATAATAACGTGGTCACCCTGCTCAATACGTAAATTATCATTGGCGATCATGACATCGTTACCCCGCACTACGGCGCCGATAATGGTGCCTGGTGGAAGTTTAATTTCGTCGATCGCGCGACCAACAACGCGCGACGTCGTTTCATCCCCATGAGCGACGGCTTCAATGGCTTCAGCAACACCACGACGAAGAGACGACACGCCGACAATATCCGCTTTACGTACATGGCTTAGCAGGGCAGAAATGGTGGCTTGCTGAGGTGAAATAGCAATATCAATTACGCTACCCTGTACCAGGTCGACATAAGCCTTACGCTGGATAAGCACCATTACTTTTTTCGCCCCCATACGTTTAGCGAGCATGGCGGACATAATATTCGCTTCGTCGTCGTTGGTGACGGCAATAAAAAGATCAACCTGATCGATATGCTCTTCGGCCAGCAATTCCTGATCCGAAGCATCGCCATAAAACACGATAGTATTCTGAAGCTTTTCAGCCAGCTCCGACGCGCGCTGTTGATCTCGTTCGATGAGCTTCACGCTGTAGTCTTTTTCCAGCCGTCTCGCCAGACCTGCGCCAATATTACCGCCGCCAACCAGCATAATACGTTTATACGGTTTTTCGAGACGCTGAAGTTCACTCATCACCGCACGGATATGCTGAGAAGCCGCAATAAAGAAGACTTCATCCCCGGCTTCGACAATGGTGGACCCTTGCGGACGAATAGGTCTGTCGTGACGGAAAATCGCCGCAACACGCGTATCGATATGTGGCATATGCTCGCGCATTGTCGACAGGGCATTACCAATCAGCGGGCCGCCGTAGTACGCCTTCACGACCGCCAGGCTTACTTTTCCTTCCGCAAAGTTCACAACCTGCAACGCGCCCGGGTACTCAATCAGACGATAAATACTGTCGATAACCAGCTGTTCAGGGGCAATAAGATGGTCGATAGGTACTGCTTCGGAATTAAACAGCTTTTCCGCATCCCGGACATAGTCCGGGGAGCGAATGCGGGCGATGCGGTTCGGTGTGTTGAAAAGCGAGTAGGCCACCTGACATGCAACCATGTTGGTTTCATCAGAACTGGTTACTGCAACCAGCATGTCAGCATCGTCCGCGCCCGCCTCCCGAAGCACACGTGGGTGAGAGCCGTGCCCCTGTACAACACGAAGATCAAACTTGTCCTGCAAAACGCGCAGGCGATCGCCATTGGTATCCACAATGGTGATATCGTTGTTTTCGCCCACGAGATTTTCCGCCAGCGTTCCGCCAACTTGCCCTGCGCCCAGAATGATAATTTTCATCTTTCGTGACCTGTTCTCAACATCACTCTTTGATTAGCTTAGCGTAAAAGAAACCATCACCCTCTTCTGCGCCCGGCAGGTTTTGCAGACCCGGGTGCTCAGGTGTTCCCGTATCATGCAGCGTAGCGTCCGGGGTGCGTTTCAGGAAAGCCGCAATTTGCTGACTGTTCTCTTCCGGAAGAACAGAGCAGGTTGCATACACCAGGGTTCCGCCGGGTTTGAGATGCGGCCAGATGGCATCCAGAATTTCGGATTGCAACTGGGCAAGCTCCTTGATATCACGATCGCGACGCAGCCATTTGATATCGGGATGACGACGAATCACGCCAGTTGCTGAGCAAGGGGCGTCCAGCAAAATACGATCGAACCTGGTATCACCACACCAGTCTGCGGGTTTACGTCCATCGCCTTGCTTAACCTGTGCTTTCATACCCAGACGCTTGAGGTTGTCATAGACGCGTGAAAGACGCTGCTCATCAACATCCACGGCCATCACGCTGGCCTGCGGCGCCACTTCCAGAATGTGTGTTGTTTTCCCCCCTGGCGCTGCACAGAGGTCAAGGATCTGCTCCCCGTCTTTCGGTTCAAGCCAGGTCATGCAGCCCTGAGCGGATGCGTCCTGTACCGTTACCCAGCCCTCTTCAAAACCGGGTAATGCATGTACCGGTGCAGGGGAGGCTAAACGTACCGCATCAGGATAAGCAGCGTGTGTGAAGCCGCTCATTCCGGCCTCTTCCAGCAGGGCCAGCCATGCGTCGCGGGTATGATGGTTACGATTGACGCGTAACCACATCGGCGGACGTTGGTTATTGGCATCAGCAATGTCTTGCCATTGCTGTGGATAGGCTTTTTTAAGGCGATTCAGCAGCCATTCAGGGTGCAGGAAGCGCGCTTCGCTTTGCGCAAATTCTGCCAGCAGTTCGTCCTGCTGACGCTGGAACTGACGCAGCACGCCGTTAATCAACCCTTTCAGCTGGGGACGTTTAATTGAAACGGCACCCTCCACTGTCTCAGCCAGCGCAGCATGAGGTGGAATGCGGGTATGAAGAAGCTGGTAGAAACCGACCATGATCAAATAATGCACGGTACGCTGCTTGCCGCTCATCGGGCGTGACATCAGCTTATTAATTAACCATTCAAGCTGAGAGAGGGTGCGCAGCACGCCAAAGCACAGCTCCTGAAGCAGTGCTTTGTCTTTATCGGAAACCTTTTGTTGCAGTGGAGGCAGGACATTACTCAGTGACTGGCCCTGCTCGATAACCTGCTCAACGGCCTGAGCCGCCATAGTGCGTAGATTTTGTCTTTTCATAACCGTAAAAATAAAAATGCCCGGAAACACCGGGCCTTAAGAGTAAATTTGTTCAGGCAAGGCGATTGCCAGGGATGAACCATTCACGACGGGAATTTAATAGATCCTGCGCGCTCATTGCCTTTTTACCGGCCGGTTGCAGCGATTCAAGATTCAGGATCCCTTCTCCGGTCGCAACCTGGATACCGTTTTTGCTGGCGTCGATAATCGTACCGGGCTCTGCCGAAGTATTGCCGTTAATAACTGAAGCTTTCCAGACTTTCACTGGCTGCTCATCAATCATCAACCAGCTCATCGGCCATGGATTAAAGGCGCGGATACAGCGTTCGAGTTGAGCTGCTGACAGGGACCAGTCGATCCGGGCTTCTTCTTTACTCAGTTTTTCAGCATAGGTCACCTGTGCCTCATCCTGCACTTCAGGTGTCGCTGTATTGTCAGCAAGCTGTTGCAACGTCTCAATCAGCCCCTGCGGACCGAGATCCGCCAGCTTGTCATACAGCGTGGCGCTGGTATCTTCTGCGGTAATGGGACACGCCAGTTTATACAGCATGTCGCCCGTGTCTAAACCTACGTCCATCTTCATGATTGTCACGCCAGTTTCAGCATCGCCTGCCCACAGAGCGCGCTGAATAGGGGCTGCGCCACGCCAGCGTGGGAGCAAGGAACCATGAACGTTAACACAGCCCAGGCGGGGCATATCGAGTACCGCTTTCGGCAGAATGAGGCCGTAAGCCACAACTACCATCACGTCAGCGTTCAGGTCTGCCACTAACTGCTGGTTTTCCTGAGGTCGTAATGATGCAGGCTGGAAAACCGGCAAACCATGCGTTTCTGCCAGCACTTTAACCGGGCCAGGCATCAATTTTTTACCGCGGCCAGCCGGACGATCAGGCTGAGTAAATACGCCAACAATCTGATGACCAGACGATAGCAGCGCGTCGAGATGACGCGCCGCAAAATCAGGGGTACCCGCGAAGATTATACGTAGTGATGTAGACACGTTATTCCTTGTATCCGGGGGGCGTTAAGCGCGAGAACGTAAACGATCCAGTTTCTCAACTTTCTGACGAATACGCTGTTGCTTCAGCGGTGAGAGGTAATCGATAAACAGCTTACCGACCAGGTGATCCATCTCATGCTGAATGCAAATCGCCAGCAGATCGTCGGCTTCCAGCTCAAACGGATTGCCGTCACGATCCAGTGCGCGGATTTTAACTTTTTCGGCACGTGGCACCAAAGCGCGCTGTTCAGGGATAGACAGACAGCCTTCCTCAATACCTGTTTCGCCGCTTTTTTCCAGCATCTCAGGGTTGATCAGCACCAGGCGCTCATCACGATTTTCAGAAACGTCGATCACAATAATACGTTTGTGAATGTCTACCTGGGTCGCGGCAAGGCCAATGCCTTCTTCAGCGTACATGGTATCGAACATATCATCGACGATACGCTGAATTTCTGCATTCACTTCTTTAACCGGTTCCGCGACGATGCGAAGGCGCTCGTCAGGAATATGTAACACTTGCAAAACTGCCATAAATTTCCAGAGTTGTGTTCAGGAGTTGATAAGAATATTACTTCTATTCTAGACAAATCCCCGGTCGATTGACAGCATCAGTGACCAATCGCAAAGATTGCTGAGGCTGCTTATGGCAGGGAAAAGGATGACGTCCACAGAGATATGGTTACGGCTTATAAACATCGGGTCGTTATACGGTGACGCGATGCTGGAGATTGCGCAGAGGCTGCTTCGCCAGGCAACCGTCGATGCTGAAGCTGTCAACGCGTCAGGGCTTTCGCCCAAACATGCCGTAAAGTTTTTTTCGTTCAGTGAGAGTGAGCTTGAACGTAGTCTGGAATGGCTGGAACACACCGACAACCACCTTCTCACAGCGGATGATCCTCGCTTTCCGCCATTGTTACGTTCTATACCTGATTTTCCCGGGGCGCTATTTGTGCGAGGCCGCGTTGACGTGCTTAATAGCATGCAGCTTGCGGTTGTGGGCAGCCGTGCGCCCTCGTGGTATGGCGAGCGGTGGGGGAAAATGCTGAGTGAACAGCTGTCCCAATGTGGCTTTACGATCACCAGTGGCCTGGCTTGCGGCATTGATGGTGTGGCACATCATGCGGCGTTGTCAGCAAAAGGGCGAAGTGTCGCTGTGCTTGGCAATGGTCTTTTTAGTCTCTATCCGCGTCGTCATCACATTCTGGCTGAGCAACTTATCGCTTCAGAGGGGGCGATAGTGTCTGAGTTTTCACTTTCGACATCGCCCAGACCGGGTAACTTTCCACGGCGTAACCGGATCATCAGTGGGTTAAGCCAGGGCGTGCTGGTGGTCGAAGCTGCGATTCGGAGTGGATCGCTGGTTACCGCAAGGTGCGCACTGGAGCAGGGGCGTGAAGTTTTTGCGCTACCCGGCCCGTTGGGGAACCCTGGCTGCGAAGGCCCTCACTGGCTGATAAAACAGGGGGCGACGCTGGTGACCTGTAAAGAGGATATCCTGGAAAATTTGCAGTATGGATTGCATTGGTTGCAGGATGATCTCCAAAAGCGACATATTTCATCGGATCAGGAGGCAGTAGCATTGCCATTTCCCAAGCTCCTGGCTAACGTAGGAGATGAGGTAACACCTGTTGACGTTGTCGCTGAACGTGCCGGCCAACCTGTGCCAGTAACGGTAGCACAGCTACTCGAACTGGAGTTAGCAGGGTGGATCGCAGCTGTACCCGGCGGCTATGTCCGATTAAGGAGGGCATGCCATGTTCGACGTACTGATGTATTTGTTTGAGACTTACATCCACAACGAAGCAGAAATGCAGGTGGATCAGGACAAATTAACACGGGATCTGACCGACGCAGGTTTTGAGCGGGAAGATATTTATAATGCGTTGATGTGGCTGGATAAGTTGGCTGATTATCAGGACGGCCTCGCCGAACCGATGCAGCTTGCTTCTGACCCATTGTCTGTGCGCATCTATACAGCTGAAGAGTGTGAAAGGCTGGATGCCAGCTGCCGGGGATTCATTTTATTCCTCGAGCAGATTCAGGTGCTAAACCTCGAAACGAGAGAGATGGTGATAGAGCGCGTCATGGCGCTGGATACTGCTGAATTTGAACTGGAAGATCTCAAATGGGTGATCCTGATGGTTCTGTTCAACATCCCAGGCTGTGAAAATGCCTATCAGCAAATGGAAGAATTACTCTTTGAAGTGAATGAAGGTATGCTGCATTAATTCTATGTGCAGCAACAAGAGTTGTTATGGCCAAATCAGCACTCTTCACGGTGCATAAAAACGAGCCCTGCCCACAGTGTGGGGCTGAACTTGTTATTCGGTCCGGGAAACACGGTCCGTTTCTCGGTTGTTCACACTATCCGGAATGTGATTATGTCCGTCCCCTGAAAAGCCAGGCGGACGGACATATCGTCAAAATTCTGGAGGGACAGCTTTGTCCACTCTGTGGCGGCGAACTGGCGCTGCGGCAGGGGCGGTTCGGGATGTTTATTGGATGCAGCCGCTATCCGGAATGTGAACATACGGAACAAATTGATAAACCAGATGAAACGGCAATTGCCTGCCCTCAGTGCCAGCGTGGTCAATTGGTGCAGCGCCGCTCTCGTTATGGCAAGACCTTCCATTCGTGCGATCGCTATCCTGAATGCCAGTTCGTTATCAATTTCAAACCAGTAGCGGGCGTCTGCCCTCATTGCGATTATCCGTTACTCATAGAAAAGAAAACCGCGCAAGGCTTGAAACGCTTTTGCGCCAGTAAACAATGTGGAAAGCCGGTTTCGGCGGATCAAATCAGTGAATAATAACCTGCCATCAGGCTCCATCGCGCAGGCGGTGGACATCCTGAAAAAAGAAGAAGTCATCGCCTATCCAACAGAAGCCGTTTTCGGGGTCGGGTGCGATCCTGACAGCGAAGTCGCCGTTAACCGTCTGCTGGCGCTAAAACAGCGGCCTGTCGAAAAAGGATTGATTTTGATCGCTGCGAACTACGAGCAGCTTAAGCCTTATATTGATGATTCCATGCTGACGCCTGCACAGCGGGAAACCATTTTCTCTGTGTGGCCAGGTCCCGTGACGTTTGTCTTTCCTGCACAACCGACAACGCCGCGCTGGCTAACCGGGCGTTTCGATTCACTCGCGGTACGCGTTACCGACCATCCCTTGGTGGTGGAGTTATGCCAGGCATTTGGTAAACCCCTGGTTTCAACCAGCGCCAACCTGACCGGGCTTCCCCCTTGTCGGACAACAGAAGAAGTTCTGGCGCAGTTCGGGAATGATTTCCCTGTAGCCGTGGGTGAAACCGGGGGTCGTCTTAACCCGTCAGAAATTCGCGATGCCTTGACCGGCGAACGTTTTCGCCAGGGATAATGTTATGGAAACCTATGCTGTTTTTGGTAACCCGATCGCGCACAGCAAGTCGCCTCTGATCCATCAGCTGTTTGCAGAGCAATTGCAGATAGATCACCCGTATGGTCGGGTTCTTGCGCCTGTTGATGCATTTATACCGACGCTGAATAGCTTTTTTGATGCGGGTGGTAAAGGTGCAAACGTCACGGTGCCTTTTAAAGAAGAGGCTTTCGGGCGCGCGGATGAGCTGACCGAGCGTGCCTCGCTCGCTGGTGCCGTCAATACCCTTAAGCGGCTCGAAGATGGTCGCCTTCTGGGCGATAACACCGATGGCATAGGTTTACTCAGCGATCTGGAACGACTGTCGTTTATTAAACCAGGCTTTCGGATCCTGCTGATCGGCGCGGGTGGCGCGTCGCGCGGCGTATTGCTTCCTCTTCTTTCGCTAGATTGTGCGGTGACAATCACCAACCGTACCTTCTCCAGAGCAGAAGAGCTGGCGGCGTTGTTCGCACACACAGGCAGCGTAACTGCGGTAGCACTTGACGATCTCGCGAGTCACGAATTTGATCTTGTGATTAATGCCACCTCAAGCGGTATCAATGGAGAGATCCCGGCGATTCCTGCATCCCTAGTTCATTCCCACATCTACGCCTATGACATGTTTTATCAAAAAGGGAAAACGCCATTTCTGACCTGGTGTGAACAACAGGGGGCAAAACACGTGGCTGATGGTCTGGGCATGCTGGTGGGGCAGGCGGCTCATGCGGTGCTACTCTGGCATGGCGTGTTACCTGCTGTAGAACCGGTGATCGAAAAGCTGAAACAGGAACTGATGGCATGAATCAGGCGATTCATTTTCCCGACAGAGAAATCTGGGATGAAAATAAGCAAGCGGTTTGTTTCCCGGTGCTGGTGCATGGAATGCAGCTCACCTGTGCGATTAAAGGGGAGACGTTGCATCAGCGCTTTGGTGGTTCAGATCCGTTAGCGGTCTTTTGCGAAAATCGCTGGGATCTGGAAGAGGAAGCCAGCGATTTGATCCGCGATCAGCAGGAAGACGATCAGGGTTGGGTCTGGTTATCCTGATCCAGATAGTCATTCTTCCATTTAACGTAATTGTTCGCTGAGTATTTCAATCCTTCGATCTCCGCCTCTTTTAGGGGGCGGATCTGTTTAACCGGACTGCCTAAATAGAGATAGCCACTTTCCAGACGTTTGTTTTGCGGAACAAGGCTTCCTGCGCCAATCATTACGTCATCTTCTACTATGACGCCATCCAGCAAAATCGATCCCATCCCAACGAGAACCCGGTTACCGATTGTGCAGCCGTGGAGCATCACTTTATGACCGACGGTGACATCTTCCCCAATGATGAGCGGATTGCCCTCAGGGTTATAAGATGACTTATGAGTCACATGCAGCACGCTGCCGTCCTGAATATTGGTGCGTGCACCGATTGCAACGTAGTTAACATCACCCCGGATCGCGACGAGTGGCCAGATGCTGACATCCTCGGCCATGCGAACATCACCAATGACCACGCTGCTGGTATCGATCATCACGCGATCGCCTTTTTGGGGGAACAGATCTTTATAAGGACGTAATACTGCAAACATATCTACCTCGATACAGATGAGCGCTATTAAAGAAGACTTTGATCGTATTCCTGGATCGAGGCAAGGCAAAATGCGTCAATTTTTAAGCGGATCGGGTGGGTTTTCAGCGAAAAGCACGGAAAATCATCAGTTGGAAAAAAAGATCTAAAAAATACTTGTGCTAAAAACTGGGATCCCTATAATGCGCCTCCATCGACACGGCGGATGTGAATCACTTCACAGACAACCCGGTCGGTTGAAGAGA
>NZ_JADBRE010000047.1:0-13275 GCF_014930525.1 Enterobacter cloacae complex sp. S1
TGCCTGTACTGAACAGCAAGAGATAATCAAACATCCACCTAACAATTTTAATAAATAATTCATACTACGTTCCAGAAGGCAGCCCTTTCAGGCTGCCAAAATAGATTTAGCGATAAACAACCTCGAACGTTGCAGATGAGGAGTAGTGACCTGCTGTTGGTTTGTTATCACCAACCTGAATAACTTTCGCGGTGTAATTAAAGACAGATGCTGTGGCGCCAGTGGCATCGTTCGCAACATCGGTACCGGCTTCCGGTTCTGATCCGTTGAAAACCACGTCCCCCTTAGTCCCATTTTCATTACTGACAATGATGCCAACGTTGGTCGCATTGCCAGCGCCGTCAAGATCGTTCTTCAGGCGCTTGTATTCCGCATCCGTTGTGGTGCCACTGAACTTGAGGTTCAGTTTGGCAACCAGCGGATCACATTTTTTCACTTCAATCTTAAAGGCCTTCGACGTCCCGACCTGACCGTCAGTACCAAAATCAGAAGGATAAGTATCTGCAAATGTGACGGTGGAAGTATTGGACCCCGAGCCATCAACATCAATTTCACAGGTATCCGCCACAATTTTTCCGGCGAAATTTACCGTGCCAGAATCATTCGCTGCAAATACCGGCAGAGAAAGTGCAGCCATAAACGTGCTGGCCAGCACCGTTGAAACAACATATTTACTCATAACAATATCCTTATATGTGATGATGAAGATATCCATTCTTGATATATACAAAAATGTTGGGAAGTCCTCTAAGGAATATCCTGTGAGGTCAGTAAATTTCTGGAGAGGATTTAATCAGATTATTCTTCATCGCGTCTAGATCACAAAAAGGCAATACTAAGGAAAACGGTTGCAACTTTCTGTTTTAGATTAAAAAAAGCAAAAATTAATAATTCTACATTTTAAATTTAATAATTTTAAATATAAATGAATGTAAATATAAAAAAAGGCCGCTTAATCATTAAGCGGCCTTTTATTCAGGAAACTAATTAGTTTCCGCCAAACATGTCCTTGATCCAGCCGGCGACACCGTCGCTGTCTTTCTTCTCATTCTGCTGCTGCGGCTGTTGCTGCTGCGGCTGATGGGGTTGAGAAGACTGATCGAACGGGTTACCTGTTGGTTCTTCTGGCTGACTTTGCTGGCACAGCGCATCCGGGTTAGTCGTCCAGACCGGCAGCGTACGCATCCCGCCACCGCAGATAAAGTTGCCCGATGCGTCCACGCCCATATCAACGATATCTTCCGGGGCAACCAGGTTCAGCGGCACCGGAGACTGGTTGGCCAGGTAGCGCTGGTAAATCGACATCGCACCGCTCGCGCCATACAGTTTGGTCGGCTGGTTGTTATCGCGCCCCACCCAGGTGATGACCACTTCACGACCATCAATACCGGCGAACCAGGTATCGACGTTGTTGTTGGTGGTCCCGGTTTTACCCGCCAGATGCAGGCCCGGATACTTCGCTCCCAGCTGACGGCCTGTACCGCGCTGGACAACCTGCTGCATGGTCCACAGCGTCATATAGGCCGCCTGCGCCGGAACTGCACGTTCTGCCTGCGGGAAGCTCTGATACAGCACGGAGCCATCTTCGGCAATCACCGAACGCAGAGCGGAAAGCGGAGCACGGTTACCGCCGCTGGCGATGGTCTGGAACGCCTGCGCCACTTCGATTGGCGTCAGGTTAAGCGCCCCCAGAATCATCGCTGGCACCGGGTGCAGCTGATCTTTCGGTACCCCCAGCTTCTGCCAGGTGTCGGTGATGGCCGGCAGGCCCAGCGCCATTCCGAGGTTAACCGTTGGCACGTTCATCGAGCGGGTTAACGCATCCACCAGCATGACCTGGCCGCTGAACTGTCTGTCATCGTTCTGCGGTGACCATACCTGGCCGTTAGGCTGGCGCAGGGAAATTGGCGCATCGGCAATCCAGGTATTCAGGCGATAAAGATTCGGCTGGCTCAGCGCGGTCAGATAGGTCGCCGGTTTTGCCAGTGAACCTATTGAACGGCGCGCCTGCATGGCACGGTTGTAACCCGCAAACTGCGGCTCAGCACCGCCCACCATGGCACGAACTTCGCCGGTGTTACGGTCCACCACTACCATCGCGGTTTCCAGATCGCTCAGCTTACGCTGTTTTTTCAGCGCCGGAATACCTTCTACCGCCGCTTTTTCTGCGGCGTCCTGTGCCACGGAGTCAAAGGTGGTAAAGATCTTCACGCCGGAGAGATCTTTCACTTTATCTCCGAGCTTAGACTGCAACTCCTGACGCACCATCTGCATAAAGGCAGGCTGCGGAGAAATCACCCCACCACGCGGCTGAACGCCCAGCGGACGCGCGCTCAGCATGTCGTACAGCTCCTGGTCAATCACCTGCTGTTGTTGCAGCAGACGCAGCACCAGGTTACGACGCTCCAGCGCCAGTTTCGGGTTACGCCACGGGTTGTAGATCGACGCGCCTTTCACCATGCCCACCAGCAGCGCCTGCTGGTCAAGGCTCAGCTCTTCTACCGGACGGCCAAAGTAGTACAGGCTCGCCAGCGGGAAGCCGCGGATCTCGTTATCACCGCTCTGACCGAGGTACACCTCGTTCATGTACAGCTCAAGAATACGATCCTTGCTGTAGCGTGCATCCATCAGCACGGCCATGTACGCTTCGTTGGCTTTACGCCAGTAAGAGCGCTCGCTGGAGAGGAACAGGTTTTTCACCAGCTGCTGGGTCAGGGTACTTGCCCCCTGCACCGTACGCCCGGCAGTCAGGTTCGCCAGTACCGCACGACCAATGGAGTAAAGGCTAATACCGTCGTGCTCGTAGAAGTGGCGGTCTTCGGTTGCCAGCAGGGTATCTACCAGCAGATCCGGGAAGCCGTTACGCGCCACGAACAGGCGCTGTTCGCCGTTTGCGGACGACAGCATGGTGATGAGGCGCGGATCGAGACGGAAGAAACCGAACTGGCGATCGTTATCCATGTTCTCAATGGTTTCCAGGCGATCGCCGTCAAAGGTCAGACGCGCGCGCACCTGCCCTTCTTTACTGTCCGGGAAGTCGAACGGACGGCGGATCATCTCAATGCTTTTCGCCTGGACGGTAAATTCACCCGGACGGGTCATTTTCGTGACCTGACGATACTGCGTGGCTTGCAGCAGCTTCACCATCTCGTTCTTGCTGATGGACATGTCCGGCTCAAGGTTCACCATGCGGCCGTACACTGCCGCAGGCAATTGCCAGACTTTCCCGTCGATACGGCTGCGGATCTTCTGATCCAGATAAACGCCGTAAATCGCGATCAGGACAACAAAAACAATGAACAGCTTCAGCAGCAGCCAGAACCAGCCGCGCTTCCCACGAGGCTTACGCCCTTTGCCTTTCCCTTTACGCGGCATCGGTTCTTCATCCTCATAATCGTCTTCATAGTCATCGTCATACTCCTCATCTCTGAGGCGACGACGGCTTACCTTTTCTTTCGCCGGACGCGTCGGCTTTCCCTTACGTCCTATTGGCTCGCGGTCATTCCCCGCCATGCTTTTTCTCCGCAACATTCAGGCGCAAAGGCCAGATTTTCTTATCTTGCACAGGTCAGTGAAAGAAGAAATCTCTCAAAGTTTGTTTCTCCCTCTCCCTGTGGGAGAGGGCTGGGGTGAGGGCATCAGGCCGCACTCCCCTTTTCGATCCATTACGAATATTTCTTCGTGCGCCGCGTCGGCGCGGTATTCGCCGGATCGTCCGGCCAGACGTGTTTGGGATATCGCCCTTTCATCTCTTTCTGCACTTCACGATAGCTCCCCGCCCAGAACGCCCCCAGATCGCGGGTGATCTGCAAGGGACGATGCGCAGGCGAAAGCAGCTCAAGCACTAACGGCACGCGCCCTTCAGCGATGGACGGCGTGGTGGCCTCACCAAACATCTCCTGCATCCGAACCGCCAGCGCCGGCGGATTATCCTCATGATAACGAATGGCAATCCGGCTCCCGGTTGGCACAGTGTAATGCCCAGGCAGTTCACTATCCAGACGTTGACGTAACGACCAGTCCAGTAAATTCTGTAACGCTGCCTTAACATCAAGCGCCTTCAGGGCGCGCAGCGAGTGTACGCCGCTCATCTGCGGCAACAGCCACTGTTCAAGCGTCGCGAGCAGCGTCTCATCATCCACCGCTGGCCACCCCTGTTCCGGCAGCCACTTCGCGGCGCAGTGCAGGCGAATGCGATACTGTTCGGCGTCCGGCGTCCAGTTCAGTACGCTCAGCCCTTTTTCCCGAATGCCGTTCAGCATCGCCTGGTGTAACTCTTCCTCCGACGGCTTCGCCAGCGGTTTCGTCCCGAGCGTCAGTTTGCCAATCTGGCTACGACGGAACGCCTTCAGCGTGCCCTGGGTGTCATCCCATTCCACAATGTCAGATTGCTGAAGCAGCTGCGGGCAGGCACGCGTCAGGGCGTCAATATCCACGGCAACCGCCTGTAAAATACGCGCGTCCGGGGAGTGGCTACCCTGGAGCAAGAGCGGCGCGATCAGCCATTCATGGCGCGTCAGGGCGTCATCGCTGTCCAGCATCGCGCCCATCCCATTTGCCAGCTGATAGCGACCATCCAGCCCGCGACGGCGCGCAATCCTGTCCGGGAAGGCCTGGGCCAGCAGAGGGATAACTTTATCGCTGTCAGGCGATCCTCCCCGGCTCTTCAGGCGGTGACACAGCTGCTGCGCGCGCTGTTGCCAGTTTCCCTGATGGCGTGCAAAGGCCTGTTCCAGATCGCTGCTGCCACCGCGCGGCGGCTCCTCAAGAATAGCCGCCAGTTTTGCCGCCGTGGCAATTTCATCCTCGCCCTGTGCTGCTACCAGCATTGCGGCCAGACGCGGATCGTTGCCAAGCGCCGCCATTTTCTGGCCGCGCGCCGTCAGTCGCTCGCCTTCCAGCGCGCCAAGCTGGGTCAGCAGGCTGCGCGCGGCGGAAAGGTTCACGACAGGCGGAGGATTAAGCCAGGTGAGCTGGTCAGGGTCCGGGCAGCCCCACTGCATCAAATCCATCACCAGCCCGGAGAGATCGCTTTGTAAAATCTCAGGCGTGCTCTGCAATGCCGCCCGCTCCGCCTGCTCGGCGCTGGTTAAATGCAGGCAAATACCCGGTTCAAGACGCCCTGCTCGCCCTGCGCGCTGCACCATTGAGGCCTGGCTGATGCGCTGTGTCAGTAGCCTGGTCAGCCCGGTACGCGGATCAAAACTGGCCACCCTCTCCAGCGTACTGTCCACCACCAGGCGAATGCCTTCGATGGTCAAACTGGTTTCCGCGATATTGGTCGCCAGCACCACTTTGCGCTGTCCCGCCGGTGCGGGAAGGATCGCCTTGCGCTGGTCAGCCAACGGCAGCGCGCCGTAGAGCGGGCACAGCGTAACATCACCGTTCACCCGGGATGCCAGCTGCTCCTGTACGCGCTGGATTTCGCCTACGCCGGGTAAAAACAGCAGCAGCGAGCCGGGTTCCTGACGGAGCAATTCGGCGGTGGCTATAGCAACAGCTTCGTCAAAACGCTGATGGGCAGGCAGCGGCTGATAGCGGCGCTCGACCGGGAACGCACGCCCTTCAGAGGAGATCATCGGCGCGTCAGGGAGCGTCTGCCTGAGCCGGTCGTTATCCAGCGTCGCCGACATAATCAGCAGCCGAAGATCGTCGCGCAGCCCCTGCTGAACATCGAGCAGCAGCGCAAGGGCCAGATCGGCCTGGAGGCTGCGCTCGTGAAATTCATCAAGGATCACCAGCCCGACGCCGTTCAGCTCCGGATCGTTTTGCAGCATACGGGTGAGAATACCCTCGGTGACCACCTCCAGCCGTGTGGACGGTCCAACGCAGGTTTCGGCGCGCATCCGGTACCCTACCGTCTCGCCCGGTTTTTCATTCAGCAGTTCCGCCAGGCGCTGCGCCACATTGCGCGCGGCCAGCCTGCGTGGCTCCAGCAGGATAATTTTCCCGCTGATGCTCCCCTCGCGCAGAATTTGCAGGGGCAGCCAGGTGGATTTACCCGCTCCGGTGGGCGCGCTGAGCATAACCTGTGGCGCATGTTCTAAGGCTGCGAGAAGCTCAGGAAGGACGACGGCGACGGGCAAAGAGGACACTTAGGGCTCCAGAGGGTTAACATTAATCGGCGTACATTGTAGCATCGGCGCATATCATTACCGAGTCTTGCGCATGTCTGAGTCAAAACGGCTATTCTTCGCCATTGAATTACCCACCACGCTTCAACGGCAGATTGTTCGCTGGCGCGCCAGCCACTTCCCCGCGGAAGCGGGCCGCCCCGTCGCCGCCGCCAATATGCACCTGACGTTAGCGTTTCTCGGAGAGGTAAGCGCTGAAAAGCAGCGCGCGTTGAGCGCAATGGCCGGACGCATTTCGCAGCCGGGGTTTACGCTGCATCTTGACGATGCCGGGCAATGGCTGCGCTCTCGGGTGGTCTGGCTGGGGACGCGGCAGCCCCCTCGCGGCCTGCTCCAGCTCGCAAACATGCTGCGGGCGCAGGCCGCGCGCAGCGGCTGTTATCAGAGCCCGCAGCCGTTTCATCCCCACATTACCCTGCTGCGCGATGCGGGTCAGGCCGTTGCCATCCCGCCACCGGGCTTTCACTGGTCCTTTCAGGTGAATGAATTTGCGCTGTACGAATCTGCCTTTGTACAAGGACGCACCCGCTATACTCCGCTCCAGCGCTGGACGCTGGGCGACACGTTAAGGAATCCTGATGAAGTTTAGCCCTGCACTCCAGCCCGCTACGCTGATCCAGCGTTACAAACGCTTTCTCGCTGACGTGATCACGCCTGAGGGCGAAACGCTCACGCTGCACTGCCCCAACACCGGCGCCATGACCGGTTGCGCCACGCCGGGTGACACGGTCTGGTATTCCACATCAGAAAATACTAAACGCAAATATCCTCATACCTGGGAAATGACCGAGACGCAAAGCGGGGCATTTATTTGCGTTAATACCCTGCGCGCAAATCAGCTGGTTAAGGAAGCCCTGACAAATGGAATGCTTCCTGAACTGGTGGGTTACGGCACGCAAAAAAGCGAAGTGAAATATGGCGATGAAGGCAGCAGAATTGATTTTATGTTACAGGCGGAAGACCGCCCTGAGTGCTATATTGAAGTGAAATCAGTGACGTTAGCGGAACAGGAAAACGGCTTCTTTCCGGATGCGGTAACGCTACGTGGCCAGAAGCATCTGCGAGAGCTAATGAGTGTAGCGGCGGCGGGCAAGCGCGCCGTGTTGCTGTTTGCGGTTCTGCATTCAGCCATTGAACGCTTTTCCCCGGCCCGTCATATTGATCCTACATACGCGCAATTGTTGAATGAGGCACAAAAGCAGGGGGTGGAGATTTTCGCTTATAAAGCGGAACTTTCTGCCGATAATATGACTCTGAGATCCTCTCTTCCCATTGTCTTATAAGGGATTAGACGATTGACTAATAAGTGTTCTGGCCGCGTGCGCAAATACGCTTTTCCTCACAGGGTTGTCAAGTGTTACGTTTAGATAATTGCCATACGGAAAAGCATCTGCTATTTATAGCGACCTGATTTTTCCCCCAACACGGGGATCGATAGTGCGTGTTAAGGAGAAGCAACATGCAAGAAGGGCAAAACCGTAAAACATCGTCCCTGAGTATTCTCGCCATCGCTGGGGTGGAGCCGTATCAAGAGAAGCCGGGCGAAGAGTATATGAACGAAGCCCAGCTGTCGCACTTCAAGCGTATTCTTGAAGCATGGCGTAATCAACTCAGGGATGAAGTCGATCGCACCGTTACACATATGCAGGATGAAGCTGCTAACTTCCCGGACCCGGTCGACCGTGCCGCTCAGGAAGAAGAGTTCAGCCTCGAACTGCGTAACCGTGACCGCGAGCGCAAACTGATCAAAAAGATCGAAAAAACGCTGAAGAAGGTCGAGGACGAAGATTTTGGCTACTGCGAATCCTGCGGTGTTGAAATCGGTATTCGTCGCCTGGAAGCGCGTCCAACAGCCGATCTGTGCATCGACTGTAAAACGCTGGCAGAAATCCGCGAAAAACAGATGGCCGGCTAACGCCTGCCCTCTCACTACTCAGCTAAGGCGGGAGTCTCTCCCGCCTTGTTACCGTTGATATGTCTGAATCTCACTATATCGGGCGCTTTGCGCCATCTCCCTCCGGTGAATTACACTTCGGCTCATTAATTGCCGCGCTCGGCAGCTACCTACAGGCTCGCGCCCGTCAGGGTCAATGGCTGGTCCGCATTGAAGATATCGATCCTCCACGTGAAGTTCCCGGTGCAGCAGAAACTATTCTGCGTCAGCTGGAACATTACGGTCTTCACTGGGACGGCGACATACTCTGGCAGTCTCAACGCCATGATGCCTACCGTGAACGTCTGGCGTGGCTTGCTGAACAGGGCCTTTCCTATAACTGTACCTGCACGCGGGCGCGAATTCAGAGCGTGGGTGGCGTTTACGACGGCCACTGCCGTACGCGGCACAACGGTCCTGAGAATGCCGCCGTGCGGCTGATACAGCGTTCTCCGGTGACGCAGTTTACCGACGTACTCTCAGGAACAATTCAGGCGGATGAACGCCTGGCGCGTGAAGATTTTATTATTCACCGTCGTGATGGTTTGTTTGCCTATAACCTGGCGGTGGTTATCGATGACCATTTCCAGGGCGTTACGGAAATCGTGCGCGGGGCGGATCTGGTTGAGCCTACCGTGCGGCAAATATCGCTTTACCAGCAGTTTGGCTGGGCGGTGCCGGATTACATCCATCTGCCGCTGGCAGTCAATGAACAGGGAAATAAGCTATCGAAACAGAATCATGCCCCGGCGCTGCCTGACGGCGATCCGCGCCCGGTTTTGATCGACGCGCTGCGATTTCTCAACCAGAATGTAACGCAGGAATGGCAGGATCTGAGTCTGGATGAATTGCTGAAAACGGCCATTGCTGACTGGGCGCTTATGGCCGTGCCAAAAATCCAGCATTCTCAAATGCGTTGCGCTGAGCTATGATTAGCCGCTTTTTTGATAACAAAACACACTACGAGGTGTACTATTTTTACCCGAGTCGCTAATTTTTGCCGTAAAGTGCTGAGCCGCGAAGAGAGCATGGCGAACGACGCTATTGCACAGCCACACATGTCGGTCATTCCGCGTGAGCAGCACAATATTTCCCGCAAAGATATCAGTGAAAATGCCCTCAAGGTGCTCTATCGTCTGAATAAAGCAGGCTACGAGGCCTATCTCGTCGGCGGCGGGGTGCGCGATTTACTGCTGGGCAAAAAACCAAAAGATTTCGACGTGACGACCAGTGCCACGCCTGAGCAGGTGCGTAAATTATTCCGCAACTGCCGTCTGGTTGGCCGCCGTTTCCGTCTGGCGCACGTGATGTTTGGACCGGAAATTATTGAAGTGGCGACCTTCCGCGGTCACCACGAAGCGGGCGTCAACGATCGCACGACTTCCCAGCGCGGCCAAAACGGCATGCTGCTGCGCGACAACATCTTCGGCTCTATTGAAGAAGATGCTCAGCGTCGCGATTTCACCATCAACAGCCTTTACTACAGCGTGGCGGATTTTACCGTGCGCGATTACGTCGGCGGTATGCAGGATCTGAAAGACGGTCTGATTCGCCTGATCGGCACGCCGGAAACACGCTATCGCGAAGATCCGGTCCGAATGCTGCGCGCCGTGCGTTTCGCCGCCAAGCTGAACATGCGTATCAGCCCGGAAACCGCAGAGCCGATCCCGCGTCTGGCGACGCTGATCAACGACGTGCCCCCTGCCCGTCTGTTTGAGGAGTCGTTAAAGCTGCTCCAGGCAGGCTACGGGTTTGAAACCTACAACCTGCTGCGTGAATACAACCTGTTCCAGCCGCTGTTCCCGACCATTACCCGCTACTTCACCGAAAACGGTGACAGCGCAATGGAGCGGATAATTGCGCAGGTGCTGAAGAACACCGATACCCGAATTCATAACGATATGCGCGTGAATCCGGCGTTCCTGTTCGCGGCCATGTTCTGGTATCCGCTGCTGGAAACGGCGCAGCGCATCACCCAGGAGAGCGGTCTCGCCTATTATGATGCGTTCGCGCTGGCGGCAAACGACGTGCTGGACGAAGGCTGTCGCACGCTGGCGATCCCGAAACGTATTACCACGCTGGTGCGTGATATCTGGCAGCTTCAGCTGCGTATGTCCCGCCGTCAGGGTAAACGCGCCTGGAAGCTGATGGAGCATCCTAAGTTCCGCGCCGCGTTCGATCTGCTCTCTCTGCGTGCTGAAGTTGAAAGGAACCCGGAACTACAGCGCCTGACGCAGTGGTGGGGCGAGTTTCAGGTTTCTGCGCCACCGGAGCAGAAAGATATGCTTACGGATCTGGATGATGAACCGGCACCGCGCCGTCGTCACCGTCGCCCGCGCAAACGCGCACCGCGTCGTGAAGGTACGGCATGACCCTTGCGTATATCGCCATCGGCAGCAATCTGGCCTCTCCGCTGGAGCAGGTTAACGCTGCCGTGCAGGCCCTGGGAGAGATCCCCCAAAGCCGCATTGTCGCGCTGTCCTCATTTTACCGTACGCCGCCGCTCGGCCCGCAGGATCAACCTGATTATCTGAACGCCGCCGTGGTGCTGGAAACGACCCTTGACGCAGAAACGCTGCTGGATAATACCCAGCGTATTGAGCTACAGCAGGGTCGCGTCCGCAAAGCCGAACGCTGGGGACCGCGCACGCTCGATCTCGATATTATGCTTTTCGGTCACGAGGTGATTAACACCGAACGCCTCACCCTTCCGCATTACGACATGAAAAACCGTGGGTTTATGCTCTGGCCACTGTTTGAAGTCGCGCCCGATCTCACCTTCCCTGACGGCTCCTCGCTGCAAGCCGTTCTGCAAAATCTCAACGCGGATAAACCGGCCCGCTGGTAATCCCGCCTCCGCATCGATTAACCATTCCTTATTTGCGGTTAATCGATTGCCTAAAATCATTGTTCCCTCAAATGTTACTGTTAGAATGCGCAAAGATTCGCTTTTGGGCCATCAGGAAACAGTATGAAACCAACCACCATCTCCTTATTGCAGAAATGCAAACAGGAAAAAAAACGCTTCGCCACTATCACCGCGTATGACTACAGCTTCGCAAAACTGTTTGCCGAAGAAGGGATCAACGTCATGCTGGTCGGAGACTCGTTAGGGATGACGGTACAAGGACATGATTCCACTCTGCCGGTCACGGTCGAGGATATTGCTTACCATACCCGCGCCGTGCGCCGGGGTGCCCCCGCCTGCCTGCTGCTTTCCGATCTGCCGTTTATGGCGTATGCCACCCCGGAGCAGGCCTTCGAAAATGCGGCGACAGTGATGCGCGCCGGCGCCAATATGGTCAAAATCGAAGGCGGCGCCTGGCTGGTCGATACGGTGAAAATGCTCACCGAACGCGCCGTGCCGGTTTGTGGTCATTTGGGGCTGACGCCGCAGTCGGTCAACATCTTTGGCGGATATAAGGTGCAGGGCCGAGGCGATGCGGCGCAGACGCTGTTTGATGATGCCGTGGCGCTGGAAGCCGCGGGCGCGCAGCTGCTGGTGCTGGAGTGTGTGCCGGTTGAGCTGGCTAAGCGTATCACTGAGGCGCTGTCGATTCCGGTGATCGGCATCGGCGCGGGCAACGTCACCGATGGCCAGATTCTGGTCATGCACGACGCCTTCGGGATCACCGGCGGCCACATTCCAAAATTTGCTAAAAATTTCCTGTCAGAAGCAGGCGACATGCGTGCTGCTGTGCGGCAGTATATTGCCGAGGTTGAGTCCGGCGTTTATCCGGGCGAAGAACACAGTTTCCATTAAGGAGTCCAGGTGTGCTAATCATAGAAACCCTGCCGCTGCTGCGCCAGCATATCCGCCGTGCGCGTCAGGAAGGTAAACGTATCGCCCTGGTCCCGACCATGGGCAACCTGCACGACGGCCATATGAAGCTGGTCGATGAAGCGAGAGCCCGGGCAGATATCGTGGTGGTCAGTATCTTCGTTAACCCGATGCAGTTCGATCGCGAAGACGATCTGGCGCGCTACCCACGTACCTTGCAGGAAGATTGCGAGAAGCTCAAAAAACGTCATGCGGATATCGTCTTTGCACCGGCACCCGCAGATGTATATCCCCAGGGTACCACTGAATCGACTTATGTCGACGTGCCGGGTATTTCGACCATGCTGGAGGGCGCCAGCCGCCCGGGCCATTTCCGTGGCGTCTCCACCATCGTCAGCAAGCTGTTTAACCTGGTGCAGCCGGACATCGCCTGCTTTGGTGAGAAAGATTTCCAGCAGCTGGCGCTGATCCGCAAGATGGTCGCGGATATGGGTTACGATATCGAGATCGTCGGCGTACCGATTGTGCGTGCGAAAGATGGCCTGGCGCTCAGCTCCCGTAACGGCTATCTGACCGCCGAACAGCGTAAAATTGCGCCGGGCTTAAGCAAAGTCATGAATACCATGGCAGAGCAACTGCTGGCGAAAGAGTTAACAGCAGAAGAGATTATCGCCCTGGCTGAACAGGCGCTGAACGAGAAAGGCCTTCGTGCTGACGACGTTCAAATTCGGGATGCTGATACGCTTCTGGCGCTTACAGAGACCAGCAAACGTGCGGTAATTCTGGTGGCGGCATGGCTCGGCCAGGCCCGCCTTATCGACAACAAAGTGGTTGAGCTGGCGTAGTTTTTCTACCCGGAAGATGAAAGGTAAACGTAATGATTCGCAAAATGCTGCAAGGTAAACTTCACCGTGTGAAAGTCACTCAGGCCGACCTGCATTATGAAGGCTCCTGCGCGATCGACCAGGATTTTCTCGACGCGGCGGGTATTCTCGAAAACGAAGCCATTGATATCTGGAACGTAAATAACGGCAAACGCTTCTCTACCTACGCCATTGCCGCTGAGCGCGGGTCCAAAATCATCTCCGTCAACGGGGCGGCGGCGCACTGCGCGGACGTAGGCGATATCGTGATTATCGCCAGCTTTGTCATGATGTCTGACGACGAAGCACGCCGCTGGCAGCCAAAAGTAGCCTACTTTGAAGGCGACAATGAGATGAAACGTACCGCGAAGGCGATTCCGGTGCAGGTTGCCTGACAATATTTATCCCACGACCCATTCATGTGCATTTATTAAATGGATGGGTCTTTAAAAAGCATTTATTGAATTAACATCCAAACTCTTCCCGCACCATCAGACAAACCCATCATATTGATAACAAATAATTTTAAATTTACTAAACTATTCATTTAGTTTAAATCATGCA
>NZ_JADBRE010000048.1:0-222 GCF_014930525.1 Enterobacter cloacae complex sp. S1
CACAGATTGTCTGATGAAAAGTAAATAGCAAGGCGTCTTGCGATTGAGACTGTACGTCCCCTTCGTCTAGAGGCCCAGGACACCGCCCTTTCACGGCGGTAACAGGGGTTCGAATCCCCTAGGGGACGCCACTTGCTGGTTCGTGAGTGAAAGTCACCTGCCGTCATATCTCAAAACTGACTTACGAGTCATGTTTGAGATATTTGCTCTTTAAAAATCTGG
>NZ_JADBRE010000049.1:0-3084 GCF_014930525.1 Enterobacter cloacae complex sp. S1
GATGTGATGCTTAAAACTAAAATAAAAGATGTTGAGGTTGAAGGGTTTAAGAAATTCTTTTTTGGTTAGTTTTTAAGTTTTTTAATAATAAAGATTTACTGTCTTAGATACCTCCTTGCTTCTAAAAGCATTTATTTCTTATTCCCCTTTTTATAGGTGAGGAGGTTTATTTGCTATTGCTAATGAATAAACACATGAATAATACTTACATCTCTTGTAGAAAAAGGAAACGAATTTCATGATAAAAAAATAAGCCGAGGCTTTAGAGCAATAACAAAATGTCCGGCAGGCTCTTCCTGAGCCGCAGATCGAATGGAAAATTGCCAACTGCAACTCTGCGTACATGTACAGTGCTTGCTTTGCTCTCAAGGAGAACGATGAGGCGAAAAAATGGGGGGAGAGGATACTTAGTACACGTGGATCGGATATAGAGACAGCGCCGTTAATCGACCTCGGCATGGTTTTTTATGAGTTGAATCAATTTGATGAAGCGTACAAATATTTTAATGATTCTTATAACTACGTCAAAGAACGAACGTTTCAAGACAGAGCTGAAAAATACCTTGAGTTCTATTTTCCTAAGAGTGCGCAAGTTCGTTTTTTTCATAAAAAACAAATCAAACTTTAAACAAGAAGTTCATCCCATCGCCATTTTTAACGATTTGATTTTTTGCTTTCTGCACGCAACTTCCCTTTTTCTTTACGTCATGCTCATTCTTTTAAGTGTAAAGTCTTTAGATATTAGACTCTGAGCATTTAAAAGTCTTTTACCAGCTGTACGCAATAATGAAATTATGACAACTGCGATCGTCTGCTGGTAATCCACCTCGAACGACTTGCTGGAAAGGACACGCACAACCCCCTGACGCATGCTTAATCCGTTAAATCAAGGGGGATTGGCTCCTAAGCACGTTGATCCAACAACGCCAGGTAGATCGTATGTATTACCATCAGTATGGGCAGAATGGCTTGAAGAAGTAGCGATTCCAGGCTCCGGTAATGTAAAATAGGTTACTATATGAATATTAATAAAGATGATGATCTCCTTGTGATAGTAAAGAAAGAAGGAATATATTATTGGTTCGTGGCGTTCAAAGAAATGTGGATTTTAGATAGAATTAAATGGATAGAGGGTTTTGTGAAAAGTGGGGTGGAAATAAATCTACAGGATGTCCATAAGGAAAGATATGACATACCCGTAGTAAATGAAGAAAACGCGCAGATATTTATTGATGGGTTAATTAAAGATGGCTATTCATTCGATAAGGATGACATAGCTGATGAGTTTTTTAGTAGGCTTTCGCAAAAAACAACTTGGTGGGATATATATGATCTTATGCCGGATTTGCTTATAGATTTTGATAATAAAAGACTATATTCGGAGTATGTTGAAAGTATGCATTATCAAAAATATGTTCCTGATGGTTGGCAAGGTGAGCTTGTTGATTTCTGCGGTAATGGAACGTTACCTCAAGATGAAATGTTCTGGATAAAGAATGGAACAAATCATAGAAACGTTATCATTGCTGAAGGGTAAAAAAATTTTCAGCATACCATTTTAGATTATGCAATTGTCTTACAACACGCGAGTTAGTTTTTGTGTTAACCGATAAAAAGCCATTATTAACCGTTGTAACCCTATTTGATGCTTAGGGCAAAAGCTTCTTTGCCTGCACTGCCACGAGGCACATTTTTCTATTACTTAAAAATCATCTGAACGAAGAAGGGGTTGTTGTCTTTAGCTATGTGGAAAACCAAAATGGCTGGCATGATTGGTTTTATTTAAATGGTATGAAGCGTAACGCGTTGTCTCGATCAGGCCCTGCTTATTATGATAAAATGCGATTCAAAACTTTTAACGATTCCCGCTCGCAAAAAAAAGGATTTAGAAGATATATTATTGTCGACCGGCAGACCTCTCCTAAGAAACGGTGGTGTCAGCCTCGCTAAGTATTAGAGTCTGGCCTTACTTGTTGAGTGATTAATCGAGGTGCCTTTTCAGACGTTAAAGCTTGCGACTACACAAATCATTTCTTTGGAGGTGAGCAAGAAGTCAGATCTCTAAGATATTTTTTTGACTCCCTAATAAAAAATGTACGTGAAAGCGTGGATTTTTCCCGTTCATAAAAATTAAACGTAAACAAGAAGTTCATCACATCGCCATCTTCAACAATGTAGTCTTTTCCTTATGCACGCATCTTGCCTCCTTCTTTCGCGCCTGGCCCTTCCTGACCCAGCTCTTCCATAAACTCTTCACGGTCGGCATCGTCCAGTTCAGTATTATCGGATTCAACCGTGGCGCAAACTACTAACACTAACGAACCCGCAGTGAATATGACCGTCTTGGCCGCCTGCATCGCCGGGATATAGTTACCGGTAATTTTCAGTGCTCTTGGTTGCACCGCTGGGATACTACCGGTAACCCGCTCGAAGGATCTGCTCAGAAGGTTACGCACAACCGGCTGACGCAGCTGAACGGCATTCGCTGGCGCTATGACGTCCACGGACGCACCGTGGAGAAAGATAACGGACAGACCCGCTGGCACTACCGCTACGACGGTGAGCACCGCCTGACGGAGGTGATCAGCCAGCCGCGGGACCGCAACAGGCCGCAGACGCAGGTCAGCTTCCGCTACGATCCGCTCGGGCGACGCATCAGCAAAACGCGCCGCCAGATGCTGGGCTGCCAGCCAACCGGCAAGCCGGTCACCACGCGGTTTGTCTGGGAAGGGTTCCGGCTGTTGCAGGAGGTGCACGGGGACGTGCCGCTGACCTACGTCTACAGCGATCAGAACAGCTACGACCCGCTGGCGCGCATTGACGGCGTTGATGCTCCGGAGATTTTCTGGTTCCACTGCCAGCCCAACGGCACGCCGGAGCGGATGACGGATAGCGAAGGGCAGGTGCGCTGGGAAGGGGTGAACAGCGCCTGGGGCAAGCTGCTGCGGAAAAGCGAGACGCAGGTATCAGGATATTCTCAGAACCTGCGGATGCAGGGGCAATACCAGGACCGTGAGACAGGGCTGCACTACAATCTGTTCCGGTATTACGACCCGGACTGCGGGCGGTTTAAGCAGCAGGACC
>NZ_JADBRE010000005.1:0-160270 GCF_014930525.1 Enterobacter cloacae complex sp. S1
AGTTCTTCTGAAGTGACAAGAGGAAATTTAAAAAAAGTTTCTGACCGTGTTTTTTTTCACCAAAAGCGATGAGTTCAAGCTACAAATTGTTCTATTTGATGTATCTGCAACCACAATCACACCTGAGATGGCATAATTAACCGCATCAATATTTAAGGAATAAAAGCGATGCCATTAAGCGCACAACAGCTGGCAGCTCAAAAAAACCTGTCCTATGTGCTGGCAGAGAAACTGGCGCAGCTGATCTTAGCGGGTAAATATGCTCCAGGTAGCATCCTGCCAAGCGAGATGGAGCTGGGAGATCAGTTTGGCGTTAGCCGTACCGCCGTTCGCGAAGCGGTAAAAACATTAACGGCGAAAGGGATGGTGCTTCCACGCCCGCGCATTGGCACCCGCGTTATGCCTCAGGGAAACTGGAACTTTCTCGATCAGGAGTTACTCACCTGGTGGATGACCGAAGATAACTTTAATCAGGTCGTCGATCACTTTCTGGTCATGCGCAGCAGTCTTGAGCCTCAGGCCTGCCTGCTTGCCGCCACGCTCGGCACAGCCGAGCAAAAAGCGCAGCTCAATACTTTGATGGAAGAGATGGTGGATCTGAAAAAGCACTTTAACCGCGAGCGCTGGATAGCGGTCGATATGGCCTGGCATGAACATATCTATAATATGAGCGGAAATCCTTTCCTGACCTCCTTTGCTTCTTTATTCCATTCTGTGTACCACACTTACTTTACCTCTATCACGCAGGATGAGGTGGTGAAGCTGGATCTGCATCAGGCGATAGTCGATGCCATTCAGGAGAGCGACGGGCAGCGAGCCCTGAGTGCGTGCCAGGCGTTGCTGGCCGCGCCAACCCACCAGCAGGTAAATAAATGACAGAGAAAAAAGCACGCAGTATGGCCGGACTGCCGTGGATTGCAGCCATGGCGTTCTTTATGCAGGCACTGGATGCCACTATCCTCAATACCGCCCTTCCCGCCATAGCCCAAAGCCTTAACCGCTCCCCGCTGGCGATGCAATCCGCCATCATCAGCTACACCCTGACAGTGGCGATGCTTATTCCGGTCAGCGGCTGGCTAGCCGATCGTTTTGGCACACGCAAAGTGTTCATGCTGGCGGTGACGCTGTTCACGCTCGGTTCTCTGGCTTGCGCCCTCTCCACCTCGCTGACGGAACTGGTTATCTTCCGCGTTCTACAGGGGATAGGCGGCGCGATGATGATGCCCGTCGCGCGTCTGGCGTTATTACGCGCCTATCCGCGCAGCGAACTGCTCCCGGTGCTCAACTTTGTGACTATGCCGGGGCTGGTCGGCCCGATACTTGGCCCGGTTCTCGGCGGCGTACTGGTGACCTGGGCTAGCTGGCACTGGATCTTCCTGATTAATATTCCGATTGGTGTGGCAGGGCTGATTTATGCCCGCAAATATATGCCGAACTTCACCACGCCAAGACGCAGCTTCGATATGGGTGGTTTCTTCCTGTTTGGCCTGAGCCTGGTCCTGTTCTCCAGCGGGATGGAGCTGTTTGGCGAGAAAATCGTAGCGACGTGGCTGGCACTGGCCGTCATCCTCAGCGGTATTCTGCTGTTCCTTCTATATATACGTCATGCGCGTCGCCATCCGACACCGCTTATCTCTTTATCTCTGTTTAACACCCGAACGTTCTCCGTCGGGATCGCGGGCAATATTGCCTCGCGTCTGGGCACGGGCTGCGTACCGTTCCTGATGCCGCTGATGCTCCAGGTCGGTTTCGGCTATCCGGCCCTGATTGCTGGCTGCATGATGGCGCCCACGGCGATGGGCTCGATTCTGGCAAAATCGACGGTCACGCAGGTGCTGCGCTGGTTTGGCTATCGTAAGACGCTGGTTGGCGTGACGATCTTTATCGGATTGATGATTGCGCAGTTCTCCCTGCAATCTGCGGCGTTACCAATCTGGATGCTGATCCTGCCGCTGTTTGTGCTGGGTATGGCCATGTCGACGCAGTTTACGTCGATGAACACCATCACCCTTGCGGACCTCACCGACGAGAATGCCAGCAGCGGCAACAGCGTACTGGCGGTCACTCAACAGCTGTCGATCAGCCTCGGGGTTGCCGTGAGCGCGGCGGTACTGCGGTTTTATGAAGGGTTCGAGGGAACCAATACCGTTGAGCAGTTCCACTATACCTTTATCACTATGGGCGCGCTTACCGTGGTATCGGCGGTGGTCTTTATGTTGTTAAAACCAAAAGACGGCCGGAACCTGATTAAAGAGCGTCACAAAGAGAAGGCTAAACCGAACCGCGTTCCATCAGAACAGGAGTAAGCTGCAAACGTTGCTGTTGCAGCGTGGGCTGGGCCATGCGGTGGATCAACACATCGATGGCCAGCTCGCCCAGTTCATCCTTCGGCTGATGGATGGTGGTCAGTGGGGGCGTCATGTAGCGCGCCAGTTCGATATCATCGTAACCGACGATCGCCATGTCGTCCGGAACACGTAATCCCGCCTGATACAGCGCCTGATAAGCTCCGAATGCCATCGCATCGTTACCGATAAACACCGCCTGCGGGCGCAGCTCTTGCGCCAGCAGTTTCTGCATTGCTTCAAATCCACCGTTAAATTCGAAATCGCCGGTGATGCGATAGCCATCAGGAATGGCAAGCCCCGCCCGTTCCATGGCCGAAAGATAGCCTTCCAGACGCAGGCGCGCCGGGGTTTTATCCAGCGGGCCGGTAATACAGGCAATGCGGGTATGACCTTTATCGATCAGATGCTGAGTCGCCATATCGCCACCCAGCAGCGAGTTATCCTGGATTAGATCGCTGGTGCCGTCGAACGGCGCCCAGTCCATCATCACCGTGGGAATAGAAGGGTAACGCTGGATGATCTCTTTCGAAGGTTGATGCGTTTCGGTACAGAGCAGCAGCAGCCCGTCGACGCGTTTTTGCATCAGCGTTTCCAGGTTACGGTTCATGCGCTGCTCATCGCCTTCGGTATTGCACAGCACCAGGCTGTAGCCGCGCTCGAAGCAGCTGCGCTCCACGCCGCGCACCAGTTCAGAATAAAAAGGGTTGGTACTGGCCGTGATCAGCATGCCGATGGTGCGCGTCTGGTTGAGCTTCAGGCTGCGGGCCAGCGCAGACGGCGCATAGTTGAGTTCTTTAATTGCAGCGTCAACTTTCTCCCGAATCGCCTCGCTGACGAAGCGATCGTTATTGATTACGTGGGAGACAGTCGAGGTAGAAACGCCCGCCATACGGGCGACATCTTTCATTGTGGCCAAGCGTTACCCCTGCTGACTTAAGAATTCATCAATCTCTTTACGCCATGGAACAGAAGGCTGAGCGCCTTTACGCGTCACCGCAATCGCAGCGGCGGCATGCGCGAAGCGGATCGCGTCATCCATTGCTTTTCCTTCCAGCAGCGCCGTTACCAGTGCACCGTTGAAGGTGTCTCCTGCGGCGATGGTATCAATGGCTTTGACCTTAAAGCCCGGTACGCGACGGCCTTCGCCATTGACGCTAGCCCACACCCCACGGCTGCCGAGGGTGATGATTACGGTGCCGATGCCTTTTTCATGCAGTGCAAGCGCGGCACGCGCGGCATCGTCATCATTTTCGACACGGATACCCGTCAGCTTTTCCGCTTCGGTTTCGTTCGGGGTGATGATATCCACCAGCGCCAGCAGCTCGTCTGATAATACACGGGCAGGCGCAGGGTTAAGTACGACAGACGTATGATTTTCATGCGCAATTTTCGCGGCGGCCAGCACGCTTTCAACCGGTGACTCCAGCTGCATCAGCAGGGCTTCCGCTCCGGCGATGATTCCACGCTGCGCTTCGACGCGTTCAGTCGTTAACGCGGCATTAGCCCCTGCATGAATACCGATGACATTCTCACCTTCCGCATTGACGAAAATCAGCGCCACGCCGGTAGATTCCCCTGCAACCACGCTGACGGGTGCAATGTCGATGTTGTCGCTTGCCAGCTGTTTGCGTACGCGCTCGCCGGTATCGTCATCACCCGTACAGGCGATAAACGCGATATTCGCCCCGCTGCGTCCGGCGGCAACCGCCTGGTTTGCGCCCTTACCGCCGAACGCCACCTGATACTGATTGCCAGTGACGGTTTCGCCCGGAGTGGGGAACGTTTCAAGGTTAAGAATGTGATCGGCATTGATACTGCCAAGGACGACGAGGTTGCCTGCGGTTTTCATGTATTGAGGTGTCCATCTGAGAGCGCCACCGGTCTTACCCGGTGGCGTATGCCACACTTTTCTTTTATTTGGTGTCCCTCAGGCAGCCAGCGACTGCCTGAATCGCCTTTACTGCTTAATGACCAGTTTCAGGTCAACAGGATATTTGGCCTGAACTTTTTCGCCCTTCAGCACTTTATCGGCAGTTTGCACGCCAGTCGCGCCAATCTGCTCAGGCAGCTGAGCGATGGTCGCAGCCAGTTTGCCATCATTTACTGCTTTTTCACCATCCGGCGTGCCGTCAAATCCGACAACCATCACATCTGATTTACCCGCAGTCTGGAGCGCACGCAGCGCACCGAGCGCCATTTCGTCGTTCTGTGCGAATACCGCCTGCACATCAGGATGCGCGGTCAGCAGGTTCTGCATGACGTTCAGGCCCTTTGTACGGTCGAAGTCTGCCGGCTGGCTCGCCAGCACGTTGAATTTGTGCGCCGCTACAGCCTGCTGGAAGCCTTCACCACGTTCACGGGCTGCGGAAGTCCCGGCGATACCCTGCAACTCGATCACTTTCGCGCCTTCACCTGCTTTCTTCGCGATGTAGTCACCGGCGATTTTACCGCCCAGTACGTTATCAGACGCAATGTGGCTGACCACATCCCCTTTCGTTGCCTGACGGTCAAGGGTGATGACCGGGATCTTCGCCTGGTTTGCCATCTTCACGGCGTTACCGACCGCGTCGGAATCGGTTGGGTTGATCAGCAGGATTTTGGTACCACGAACGGTTAAGTCCTGAACGTTAGCCAGCTCTTTCGCCGGGTTGTTCTGAGAATCCAGCACCACCAGGTTGTAGCCCAGTTTATCTGCTTCTTTCTGCGCGCCATCCTTCAGAGAGACGAAGAACGGGTTGTTCAGGGTAGAGACAACCAGCGCGATGGTGTCCTTCGCCATGGCGTTAGCACTTACGGTTGCGCTCAGCGCGACAGCAGAAACCAGGGTAGCCAGTTTTTTCATGTTCATATCTAAGATGTCCTGTAGTGTCGTCAGTTACTGTTTTTTGTTGTCTACCAGTACCGCCAGCAAAATCACCACTGCCTTAACGATCATCTGGTAATAGGAGGAAACACCTAACAAATTCAAACCATTATTCAGGAAACCGAGGATCAGTGCGCCGATCAATGTCCCAACAATGCGACCTTTACCACCCGCAAGGCTCGTACCGCCCAGAACCACTGCCGCGATGGCATCCAGCTCATAGCCCGTACCCGCCGTTGGCTGCGCGGAAGAGAGGCGCGCCACTTCGATGATGCCCGCCAGAGACGCCAGCAGGCCGCACAGGGAGTAAACGATAATTTTGACTTTATTAACGCTGATACCGGACAGGCGCGTTGCCGCTTCGTTACCGCCCAGCGCATAGATATAACGACCCAGACGGGTATGGTGCAGCATGTACCATGCCGCCAGGAAGACGATAGCCATGATCCAGACCGGGGTCGGGACACCCAGCGGGCGACCGATACCGAACCAGCCAAACAGATCGGCGTTATCGGTAAAACCGGTATTAATCGGGCTACCGTTGGTGTACACCATGGTCACACCGCGCAGCAGCAGCATCATCACCAGCGTGGCGATGAATGCCTGAACGCGACCTTTCGCCACAATCACGCCGGTTACGGCGCCAATTGCCGCACCTGCCGCCAGGGCAGCGGCAACGGCCACCAGCGCGTTGACCTCAATACCAACAATCGACGCGGCGATCGCGCCGGTGAGGGCCAGCAGGGAACCGACGGACAGATCGATACCCGAGGTCAAAATCACCAGCGTCATCCCCACCGCCATAATGGCGTTGACGGAGGTCTGCTGAAGAATGTTGAACAGGTTATTGACGGTAAAAAAGTTGGGGCTCATGGTCGAGACAATCGCGATCAGCACCAGCAGGGCAATCAGCGATTTTTGTTCCATCAGCCATGCCTTTGTGAAATAGCGGCGACCAGAAACAGCCTGGGTAGTCATCTTCTTACTCCTGATTCACGCGATTAAGCTTGCCCACAGCGGCAGCCATCAGAACTTCCTGGGTGGCCTGCTCGCGAGTGAATTCACCGCCGAGATGCCCTTCATGCATGACGATAATGCGATCGCTCATGCCTAATACCTCTGGCATCTCGGAAGAGACCAGAATGATGCTCAGACCGTCGGCCTTGAACTGGTTAATCAGCTGATAGATCTCTTTCTTCGCGCCCACGTCCACGCCGCGGGTAGGTTCATCAAGGATCAACACTTTCGGGCGCGTCATCAGCCCGCGGGCAATCGCCACTTTCTGCTGATTCCCGCCGGACAACAGGCCAATCGCCTGCTCCATCGATGGGGTTTTAACGTTAAAGAGACGGATAAAATCGCTGACCGCCTGCTGCTCATCTTTGTGTTTCAGGCTGCCGCCGCTGCGGCTGAAATAGCCTAGCGCCGTCAGGGACATGTTCTCTTTCACCGACATGCCCAGCACTAAGCCGTCGCGCTTACGGTCTTCGGAAATATAGACAATGCCGTTCGCCAGGCCATCCTGCGGCGAGCGGGTGACCACCTCATGGCCGTCAAGGGTAACGTAGCCGCTGGTGCGCGGCAGTGCGCCATAGAGCACTTTCATCAGTTCGGTGCGCCCCGCGCCCATCAGGCCCGCGACGCCAAGGATCTCGCCCTTGCGCAGGGTAAAGGAGACGTCATTCACGCCCGGCCCGCAGAGATTATCCACCTTCAGGCGGATTTCTCCCGGCGCTTTCTCCAGATGCGGATACTGATCTTCGAGCTTACGTCCCACCATCATTTCAATCAGGGTATCTTCGGTCAGGGTTGCCACTTCGCGCTCGGCAATAAACTGCCCGTCGCGAAAGACGGTGACGTCGTCGCAGATCTCGAAGATCTCTTTCATGCGGTGTGAGATATAGACAATGCCGCGGCCCTGGGATTTCAGCTCACGGATCACGCGGAACAGGGATTCGGTTTCGGTATCGGTCAGGGCGTCGGTCGGTTCATCCATAATGATGACCTTCGACTCGAAGCTCAGCACCTTCGCGATTTCCACCATCTGCTGATCGCCGATGGAAAGGTCGCCCACCAGTCGGTCGCTCTTAAAGCGCAGATTCAGCTTCGCCAGCAGTTTGTCCGCTTCGGCATACATGGTTTTCCAGTCGATTTTGCCAAACCGGTTCACGAACTCACGGCCGAGGAAGATGTTCTCCGCAATGGTGAGCTGCGGGATCAGGTTCAACTCCTGGTGGATGATGCCGATGCCCGCTTCCTGAGAGGATTTCGGGCCGTTGAAGGTGGTCTCTTTACCCAGCCACAGCAGCGAACCGGCATCGCGTTGGTAGATACCGGTCAGCACTTTCATCATGGTGGATTTGCCGGCGCCGTTTTCGCCCACCAGCGCCATGACGCGCCCGGAATAGACGTTCAGCGCCGCACCGGAGAGGGCTTTTACGCCCGGGAACGACTTATCGATCCCTTTGAGTTGCAGTAATGCGTCCATGATGGCCTCAGAAGGTGACGCCAGCACAGAGAATGATATTCGCATACGGGGAGCACTCCCCGCTGCGAATCACCGCCTGACTGTCTGCGGTTTGTTGTTTGAACTGCTCGTGCGTTGTGTAACGAATTTCTATGGTGTTTCCCTGGTGCTGTTGCAGTTGCTCAATGTGGCTGAGCAACGTTTCGTGGAGTTGCGGATTATGTTGTTTGATTTCCGCCGCGAGAATGGCCGCCTCAACCTGCATCTCCGCGGTGACCACTTCCAGTACCTGCATGAACGAGGGTACGCCCTGCGTTAACGCCATATCGATACGGGTTGTGCTGCGCGGAACCGGTAAGCCTGCATCGCAAACCACCAGCGTATCGGTATGCCCAAGACGGGAAATCACCGATGAGATTTCTGAGTTGAGTACTGTGCCTTTCTTCATTTTTTGCTCCACTAGCGAAACGTTTCGCTAAAAACAGTGTAGCCGCAGAAGTGTTCAGAAAACCATCATGACGTAACGGATTTGTGATCAACGTCGAAACGTTTCGCTAAGTGAAATGCAATAGAGGAAAATTGCCCGGCGGCGCTACGCTTGCGCGGGCCTACGGGTCTGGTAGGCCGGGTAAGCGCAGCGCCACCCGGCATATTCAGAAGGGTTAAATCTCGACCTGCGTCCCCAGCTCAATCACGCGGTTAGGCGGGATCTCAAACTGGTCAGGCGCACGCAGGGCGTTACGTTGCAGAATGAGATACAGCTTGCCGCGCAGGCGCAGATACCATGGGCGCTTGCCGATGATCAGCGACTCGTGGGACATAAAGAACGACGTCTCCATCATGCGGCAACTCAGGCCTTCCAGACCGCAGCGGTGGAACACCTCTTCCACGTTCGGCGTTTCGCGCCAGCCGTAGCTTGCCACCACGCGCCAGAAGGTTGGCGATAGCTGTTCAATCTGTACGCGACGCACGTTGTGAACGTACGGCGCATCTTCGGTACGCAGCGTCAGCAGGATCACGCGCTCGTGCAGCACTTTGTTGTGCTTGAGGTTATGCATCAGCGCAAACGGGATTACGTTCAGCGCGCGAGACATATACACCGCCGTGCCCGGCACGCGCACCGGTGGGGATTTCTCCAGCGAGGCGATCATCGCCTCCAGAGAGTTACCGTGCTCGTGCATACGACGCAGCAGGCGGAAACGTTCGCTCTTCCACGTCGTCATCACAATAAACATCACCAGACCCAGCGTCAGCGGCAGCCAGCCGCCGGAGACAATCTTGTCGAGGTTCGCAGAGAACAGCGGCACGTCGATGCAGAGGAAGCCAACCAGGATCAGCCCCACGAGGAACTTATTCCAGTGCCAGTTACGGTACGCCACGGTGGTGGAGAGAATAGAGGTCAACACCATCGTTCCTGTTACCGCGATACCGTACGCCGCCGCCAGATTACTGGAGTGCTCAAAGCTGACGATAACAATCACCACCGCGAAATAGAGCAGCCAGTTGACGAACGGAATGTAGATCTGGCCAGACTCCATCTCCGAGGTATGGATAATGCGCATTGGGGAGAGATAACCCAAACGCACGGCCTGACGCGTCAGGGAGAATACGCCGGAAATGACAGCCTGAGAGGCAATGACCGTCGCCAGCGTCGCCAGGATCAGCATCGGAACCAGCGCCCAGTCCGGCGCCAGCAGGAAGAACGGGTTTTTAATCGCTTCAGGGTGTGCAAGCAGCAGCGCGCCCTGACCGAAGTAATTCAGCACCAGTGAAGGCAAGACCACGCTAAACCAGGCGACGCGAATAGGGAGTTTCCCGAAGTGGCCCATATCCGCATACAGCGCTTCAACACCGGTAATGGAAAGCACCACCGCGCCCAGCGCCACAAACGACACCACTTTATATTCAAGGAAGAAATGCACCGCCCACATTGGGTTCAGCGCGTGCAGGACATCCGGGTTGGCGATAATACTGCGTAAGCCCAGCGCCGCCAGGATCAGGAACCAGGCCAGCATAATAGGCGCGAACAGCTTACCCACCAGCCCGGTACCGTGTTTTTGTATGGCAAACAGCAACGTCAGCACAATAATAGCGAGTGGCACCACCCACGTATCAAGCTGTGGCGCGACAATCTCCAGCCCCTCTATGGCCGACATTACAGAAATCGCCGGCGTAATCACGACTTCTCCATAGAAGAAGCTGCCGCCAATCAGGCCGATGATGACCAGCACGGAGGTCATTCTTGCGGACGTATTGCGCCCGGCAAGGGACATCAGGGTCAGAATACCGCCCTCGCCCGCGTTATCAGCCCGCATTACGAAAGAGAGATACTTAAGGGAGACCACCAGGATCAGCAGCCAGAAAATGAGCGAGAGGAAACCAAATACGGCGTCACGCTCTACACCAAAACCAAACTGACCGGACAGACATTCACGAAGCGTATAAAGCGGGCTGGTGCCGATATCACCGTAGACAACCCCGATCGCCGCAAGCGTTACTGCGGGTAATGATTGCTTATTATCAGTGCTCATAGACTAGTCTTTTCGTTTGAATAACAAATGTGTGCTTAGTCCCTTGGCCCACAAAAAGCGCACAGTATGCACGATTCAATGCAAAATCGTACCCCTAAATGCAGCCGCATTAATGTAGCGCAAAGAAAATAGCGCCGCACTTCAGCCTATTACCAGGCCAGACCGAAACGTCTATACTCGCTTCAATTAGCCGCCACGACGGCGAAAGGATGCAAAACTATTATGGCTCACTCACATTTATTAGCAGAAAGAATTTCCCGCCTCAGCAGTGCGCTGGAGAAAGGCCTTTACGAGCGTAGCCACGCCATTCGCCTCTGTTTACTGGCGGCGCTGAGTGGGGAAAGCGTATTTCTGCTGGGCCCGCCGGGCATTGCCAAAAGTCTGATCGCACGCCGCCTCAAATTCGCTTTCCAGAACGCGCGCGCATTCGAGTATTTGATGACGCGCTTCTCCACGCCGGAAGAAGTTTTCGGCCCACTCTCCATTCAGGCGTTAAAAGATGAGGGACGCTATGAACGTCTGACGGCGGGCTATCTCCCGGAAGCGGAAATCGTCTTTCTTGATGAGATCTGGAAAGCCGGCCCGGCCATTCTGAATACCCTGCTGACGGCAATTAACGAACGCCGCTTCCGCAACGGCGCCAGCGAAGAGAAGATCCCCATGCGCCTGCTGGTGGCCGCGTCTAACGAATTGCCCGAAGCCGACAGCAGCCTGGAAGCACTGTATGACCGTATGCTGATCCGCCTGTGGCTGGATAAAGTCCAGGATAAATCAAACTTCCGTTCCATGCTGGTAAGCCAGCAGGATGAAAACGAAAACCCGGTGGCAGCGTCATTGCAGGTCACGGACGAGGAATACCACCAGTGGCAGGAGGAGATCGGCAAGATAAAACTGCCCGATCCCGTTTTTGAGCTGATCTTCATGCTGCGCCAGCAGCTTGATTTGCTGCCTTCCGCGCCGTACGTCTCCGATCGTCGCTGGAAAAAAGCCATTCGCCTGCTCCAGGCAAGCGCGCTGTTTAGCGGCCGCGATGCTGTCGCTCCAATCGATCTTATCCTGCTGAAAGACTGTCTGTGGCATGACGCAGAAGGGATGAATATGATGCAGCAGCAGCTGGACGTTTTGATGACCGGACACGCGTGGGGTCAGCAATCCATGCTTAATCAACTGGGCGCGATTGCCCAACGTCGCCTTCAGCTCCAGCAGCAGCAAAGTGATAAAACCGCGCTGAAGGTGAACCGTCTTGGCGGGATGTTTGCCCGTAAACCGCACTACGAACTGCCCGCCGGGCTGACTGACGCCTCGCTCACGCTTCTTCTTCAGCAACCGCTGAAGCTTCATGATATGCAGGTTGTGCACGTGACGATCGAACGCGTTGCGCTGGTTCAGTGGCTGGATAAGGGCGGTGAGATCCGCGGTAAACTCAACGGTATCGGCTTTGCACAGCCGCTGACGATGGAAGTCGACAGCAGCCAGCACCTTGTGATCCGCGACGTCAGCCTTCAGGGATCGCGCCTGGCGCTGCCGGGCACGGCCTCCGATACTCTTCCGGAGGAGATCAAACAGCAGCTCGAAGCGCTGGATAACGAATGGCATCAGCAGCACACGCGCTTCAGCGAGCAGCAGAAATGCCTCTTTATCCATAGCGACTGGTTAGGTCGCATTGAAGCCAGCTTGCAGGATGTCAGCGCGCAGATCAAACAGGCGCGTCAATGCTAACGCTGGACACGCTTAACGTCATGCTGGCGGTTAGCGAGGAAGGGTTGATCGAAGAGGTCGTCATTACCCTGCTCGCTTCACCGCAGCTGGCGGCCTTCTTTGAAAAATTCCCGAAGCTCCGAAAAGCAATGACGGACGATCTTCCCCGCTGGCGCGATAACCTGCGCCAGCGGTTTAAGGAGACGGAAGTCCCGCCGGAACTGACAGAGGAAGTGGCTGGTTACCAGCAGTGCCAGCGGCTTTCAACGCCGCAGTTTATTGCCCGGCTACAGCAAACCCTGACGCTGCTTGATAACGTTCACTCCCCGTTTGCCAGCCAGGCCAGAGCGCTGGTCACGGATAACCCCAGCTTCACTCCCGCCCTGCATACGCTGTTTTTACAGCGCTGGCGACTGAGCCTTGTGGTCCAGGCCACGGCCCTTAATCAGCAGTTGCTGGACGAAGAGCGCGAACAGTTGCTCAGTGAAGTCCAGGAGCGAATGACCCTGAGCGGCCAGTTAGAACAGGTGCTGGTGGAGAATGAAAACGCCGCCGGTCGACTCTGGGATATGAGTGCCGGCCAGTTAAAGCGGGGCGATTATCAGCTGATCGTGAAGTACGGCGACTTTCTGGCACAACAGCCGGAGCTGATGAAGCTCGCAGAACAGCTCGGCCGCTCCCGGGAGGCCCGGTCGGTCCCAAAGAAAGATGCGCCGATGGAGACCTTTCGTACGCTGGTACGTGAACCCTCCACCGTACCGGAGCAGGTGGACGGGCTACAGCAAAGCGATGACATCCTGCGCCTGCTGCCTACGGAACTCAGCACGCTGGGCATGACCGAACTGGAGTATGAGTTTTATCGTCGGCTGGTGGAAAAACAGCTCATTACCTATCGACTGCATGGCGAAGCCTGGCGCGAGAAGATCAGCCAGCGTCCGGTGGTACACCAGGATTTTGATGAGCAACCGCGCGGCCCATTCATTGTTTGCGTCGATACGTCTGGATCGATGGGGGGCTTTAATGAACAGTGTGCAAAAGCGTTCTGCCTGGCTCTGATGCGCGTGGCGCTTGCCGATCGTCGTCGCTGCTACATCATGCTCTTTTCCAGCGAAGTTGTTGGGTATGAACTGACCAGCCCACAGGGGCTGGAGCAGGCGATCCGCTTTTTAAGCCAGCGCTTTCGCGGCGGCACCGATCTGGCCAGCTGTTTTCGCAGCATCATTGAGCGCATGCAGGGCGGTGACTGGTACGACGCGGATGCGGTGGTGATTTCCGATTTTATTGCCCAGCGGCTGCCGGACGACGTCGTGAATAAAGTGAAGGAGATGCAGCGCGTGCACCAGCACCGTTTCCATGCCGTGGCGATGTCTGCACATGGAAAACCCGGCATCATGCGCATCTTCGATCACATCTGGCGCTTTGATACCGGGTTGCGTAGCCGCCTGCTCAGACGCTGGCGACGTTAATTAAAGAAGAGAACCGACGCTCTCACGTACCTGCTGCGGCCACACCCCACACTGCACCTGACCAATGTGAGACAGTTGCAGCAGCAGCATGGTCAGACGAGACTGGCCAATACCACCGCCGATGGTCTGCGGCATTTCACCGCGCAGCAGTGCCTGGTGCCACTCCAGTTGCAGACGATCTTCATCACCGGTCACGGCCAGCTGACGCTTCAGTGCTTCAGCATCCACGCGGATCCCCATCGAAGAGAGTTCAAACGCATCTTCCAGAACCGGGTTCCAGACCAGAATATCGCCGTTCAGACCGGCATATTCGCTTTCGCCCACGGTGCTCCAGTCATCGTAATCCGGCGCACGGACGTCGTGACGTTTACCATCAGACAATTTCCCGCCAATGCCGATAAGGAATACCGCGCCCAGCTCTTTGGCGATCGCGCGTTCACGGCCTTTGGCATCCAGATCCGGGAAACGGCTCAGCAATTCCTGACTGTGAACAAAGTGGATCGTTTCCGGCAGGAACGGTGCCAGACCAAACTCTTTGCTCACGGCCGCTTCGGTTGCTTTGATCCCGGCGTAGATCGCCTCAACGGTGGATTTCAGCGTACCGACGTGACGCTCGCCATCTCCCATTACGCGCTCCCAGTCCCACTGGTCAACGTAGACAGAGTGAATCGGGGAAAGGCGGTCTTCATCGGGGCGAAGGGCTTTCATGTGCGTGTAAAGCCCTTCGCCCGCGCTGAAGTCGTGTTGTCCCAGGGTTTGACGCTTCCACTTCGCCAGGGAATGAACCACTTCGAACTGGGCGTCTGGCAGTGTTTTCACTTTTACCTGTACCGCTTTTTCGCAACCAGACAAGTTATCCTGCGTCCCGTCACCCACGCGGCTCAGAATCGGCGCCTGAACTTCAATAAGGCCAAGCTTCTCTTCCAGCTGGCGGGAAAAATGGGATTTTACGAAACTGATCTGGCGTTGTTTTGCGATGTAAGCGGTTTTCATTATTTATACTCCTGCGTCCTGTTGATACTGATTAAGCAACAGAACAGGCGCTTAATTCAATAACCCATCAACAAAAAGCCGGCTTCACTTTTGATTCGTTAAAATAAGACGCTAGAATAGAGGGAATCATTAATCTTCATAAGAAAAACCTATGGAAAATTATCAGATCGACAATCTGGACCGCGGCATTCTGGAAGCGCTAATGGCCAACGCACGCACCGCGTATGCCGAACTGGCGAAACAATTTGGCGTCAGCCCGGGGACCATTCACGTTCGCGTCGAGAAAATGAAGCAGGCCGGGATCATCACCGGCGCACGCATTGATGTCAGCCCGAAGCAACTTGGCTACGACGTCTGCTGCTTCATTGGCATTATTCTGAAAAGCGCCAAAGATTACCCCTCCGCGCTGGAGAAACTGAACGCGCTGGATGAAGTCACCGAGGCGTACTACACCACCGGGCACTACAGCATCTTTATAAAGGTGATGTGCCGATCCATTGACGCCCTCCAGCAGGTACTTATCAACAAGATCCAAACAATCGATGAAATTCAGTCCACTGAAACCCTGATCTCCCTGCAAAACCCGATCATGCGTACTATCCGCCCGTGATCGGGCAATTTCATTCCCACATTTTCCACAGGTAGATCCCAGCTCGTTCACAGCGTACAATGGCCGCCTCTTTATCTGAGCGAGCGATCAATGGCGGACATTACTCTTATCAGCGGCAGCACCCTGGGCGGTGCGGAATATGTAGCGGAACATCTGGCTGAGAAGCTGGAAGACGCGGGCTTTTCTACACAAACGCTGCACGGACCGCTGCTGGAAGATCTCCCGACTGACGGGGTCTGGCTGCTGATCACCTCCACGCACGGCGCGGGCGATCTGCCGGATAACCTGCAACCTTTATATGACGAACTGCTGGAACAACAGCCCGATCTGTCAAACGTCCGGTTTGGCGCTGTGGGGATCGGCAGCCGTGAATATGACACTTTCTGTGGCGCCATAGAGAAAGTAGAAGCTGCGGTGACCGCCTGCGGAGCAAAACAGCTGGGTGAAACGCTGAAGATCAACATCCTCGATCATGACATTCCCGAAGATCCAGCCGAGATCTGGCTCGCGGAATGGAAAAATTTACTCAAAAACGATTAAAGATCGTGCGATCAGATGTGGATAACTCTGGTTAAAAGCTCGTATTAAGCCGTAGTTATCCAAAGAACAACGTTGGTTTAGTTTTTGACCTGTGTATAAAGTGGCGATCTGATCCCAGCTTATACGGTCCAGGATCACCGATCATTCACAGCAAACGATCCTTCCTAACTGCATGATCTTATTTATGGGATCGGACTTATCCACAGAGGTCTGCGATCCTAATAAGAGATCACAATAGAACAGATCTCTAAATAAAAAGATCTTCTTTTTAATAGCCCAGGATCCCAATGCTTTCTCGAAAGACTAAAGTTGAGTAGAATCCACGGCCCGGGCTTCAATCCATTTTCATACCGCTTTACGCGAGGCAGACCACCATGTTTTATCAGGATCCTTTTGACGTCATCATCATTGGCGGGGGTCACGCAGGCACTGAGGCCGCAATGGCCGCAGCGCGAATGGGTCAGCAGACCCTGCTTTTGACACACAATATCGACACGCTGGGACAAATGTCCTGTAATCCGGCGATTGGCGGCATTGGGAAAGGACACCTGGTAAAAGAAGTGGATGCGCTTGGCGGCCTGATGGCGAAAGCGATCGATCATGCGGGCATCCAGTTTAGGATACTAAACGCGAGTAAAGGTCCGGCTGTTCGCGCCACCCGTGCGCAAGCAGACCGCGTGCTTTACCGTCAGGCTGTGCGCACCGCGCTGGAAAACCAACCGAACCTGATGATCTTCCAGCAGGCGGTAGAAGATCTTATCGTGGAGAACGATCGTGTTGTTGGCGCCGTGACCCAGATGGGTCTCAAGTTCCGCGCAAAAGCGGTTGTGCTGACCGTCGGGACATTCCTGGACGGAAAAATCCATATTGGTCTGGACAACTATAGCGGTGGCCGTGCTGGCGATCCGCCGTCGATTCCGTTATCTCGTCGTCTGCGTGAGCTGCCGCTGCGCGTAAGCCGCCTGAAAACCGGTACGCCGCCGCGTATTGATGCGCGCACCATTGATTTCAGCGTGCTCGCACAGCAGCACGGCGATAACCCGATGCCGGTATTCTCGTTCATGGGCAATGCGGCGCAACATCCGCAGCAGGTGCCGTGCTACATCACGCACACCAATGAAAAAACCCATGACGTGATCCGCAATAACCTCGATCGCAGCCCAATGTATGCTGGCGTGATCGAAGGGATCGGCCCGCGCTACTGCCCGTCGATCGAAGACAAGGTGATGCGCTTTGCCGATCGTAACCAGCACCAGATCTTCCTCGAACCGGAAGGGCTGACCTCTAACGAAATTTACCCAAACGGCATCTCCACCAGCCTGCCGTTCGACGTGCAGATGCAGATTGTGCGTTCAATGCAGGGCATGGAAAACGCGAAGATCGTTCGTCCTGGCTACGCTATTGAGTACGATTTCTTCGATCCGCGTGACCTGAAGCCAACCCTGGAAAGCAAATTCATCCAGGGTCTGTTCTTCGCAGGCCAGATTAACGGCACCACCGGGTACGAAGAAGCTGCCGCGCAAGGGCTGCTGGCCGGTCTGAACGCCGCTCGCTTCTCTGCCGAGAAAGAGGGCTGGGCACCGGCGCGTTCTCAGGCTTACCTGGGCGTTCTGGTCGACGATCTCTGCACGCTGGGGACCAAAGAACCGTACCGCATGTTTACTTCTCGTGCGGAATATCGCCTGATGCTGCGCGAAGACAATGCCGATCTGCGTCTGACCGAGGTGGGCCGCGAATTGGGTCTGGTGGATGACGAACGCTGGGCGCGCTTCAACGAGAAGCTCGAGCGTATCGAACAGGAACGTCAGCGCCTGAAAACCACCTGGGTGAATCCGCAGGCGGAAACCGCTGCCGAAGTAAACGCTCACTTAACAGCACCGCTGTCGCGCGAAGCCAGCGGGGAAGATCTGCTGCGCCGTCCTGAAGTCACCTACGAGAATCTGGTCAAACTGACCGCGTTCGCGCCGGGCCTTGAAGACGCGGAAGCGGCTGAACAGGTCGAGATCCAGGTGAAATACGAAGGCTACATCGCGCGTCAGCAGGATGAGATCGAAAAACAGCAACGCAACGAAAACACGCTGCTGCCGGAAATGCTGGACTATCGTCAGGTGACGGGCCTTTCCAACGAAGTGATCGCTAAGCTGAACGATCACAAACCTGTGTCGATTGGCCAGGCCTCACGTATCTCCGGCGTCACACCTGCCGCGATTTCGATTCTGCTGGTGTGGCTGAAAAAGCAAGGTATGCTGCGCCGCAGCGCGTAATGCTCTGAAAATTGCCCGGTGGCGCTGCGCTTACCGGGCCTACTGAACCCGTAGGGCGGGTTAGCGAAGCGCCACCCGCCACTTAAGTTTCTCAACAGGTATCCACCGTGCTCAATAAACTCTCTCGTCTGCTGGAACAGGCAGGTATTTCGCTCACCGATCACCAGAAAAATCAGCTGGTGGCCTATGTCGATATGCTGAACAAATGGAATAAAGCGTACAACCTCACCTCCGTACGCGATCCCAACGAGATGCTGATTCGCCATATTCTCGATAGCATCGTCGTGGCGCCATATCTGAACGGGGAACGTTTTATCGACGTGGGCACCGGCCCGGGCTTGCCGGGCGTTCCGTTGTCTATTGTTCGACCGGAGAGTCAATTCACGCTGCTGGACAGCCTGGGTAAGCGCGTACGCTTTTTACGCCAGGTCCAGCATGAGCTGAAGCTGGAAAACATCACGCCCGTGCAGAGCAGGGTAGAGGAGTTCCCGGCTGAGCCACCGTTTGACGGCGTTATCAGCCGCGCATTTGCGTCACTCAATGACATGGTGAGCTGGTGCAAACACCTGCCGGCGGAGAAGGGGCGTTTTTATGCGCTGAAAGGGCAACTTCCGGGGGACGAAATCGAGCTGCTTCCGGACGGTTTTGCTGTCGAATCCATTGAGAAACTTCAGATCCCTCAGCTCGAAGGTGAGCGTCATCTGGTGATAATTAAGCCAAACACTTTTTAAAAATTAATAAAAAATGTGGAATTTGTGCTGTTCTGATCGTGTTAAAAAGCAGCACATCCCGTCTGTTTTGGCCGTTGTTAATTTAACCTTGTTGTTACCATGGGTTTTCTTATGGTTAACCTGAAGTGAGTTGTTCACTCTGAGGATAATCAACCATGAAAATATCAGCCTGCTAAAAGTGGGTAAAGGCAACAAGAATGGAATGTTAAATATTTATTAAGAATGTCAATAAAAGGTTTTTGTTGTATACGGGTCTGTTTTAAAAATAGTTGCGATTTTTTTGCTTTAATTTCATACAGATGAAATAAATCGTTTTACGTCTTTGATAAATACCACTTTATCGCAAATGTGTATTTTGTGATCTCGTGCACGCTTTATCACCAACGTTTCCGCGCTGTTTGCAGTTTTGCCTGAAGGTCGGCACTTAGGTCAAAAGTTGAAAAATAGGACTGGGGAAAAATATTTAAACATTTATTCACCTTTTCGCTACTTAATGTTTGAAATCACGGGTACGCACCGTATAATTTGACCGCTTTTTGATGCTTGACTCTGAGCCTTAAAGGACGTTTTATACGACACGCGGCATACCTCGAAGGGAGCAGGAGTAAAAACGTGATGTCTGTGTCGCTCTTGAGTAGAAACGTTGCTCGTAAGCTTCTGTTCATTCAGTTTCTGGCTGTGATAGCAAGTGGACTGCTGTTTAGCCTCAAAGACCCCTTCTGGGGCATCTCCGCCGCGTGCGGCGGTTTGGCGGTGGTTCTGCCAAACGTGTTGTTTATGATTTTTGCCTGGCGTCATCAGGCGCATACACCCGCCAAAGGCCGCGTGGCCTGGTCCTTCGCTCTCGGCGAAGTGTGTAAGGTGTTGCTGACCTTTGCTCTACTGGTGATGGCGCTGGCGGTTTTGAAAGTGGTATTCATGCCGCTGATAGCAACGTGGGTTTTGGTGCTGGTGGTACAAGTTCTGGCTCCAGCTGTAATCAATAACAAAGGGTAAAAGGCATCATGGCTTCAGAAAATATGACGCCGCAGGATTACATAGGTCACCATCTGAATAACCTTCAGCTGGACCTGCGTACATTCTCGCTGGTGGATCCACATAACCCCCCGGCCACCTTCTGGACGATCAACATCGACTCCATGTTCTTCTCGGTGGTTTTGGGTCTTCTGTTCCTGGCCATGTTCCGCAGCGTTGCTAAAAAGGCGACCAGCGGTGTTCCAGGGAAATTCCAGACGTTCATCGAGATGATCATCGGCTTCGTCCATGGCAGCGTGAAAGACATGTACCATGGTAAGAGCAAACTGATTGCTCCGCTGGCCCTGACCGTGTTCGTTTGGGTCTTCCTGATGAACCTGATGGACCTCCTGCCTATCGATTTCTTACCTTGGATCGGTGAGCACGTACTCGGCCTGCCTGCACTGCGCGTGGTTCCGTCTGCCGACGTGAACATCACCCTGTCGATGGCGCTGGGCGTATTTATCCTCATTCTGTTCTACAGCATCAAAATGAAAGGCGTAAGCGGCTTTGTGAAAGAGCTTACCTTGCAGCCGTTCAACCACTGGGCGTTTATTCCGGTCAACCTGATCCTGGAAGGCGTTAGCCTGCTGTCCAAACCTGTTTCACTGGGTCTGCGACTGTTCGGCAACATGTATGCGGGTGAGCTGATTTTCATTCTGATCGCGGGTCTTCTGCCGTGGTGGTCACAGTGGATTCTGAATGTGCCATGGGCCATTTTCCACATCCTGATCATTACGCTGCAAGCCTTTATCTTCATGGTTCTGACGATCGTCTATCTGTCGATGGCGTCTGAAGAGCACTGATTTTTTACCAACACTACTACGTTTTAATTGAAACAAACTGGAGACTGTCATGGAAAACCTGAATATGGATCTGCTGTACATGGCTGCCGCTGTGATGATGGGTCTGGCGGCTATCGGTGCTGCGATCGGTATCGGCATCCTCGGGGGCAAATTCCTGGAAGGCGCAGCGCGTCAACCTGATCTGATTCCTCTGCTGCGTACTCAGTTCTTTATCGTTATGGGTCTGGTGGATGCAATCCCAATGATCGCTGTAGGTCTGGGTCTGTACGTGATGTTTGCTGTCGCGTAGTAGTTGTTTTAAAACCCCAAGCCACAGAAATTTAAGAGGTATTGTGCTGTGAACATGAACGCAACAATCCTCGGCCAGGCCATCGCGTTTATTCTCTTTGTCTGGTTCTGCATGAAGTATGTATGGCCGCCTTTAATGGCTGCCATCGAAAAACGTCAGAAAGAAATTGCTGACGGTCTGGCTTCCGCAGAACGCGCTAAGAAAGATTTGGACCTTGCACAGGCCAACGCGACAGACCAGCTGAAAAAAGCGAAAGCTGAAGCTCAGGTAATCATTGAACAGGCTAACAAACGCCGTTCTCAGATCCTGGACGAAGCCAAAGCTGAAGCAGAACAGGAACGTACTAAGATCGTGACACAGGCTCAGGCTGAAATTGAAGCTGAGCGTAAACGTGCTCGTGAAGAACTGCGTAAGCAGGTTGCGATTCTGGCTGTTGCTGGCGCCGAGAAGATCATCGAACGTTCCGTGGATGAAGCTGCTAACAGCGACATCGTGGACAAACTTGTCGCTGAACTGTAAGGAGGGAGGGGCTGATGTCTGAATTTGTTACGGTAGCTCGCCCCTACGCCAAAGCAGCTTTTGACTTTGCTGTCGAACACCAAAATGTCGATCGCTGGCAGAATATGCTGGCGTTTGCCGCTGAGGTGACGAAAAACGAACAAATGGCCGAGTTGCTTTCTGGTGCGTTAGCGCCTGAAACCCTCGCCGCGTCGTTTATCGCCGTGTGCGGAGAGCAACTGGATGCCAACGGCCAGAACCTGATTAAGGTGATGGCGGAAAATGGTCGTCTCCGTGTGCTCCCGGATGTTCTCGAGCAGTTTGAGCACTTACGTGCCCTTAGTGAAGCTACCGCTGAAGTTGAAGTAACTTCTGCGACTGAACTGAGTGACGAACAGCTTGCGAAAATCACCGCCGCGATGGAAAAACGTCTGTCACGCAAAGTTAAGCTGAATTGCAAAATCGATAAGTCTGTAATGGCAGGCGTAATCATCCGCTCGGGTGATATGGTCATTGATGGCAGCGTACGCGGCCGTCTTGAACGCCTTGCAGACGTCTTGCAGTCTTAAGGGGACTGGAGCATGCAACTGAATTCCACCGAAATCAGCGAACTGATCAAGCAGCGCATTGCTCAGTTCAATGTTGTGAGTGAAGCTCACAACGAAGGTACTATTGTTTCTGTAAGTGACGGTGTTATCCGCATTCACGGCCTGGCCGATTGTATGCAGGGTGAGATGATTTCCCTGCCGGGTAACCGTTACGCTATCGCACTGAACCTGGAGCGCGACTCCGTAGGTGCCGTTGTGATGGGTCCATACGCTGACCTCGCCGAAGGCATGAAGGTTAAGTGTACTGGCCGTATTCTGGAAGTACCGGTTGGCCGTGGCCTGCTGGGTCGCGTTGTTAACACCCTGGGTGCGCCAATCGACGGTAAAGGTCCGGTTGAGCACGATGGCTTCTCCCCAATCGAAGTTATCGCACCAGGCGTTATCGACCGTCAGTCCGTTGATCAGCCAGTGCAGACGGGTTATAAGTCCGTTGACGCCATGATCCCAATCGGTCGTGGTCAGCGTGAACTGATCATCGGTGACCGTCAGACCGGTAAAACCGCGATGGCTATCGACGCCATCATCAACCAGCGTGACTCCGGCATCAAATGTGTGTACGTGGCTATCGGCCAGAAAGCGTCCACCATTTCCAACGTGGTTCGTAAACTGGAAGAGCACGGCGCACTGTCTAACACCATCGTTGTGGTAGCAACCGCGTCTGAATCTGCTGCACTGCAATACCTGGCGCCATACGCCGGTTGCGCAATGGGCGAATACTTCCGTGACCGCGGTGAAGATGCGCTGATCGTATACGATGACCTGTCTAAACAGGCCGTTGCTTATCGTCAGGTTTCCCTGCTGCTCCGTCGTCCACCAGGACGTGAAGCATTCCCGGGCGACGTATTTTACCTCCACTCTCGTCTGCTGGAGCGTGCTTCCCGCGTTAACGCGGAATACGTCGAGAACTTCACCAAAGGTGAAGTGAAGGGTAAAACAGGTTCTCTGACCGCTCTGCCGATCATTGAAACCCAGGCGGGTGACGTTTCTGCGTTCGTTCCGACCAACGTAATCTCCATTACCGATGGTCAGATCTTCCTGGAAACCAACCTGTTTAACTCCGGTATTCGTCCGGCGGTTAACCCGGGTATCTCCGTATCCCGTGTGGGTGGTGCTGCTCAGACCAAGATCATCAAGAAACTGTCCGGTGGTATCCGTACCGCGCTGGCACAGTATCGTGAACTGGCTGCGTTCTCTCAGTTCGCATCCGATCTGGACGAAGCAACCCGTAAACAGCTGAGCCACGGTCAGAAAGTGACCGAGCTGCTGAAGCAGAAACAGTACGCGCCAATGTCTGTTGCTCAGCAGGGCCTGGTACTGTTCGCGGCTGAACGCGGTTACCTCGAAGATGTGGAACTGGCGAAAATCGGTAGCTTCGAAGCCGCTCTGCTGGCTTACGTCGACCGTGATCACGCTCCGCTGATGCAAGAGATCAACCAGACCGGTGGCTATAACGACGAAATCGAAGGCAAGCTGAAAGCTATCCTCGATTCCTTCAAAGCAACCCAATCCTGGTAATCGTCCGGCGGCTTGTCTCAGGACAAGCCGTCTGGCATTGAGGAGAAGCTCATGGCCGGCGCAAAAGAGATACGTAGTAAGATCGCAAGCGTCCAGAACACGCAAAAGATCACTAAAGCGATGGAGATGGTCGCCGCTTCCAAAATGCGTAAATCGCAGGATCGCATGGCGGCCAGCCGTCCTTATGCAGAGACCATGCGCAAAGTGATTGGTCACCTTGCAAACGGTAATCTGGAATATAAGCACCCTTACCTGGAAGAACGCGACGTTAAGCGCGTGGGCTACCTGGTGGTGTCGACTGACCGTGGTCTGTGTGGCGGCTTGAACATTAACCTGTTCAAAAAACTGCTGGCGGATATGAAAGGCTGGTCCGATAAAGGCGTTCAGTGCGATCTGGCACTGATTGGCTCTAAAGGCGTCTCTTTCTTTAACTCCGTTGGCGGCAACATTGTCGCTCAGGTGACCGGGATGGGTGATAACCCGTCCCTGTCCGAACTGATCGGCCCGGTTAAAGTGATGTTGCAGGCCTACGATGAAGGCCGTCTGGACAGACTGTACGTTGTCAGCAACAAATTTATTAACACCATGTCTCAGGTGCCTACGCTCACTCAGATGCTGCCGTTACCGGCATCAGAAGATGACGAGCTGAAACAGAAAGCCTGGGATTACCTGTATGAACCCGATCCGAAACCGCTGCTGGATACCCTGCTGCGTCGTTACGTTGAATCTCAGGTTTATCAGGGCGTTGTAGAAAACCTGGCCAGCGAGCAGGCCGCACGAATGGTGGCGATGAAAGCCGCGACCGATAATGGCGGCAGCCTGATTAAAGAGCTGCAGTTGGTTTACAACAAAGCTCGTCAGGCCAGCATTACTCAGGAACTCACCGAGATCGTCTCGGGGGCCGCCGCGGTTTAACCAGGTTTACGAATTACGTAGAGGATTCAAGATGGCTACTGGAAAGATTGTCCAGGTAATCGGCGCCGTGGTGGACGTCGAGTTCCCTCAGGACGCCGTACCACGCGTGTACGACGCGCTTGAGGTACAGAATGGTAACGAGAGCCTGGTGCTGGAAGTTCAGCAGCAGCTCGGCGGCGGTATCGTGCGTACCATCGCCATGGGTTCTTCCGACGGTCTGCGTCGTGGTCTGGAAGTAAAAGACCTTGAGCACCCGATCGAAGTCCCGGTAGGTAAAGCAACACTGGGTCGTATCATGAACGTATTGGGTCAGCCAATCGACATGAAAGGCGACATCGGTGAAGAAGAGCGTTGGGCTATCCACCGCGCGGCACCTTCCTACGAAGAGCTGTCCAGCTCTCAGGAACTGCTGGAAACCGGCATCAAAGTTATCGACCTGATGTGTCCGTTCGCGAAGGGCGGTAAAGTCGGTCTGTTCGGTGGTGCGGGTGTAGGTAAAACCGTAAACATGATGGAGCTGATCCGTAACATCGCGATCGAGCACTCCGGTTACTCCGTGTTTGCGGGCGTGGGTGAACGTACTCGTGAGGGTAACGACTTCTACCACGAAATGACCGACTCCAACGTTCTGGATAAAGTATCCCTGGTTTACGGCCAGATGAACGAGCCACCAGGAAACCGTCTGCGCGTTGCGCTGACCGGCCTGACCATGGCTGAGAAGTTCCGTGACGAAGGTCGTGACGTTCTGCTGTTCGTTGATAACATCTACCGTTACACCCTGGCCGGTACTGAAGTATCTGCACTGCTGGGTCGTATGCCTTCAGCGGTAGGTTATCAGCCTACGCTGGCGGAAGAGATGGGTGTTCTTCAGGAACGTATCACCTCTACCAAAACCGGTTCTATCACCTCCGTTCAGGCGGTATACGTACCTGCGGATGACTTGACTGACCCATCCCCAGCCACCACCTTTGCTCACTTAGATGCAACCGTGGTACTGAGCCGTCAGATCGCGTCTCTGGGTATCTACCCGGCCGTTGACCCGCTGGACTCCACCAGCCGTCAGCTGGATCCACTGGTTGTTGGCCAGGAGCACTACGACACCGCGCGTGGCGTACAGTCCCTGCTGCAACGTTATCAGGAACTGAAAGACATCATCGCCATCCTGGGTATGGATGAACTGTCAGAAGAAGACAAACTGGTGGTAGCACGTGCGCGTAAGATCCAGCGCTTCCTCTCCCAGCCGTTCTTCGTTGCGGAAGTATTCACCGGTGCACCTGGTAAATACGTTTCCCTGAAAGACACCATCCGTGGCTTTAAAGGCATCATGGAAGGCGAATACGATCACCTGCCAGAGCAGGCGTTCTACATGGTTGGTTCCATCGAAGAAGCCGTGGAAAAAGCCAAAAAACTTTAACGCCTTAATCGGAGGGTGATATGGCAATGACTTACCACCTGGACGTCGTCAGCGCAGAGCAACAAATGTTCTCTGGTCTGGTCGAGAAAATCCAGGTAACGGGTAGTGAAGGTGAACTGGGTATTTTCCCGGGTCACGCACCGCTGCTCACCGCCATTAAGCCTGGTATGATCCGCATCGTTAAACAGTTCGGTCATGAAGAGTTTATCTATCTGTCCGGCGGCATTCTTGAAGTGCAGCCAGGCAGTGTGACCGTTCTGGCCGATACCGCTATTCGTGGCCAGGATCTCGACGAAGCGCGAGCCCTGGAATCGAAGCGTAAGGCTGAAGAGCACATTAGCAGCTCTCATGGTGACGTGGATTACGCTCAGGCGTCTGCGGAGCTGGCCAAAGCGATCGCGAAACTGCGCGTTATCGAGTTGACCAAAAAAGCGATGTAACACCGGCTTGAAAAGCACAAAAGCCAGTCTGGATCCCAGGCTGGCTTTTTTTTTCGGCCTTAATTCATGATGAAAAAGATGTAGAATTTTAAGCATCAAACGTTTTTACTTCTCACACAAACTACCGTCAGGATGCGTATGTTAAACAGTGCGATGAGCGTGGTGATCCTTGCCGCAGGCAAAGGTACCCGCATGTATTCCGATCTGCCTAAGGTGCTCCACACGCTGGCAGGAAAGCCAATGGTTCAGCATGTTATTGATGCAGCGAATGAATTAGGCGCCAGCCAGGTGCATCTGGTTTATGGACATGGCGGCGATCTGCTGAAAAAAACGCTGCATGACGACAATCTCAACTGGGTGCTACAGGCAGAACAGTTGGGTACAGGCCATGCGATGCAGCAGGCTGCACCCTTCTTCGCTGATGATGAAGATATCCTGATGCTCTACGGCGACGTCCCGCTGATCTCCGTTGAAACCCTCACTCGCCTGCGTGAAGCCAAACCGCAGGGCGGCATCGGTTTGTTGACCGTCGTGCTGGACGATCCAACCGGCTATGGCCGCATTACGCGTGAAAACGGCAAGGTAACCGGGATTGTTGAGCATAAAGATGCCACTGACGAACAGCGCCAGATTCAGGAGATCAACACCGGCATCCTGATTGCGAACGGTGCGGATATGAAGCGCTGGCTGTCCAGACTCAACAATAACAACGCGCAGGGTGAATACTACATCACCGACATCATTGCGATGGCGTACCAGGAAGGGCGTGAGATTGCCGCCGTTCACCCGGCTCGTATCAGCGAAACGGACGGGGTAAACAACCGTCTCCAGCTTTCTCGCCTGGAGCGTATTTACCAGTCCGAGCAGGCAGAAAAGCTGTTGCTCGCGGGCGTTATGCTGCGCGATCCGGCGCGTTTCGATCTGCGTGGCACGCTGACCCACGGGCGCGACGTTGAAATAGATACTAACGTTATCCTGGAAGGTAACGTCACGCTGGGCAACCGCGTCAAAATCGGCACTGGCTGCGTGATTAAAAACAGCGTGATCGGTGACGACTGCGAAATCAGCCCGTACAGCGTGGTGGAAGATGCCCATCTTGAGGCGGCATGTACCATCGGCCCGTTTGCGCGTCTGCGCCCGGGCGCTGAGCTGCTGGAAGGCGCTCACGTAGGTAACTTTGTGGAAATGAAAAAAGCGCGTCTGGGTAAGGGCTCGAAAGCCGGTCATCTGACCTATCTGGGCGATGCGGAAATTGGCGACAACGTAAACATCGGTGCTGGAACCATCACCTGTAACTATGACGGTGCCAATAAGTTTAAAACCATCATCGGTGATGATGTGTTTGTAGGCTCCGATACCCAGCTGGTGGCGCCCGTCACCGTGGGCAAAGGCGTGACCATTGCCGCCGGGACAACCGTTACGCGCGATGTGGCCGAGAACGAGCTGGTGTTAAGCCGTGTGCCGCAGGTCAGCAAGCAGGGCTGGAAACGCCCGGTGAAGAAGAAGTAACAACAAGGCGGGTGGCGCTATGCTTACCCGCCCTACGATTGAGTAGGCCTGATAAGGCGTAGCCGACATCAGGCAAACCCGGGAGAGGAGATAAATATATATCTCCCCCCACAAGCAGTACCCATAAAAATAACCCCACTCTCTACAAGGCTCGGGGCGCCCGGAAAGGGCAAATACAGGTCAGCGACAACGCATGGCATAACGCCATAATCAGGAAATCTAACTATGTGTGGAATTGTTGGCGCAGTTGCGCAGCGTGATATTGCTGAAATCCTTCTCGAAGGTTTACGTCGTCTGGAATACCGTGGTTACGACTCAGCCGGTCTGGCTGTGGTCGATGCAGAAGGTCATATGACCCGTCTGCGTCGTCTCGGTAAAGTGCAGATGCTGGCCCAGGCTGCGGAAGAACATCCGCTGCACGGTGGCACCGGTATTGCACATACCCGCTGGGCGACCCACGGTGAGCCATCTGAAGGCAACGCACACCCGCATGTGTCTGAACACATCGTGGTGGTGCATAACGGCATTATCGAAAACCACGAACCGCTGCGTGAAGAACTGAAAGCGCGCGGCTATACCTTCGTCTCTGAAACCGACACCGAAGTGATTGCTCACCTGGTGCACTGGGAGCTGGCAAAGGGCGGTACACTGCGTGATGCGGTGCTGCGCGCTATCCCTCAGCTGCGTGGTGCTTACGGTACGGTGATCATGGATTCCCGCGACCCGTCCACGCTGCTGGCCGCGCGTTCCGGTAGTCCGATGGTGATTGGTCTGGGCATGGGTGAAAACTTTATCGCTTCCGACCAGCTGGCGCTGTTGCCGGTTACCCGTCGCTTTATCTTCCTGGAAGAGGGAGACATTGCCGAGGTGACACGTCGCAGCGTGACCGTATTCGACACGAAAGGCGAGCAGGTTAAGCGTCAGGAGATCGAATCAAACCTGCAATACGACGCGGGCGACAAAGGTGCTTACCGTCACTACATGCAGAAAGAGATCTACGAACAGCCAAACGCCATTAAAAACACCCTGACCGGGCGCATCAGCCACGGCGAAGTGGATCTGAGCGAGCTGGGCGCCAATGCCAACGAACTGCTGGGCAAAGTCGAGCACATTCAGATCGTGGCCTGCGGTACCTCTTATAACTCCGGTATGGTCTCGCGCTACTGGTTTGAATCCCTGGCGGGCGTGCCGTGTGATGTGGAAATCGCGTCTGAGTTCCGCTACCGCAAATCTGCGGTGCGTCGTAACAGCCTGATGATCACCCTTTCTCAGTCTGGCGAAACGGCTGATACCCTGGCGGCGCTGCGTCTGTCTAAAGAGTTGGGTTACCTGGGCTCGCTGGCCATCTGTAACGTGCCGGGCTCTTCGCTGGTACGTGAATCCGATCTGGCGCTGATGACCAAAGCCGGTACTGAAATTGGCGTGGCTTCCACCAAGGCGTTTACCACTCAGTTAACCGTTCTGCTGATGCTGGTGGCGAAACTGGCGCGTCTGAAAGGTCTGGATGCCTCCGTTGAACACGACATTGTGCATGGCCTTCAGGCGCTGCCGAGCCGTATCGAGCAGATGCTGTCTCAGGACAAACGCATTGAGGCGCTGGCGGAAGATTTCTCTGACAAACATCACTCCCTGTTCCTGGGGCGTGGCGATCAGTATCCGATTGCGCTGGAAGGCGCGCTGAAACTGAAGGAGATCTCTTACATTCACGCTGAAGCTTACGCGGCAGGTGAACTGAAACATGGCCCGCTGGCGCTGATCGACGCGGATATGCCGGTTATCGTGGTGGCACCGAACAACGAACTGCTGGAAAAACTGAAATCTAACATCGAAGAAGTGCGCGCCCGTGGTGGTGTTCTGTACGTCTTTGCGGATAAAGATGCCGGTTTCGCCAGCAGCGACAACATGCACATCATCGAGATGCCGCATGTGGAAGAGGTGATTGCGCCGATCTTCTATACCGTTCCGCTGCAACTGCTGGCTTATCACGTCGCGCTGATCAAAGGCACCGACGTTGACCAGCCGCGAAATCTGGCGAAGTCTGTTACCGTAGAATAACTCCTTCAGACTCCACCTTCGGGTGGAGTTTTTTTTATGACAACCTGTCATTTTCAGCTATTTTTTCAGTGTCACATAAAGAAAATATTACTGAAATCCTGCCGTCACGTTTCCATTTAAGTGGATGATAATTAAAGATCTTTTTGGTTTTCTTTAAGTGAAACTTTCTTTGTCATAAAACTGTCATATTTAGTACATTTATCTGTCACCTGTTTGTCCTATTTTGCTCATCGTAGCCACTTAAACAATGATTTACGAAATCCTTGCAGGAGACATTATGAAAGTTATGCGTACCACTGTCGCAACTGTTGTCGCCGCGACCTTATCAATGAGCGCTTTCTCTGCCTTTGCAGCAGCAAGCCTGACTGGCGCTGGTGCAACCTTCCCTGCGCCGGTGTATGCCAAATGGGCGGATACCTACCAGAAAGAGACCGGTAACAAGGTCAACTATCAGGGTATCGGCTCCTCCGGTGGCGTAAAACAAATTACCGCGAATACCGTTGATTTCGGCGCATCCGACGCTCCGCTGTCTGATGAGAAACTGAATCAGGAAGGCCTGTTCCAGTTCCCGACCGTGATCGGCGGCGTTGTGCTGGCTGTTAACATCCCTGGCCTGAAATCAGGCGAGCTGGTGCTGGACGGCAAAACCCTGGGTGACATCTACCTGGGCAAAATCAAAAAATGGGATGACGAAGCCATCACTAAGCTGAACCCGGGCGTTAAGCTGCCTTCGCAGAATATCGCGGTGGTTCGTCGTGCTGACGGCTCTGGTACCTCTTTCGTGTTCACCAGCTACCTGGCGAAAGTGAACGAAGAGTGGAAATCTAAAGTCGGTTCCGGCTCTACCGTTAACTGGCCAACCGGTCTGGGCGGTAAAGGCAACGACGGTATCGCAGCCTTCGTACAGCGTCTGCCAGGCTCCATCGGTTACGTAGAATACGCTTACGCTAAGCAGAACAACCTGGCTTACACCAAACTGGTTTCTGCCGACGGCAAACCGGTTAGCCCGACCGAAGAGAACTTCGCCAACGCCGCGAAAGGCGCTGACTGGAGCAAATCCTTCGCGCAGGACCTGACCAACCAGAAAGGCGACGATGCATGGCCTATCACGTCTACCACCTTCATTCTGGTCCACAAAGAGCAGAAGAAGCCTGAGCAGGGTGCTGAAGTGCTGAAGTTCTTCGACTGGGCATATAAAAATGGCGGCAAACAGGCTAACGATCTGGATTACGCCAGCCTGCCAGACAGCGTGGTTGAGCAGATCCGTGCTGCATGGAAAACCAACGTGAAAGACAGCAGCGGTAAAGCGCTGTACTAACAGGATATATTTAACGAAGATGGCGGGTGGCGCTGCGCTTACCCGCCCTACGGTTTACTCTGTAGGCCCGGTAAGCGTCAGCGCCGCCGGGCATATTCGTAAAAACGTCTCAAACAGAAGAGTAATTTATGGCTGCAACCAAGCCTGCATTTAACCCTCCGGGTAAAAAAGGTGACATGATTTTCAGCGCGCTGGTGAAACTGGCTGCGCTGATTGTGCTATTGCTGCTGGGCGGCATTATCGTGTCCCTGATTTTCTCCTCCTGGCCGAGCATTCAAAAATTTGGTTTCGCCTTCCTGTGGACCAAAGAGTGGGATGCGCCGAACGATATTTATGGTGCGCTGGTGCCGATTTACGGCACGCTGGTGACCTCTTTTATCGCCCTGCTGATTGCGGTTCCGGTGAGCTTTGGTATTGCCCTGTTCCTGACGGAACTGGCGCCAGGCTGGCTGCGACGTCCGCTGGGTATCGCCATTGAACTGCTGGCGGCCATCCCAAGTATCGTTTACGGCATGTGGGGCCTGTTTATCTTCGCGCCGCTGTTTGCGACGTACTTCCAGGAGCCGGTCGGTAACGTTCTCTCTGCCATTCCGTTTGTGGGGGCGCTGTTCTCCGGCCCGGCATTCGGTATCGGCATTCTGGCGGCAGGTGTGATCCTCGCCATCATGATTATTCCGTACATTGCGGCGGTCATGCGCGATGTCTTCGAACAAACCCCGGTGATGATGAAAGAGTCCGCCTACGGCATCGGCTGCACCACCTGGGAAGTTATCTGGCGCATCGTCCTTCCGTTCACCAAAAACGGGGTGATTGGCGGCATTATGCTGGGCTTAGGCCGCGCGCTGGGTGAAACCATGGCGGTCACCTTTATCATCGGCAACACCTACCAGCTCGACAGCGCCTCGCTTTATATGCCGGGGAACAGTATTACCTCTGCGCTGGCGAACGAATTTGCCGAAGCGGAATCCGGGCTGCACGTCGCCGCGCTGATGGAACTGGGTCTGATCCTGTTTGTTATCACTTTTATTGTGCTGGCTATCTCCAAGCTGATGATTATGCGTCTGGCTAAAAACGAGGGGGCACGCTAATGGCAACTCTCGACATGCAAAACACCGCTCAGCTTGCGGAATCCCGTCGCAAAATGCAGTCAAAGCGCCGGATTAAAAACCGCATTGCGTTGACGCTTTCCATGGCAACGATGGCGTTCGGCCTGTTCTGGCTGATCTGGATACTGATGTCCACCATCACCCGGGGTATTGATGGAATGTCCCTGGCGCTGTTCACCGAGATGACGCCGCCGCCGAACACGGCGGGTGGTGGTCTGGCAAACGCTCTGGCGGGCAGCGGCCTGTTGATCCTGTGGGCGACTGTTTTCGGTACGCCGTTGGGCATCATGGCGGGTATCTATCTGGCGGAATATGGCCGCAAGTCCTGGATCGCTGAAGTCATCCGCTTCATTAACGACATTCTGCTTTCTGCCCCGTCGATTGTCGTGGGTCTGTTTGTTTACACCATCGTGGTGGCGCAAATGGAACACTTCTCCGGCTGGGCGGGTGTGATTGCGCTGGCGCTGTTGCAGGTGCCTATCGTTATTCGTACCACTGAAAACATGCTGAAACTGGTGCCGGACAGCCTGCGTGAAGCGGCTTACGCGCTGGGTACGCCTAAATGGAAGATGATTTCGGCTATCACCCTGAAAGCGTCCGTCTCGGGGATCATGACCGGTATCCTGCTGGCTATCGCCCGTATCGCCGGTGAAACCGCACCGCTGCTGTTTACCGCCCTCTCCAATCAGTTCTGGAGCACGGACATGATGCAGCCGATCGCCAACCTGCCGGTGACGATCTTTAAATTTGCGATGAGCCCATTCGCGGAATGGCAGCAGCTGGCCTGGGCCGGGGTGCTGATCATCACCCTTTGCGTACTGTTGCTGAACATTCTGGCGCGCGTCATTTTCGCGAAGAAGAAACACGGTTAAATTTTTACGGCGCGGCACATCGCGGCGCCGAATGAGGAAATGAGTCAATGAGTATGGTTGATACTGCCCCGGGTAAGATTCAGGTTCGTGATTTGAACTTCTACTACGGCAAATTCCATGCCCTGAAGAATATCAACCTGGATATCGCAAAGAACCAGGTAACGGCATTCATCGGTCCGTCCGGCTGTGGCAAATCCACGCTGCTGCGCACCTTTAACAAAATGTATTCGCTCTATCCGGAGCAGCGCGCAGAAGGTGAAATTCTGCTGGACGGTGACAACATCCTGACCAATACCCAGGATATCGCCCTGCTGCGTGCGAAAGTGGGGATGGTATTCCAGAAACCCACGCCGTTCCCGATGTCGATCTATGACAACATCGCCTTTGGTGTGCGTCTGTTTGAGAAGCTCTCCCGTGCGGATATGGACGAGCGCGTGCAGTGGGCATTGACCAAGGCCGCATTATGGAACGAAACCAAAGATAAACTTCACCAGAGCGGGTACTCTCTCTCCGGTGGTCAGCAGCAGCGTCTGTGCATTGCGCGCGGTATCGCCATTCGCCCGGAAGTCTTGCTGCTGGATGAGCCGTGCTCAGCCCTGGACCCGATCTCAACCGGGCGTATCGAAGAGCTGATCACCGAGCTGAAGCAGGATTACACCGTGGTGATCGTGACCCACAACATGCAGCAGGCTGCACGTTGTTCTGACCACACGGCGTTTATGTATCTGGGCGAGTTGATTGAGTTCAGCGATACGGACGCGCTGTTCACTCGTCCGGCGAAGAAACAAACCGAAGATTATATTACTGGCCGCTACGGTTGATTTGCCTTAGTGCATGTGGAGAAACCATGGACAACCTCAATCTTAATAAACACATTTCCGGCCAGTTTAACGCAGAGCTGGAAAGCATTCGCACCCAGGTGATGACCATGGGCGGCATGGTCGAGCAGCAGCTTTCTGATGCGATCACGGCGATGCACAACCAGGACAGCGAGCTGGCGAAGCGCGTTATTGAAGGCGACCACAACGTCAATATGATGGAAGTCGCCATCGACGAAGCCTGCGTGCGCATCATTGCGAAGCGTCAGCCGACGGCGAGCGACCTGCGTCTGGTGATGGCGATCATCAAAACCATCGCCGAGCTGGAGCGTATCGGTGACGTGGCGGATAAAATCTGCCGTACCGCGCTGGAGAAATTCTCCCAGCAGCACCAGCCGCTGCTGGTGAGCCTGGAGTCTCTCGGGCGCCACACCGTGCAGATGCTGCACGACGTGCTGGACGCTTTCGCGCGCATGGATCTGGACGAAGCGGTCCGTATCTACCGTGAAGACAAGAAAGTTGACCAGGAATACGAAGGCATTGTGCGTCAGCTGATGACCTACATGATGGAAGATTCACGTACCATTCCAAGCGTACTGACCGCGCTGTTCTGTGCGCGCTCCATCGAGCGTATCGGTGACCGTTGCCAGAACATTTGCGAATACATTTTCTATTTCGTGAAGGGGCAGGATTTCCGACACGTGGGCGGCGACGAGCTGGACAAGCTGCTGGCGGGTAAAGATCCGAAAGAGTGATATGTGTGGCGGGTGGCGCTAACGCTTACCCGCCCTACGTTAATTCAACGCGTAATATCCCACCCGCGCGCCTTCCACAACGCTGGCAGTTGCGCCAGATCGGTAAAGGTTGTCACTTTTGGATGGTCGATCGGCTTGTTGTGCGGATCGGCGCAGAAGTAAAACACCTCCATCCCCGCATCAATCCCTGACTGCGCGCCGGCAGATGAGTCATCCACCAGAATGCAGTTCTCCACGTTGACGTTCATCGCCTTCGCCGCGTGGAACATCAGCGCCGGATCGGGCTTCCAGCGCTGGATATCGTAGCCGCTGAACAGTTTTTCCGGGAAGTGGTGCAACATCTCCAGCTTGCCGAGCGAGTGCTGCATTTTGCTGACCGGTCCGTTAGAGACTACGCAGATCGGCACCGTCATCGCATCCAGCAGTGCGTTAGCGCCGGCGATAACTTCCAGCTCGGCGTCGAAGAGGCGTGCGACCTCGGCGCGGTACACCGGTTCCAGATCCGCTTTCACCAGATCCACCCCGTGCTCTTCGTTAATGATGTCGATGATCTCGTACAGCTTCACGCCCTTAAAGCGTTTAAACACCTCTTCGAGATCGAGCGTAATACCAAATTCCTGGAACATGGCGACATACGCGCGGGAACAAATGACCTCACTGTCGACCAGCGTACCGTCACAGTCGAAAAATACCGCTTCAATTCCGGACATGCCTTTCCCTTTTAACAAGTTTAACGTTTTCGTACGGCAGTTCACCGGGACGCAATCGTTGCCGTATAAGCAAAATCAATGAAAAAAGTATCCCGTAACCGCCACTATTGTCGCATTTTGGTATAGGATAGCGACGAATTTTCCCTCCTTGTTCGGAAATTGATGATGAGTCAACAACACACTACCCAGACGTCTGGTCAGGGGCTGCTTGAGCGCGTGTTCAAACTGCGCGAGCACGGCACAACGGCACGCACCGAAGTGATCGCCGGTTTTACTACCTTCCTGACGATGGTCTATATCGTTTTCGTTAACCCACAAATTCTGGGCGTGGCTGGCATGGACACCAGCGCCGTCTTTGTAACCACCTGTCTAATCGCGGCCCTTGGCAGCATCCTGATGGGCGTTTTCGCTAATCTGCCCGTGGCGCTGGCCCCGGCAATGGGTCTGAATGCGTTCTTTGCGTTCGTGGTGGTTCAGGCGATGGGCTTGCCGTGGCAGGTTGGGATGGGCGCTATTTTCTGGGGCGCGGTCGGCCTGCTGCTGCTGACCATCTTCCGCGTGCGCTACTGGATGATTGCGAACATTCCCGTGAGCCTGCGCGTGGGCATCACCAGCGGTATCGGTCTGTTCATCGGCATGATGGGGCTGAAAAACGCTGGCGTTATCGTGGCGAACCCGGAAACGCTGGTGAGCATTGGTAACCTGACCTCTCACAGCGTGCTGCTGGGCGTGCTGGGCTTCTTTATCATCGCGATCCTGGCATCGCGCAACATCCATGCTGCGGTGCTGGTCTCTATCATTGTGACCACGCTGCTGGGCTGGATGCTGGGTGACGTGCATTACAACGGTATCGTCTCTGCGCCACCGAGCGTCTCTACCGTGATTGGCCACGTTGATCTGGCGGGCTCGCTGAACCTGGGACTGGCCGGGGTGATTTTCTCCTTCATGCTGGTCAACCTGTTTGACTCCTCCGGTACGCTGATTGGCGTGACCGACAAAGCGGGTCTGGCAGATGAAAAAGGCAAATTCCCGCGCATGAAGCAGGCGCTGTATGTGGATAGCATCTCTTCCGTTGCAGGCTCTTTCATCGGTACCTCGTCTGTTACCGCTTACATTGAATCCTCTTCCGGTGTGTCCGTGGGCGGTCGTACCGGCCTGACTGCGGTAGTTGTGGGTCTGCTGTTCCTGCTGGTGATCTTCCTCTCTCCGCTGGCGGGGATGGTGCCACCATACGCGGCAGCCGGCGCGCTGATCTACGTCGGCGTGCTGATGACCTCAAGCCTGGCGCGCGTGAAGTGGGAAGATCTGACGGAAGCCGTTCCGGCATTTATTACCGCGGTGATGATGCCGTTCAGCTTCTCGATCACCGAAGGTATCGCGCTGGGCTTTATCTCTTACTGCGTGATGAAGATCGGTACCGGCCGCTTCCGCGAACTTAGCCCGTGCGTGATTATTGTGGCGCTGCTGTTTGTGCTGAAGATTGTGTTTATTGATGCACACTAAGATGCTGGTGGTGTCAGGTGGCGCTTCGCTTACCTGACCTACTGACGAGTGTAGGCCCGGTAAGCGCTAGCGCCACCGGGCTTTTTTATCAGGCCTTCACCCGCTTAATATAATCCCCAAACGCGGTCAGCTGGCCAGAGAGATGGTCACGCGTACTCTGATCCACCACTTCACCCGTCTGCGGGTCGACCTTGTTCTGAATCACGCCGCCCATAAATTCCGGCTTGTTCATCACCATCGCATCCAGGAACACCAGGATCTGACGCAGGTGATACTGGCAGCGCGCGCCGCCGATGGCGCCCATTGAGCTGGTCTGGATCAGCACAGGTTTACCAGACAGCGGCTGCTCCGGTAAACGGGACAGCCAGTCAATGGCGTTCTTCAGACCACCCGGCACCGAGTAGTTATATTCAGGCGTCACAATCACCACGCCGTCAGCCTGACGGATTTGCTCGGCTATCGCTTCCACACTCTGCGGGAACCCTTCTTCCTGCTGAACGTCAGCATCATAAAGCGGGATGTCGCCAATGGACGGCAGGGCACTGATCTCCATTCCCGCAGGCGCCAGCTGCGGCAGCGTACGGGCAACCATCCCGTTAAAAGAACCTTTGCGCAGGCTTCCCAGTAACGTAACAACTTTCAACGTATCAGACATGATTACTCCTGTTTCATCATGATGATCCTGGACGGATCAGCTATGGGTGTATGCTTTTTCTGCCGGTAAACTGGTTAATCGCATCAGGCGCGCGGCGGGCTCGTTGGCGCGCTCAGGTACATCCGGAAGACTACGCCAACCGCGAGTGCTGTCAAACTCCCAGATTTTCAGCCGTTCGATGGCGGGGGTCACCGCAACGGACCAGATCAGTACGTCCTCAGCGTCGCAGAGTGCCTCTACCAGCGAGGCTTTTGTCGCGCGCAGGCGTCCGGAGCCGGGGAGCAGCTGCAACAGGCTGGCGTCGTCTGACGCCGCGCCGCTCAGTTTGCGGATGCTCTGGCGAAGGGTGATGAGCTGCGCTCTGGCTTCAACGGGGTCGTTCTGGTTACGTATCCACAGCTTTTCATTGCTGGAGAGCGGGTATTCATCGAGCGCGTTAGCACCATGGAAGCTGCGCGTGACGCGTTGTAGCTCCATATCCAGGCCGCAATCACCTTCCGTCGTCAGCGCGACGCCAACAATGTTGCCGGTGTACGCAATGGAAAAATGGGGGAGTGCCGGGTCCGCAAAAACCGGACGACCTTCTGGCTGGGTGAGTATGTCCGGTAATTCGCTGGTGCCGTAGAGCATAAAAAGCAGTTCTGCGAGGAGCGCTCTGGAAGCTAAAAACCGCGTCCTGCGGTGTTCAGGTAGTTTGAGCGCCTCACTGTGACAGGCTGAAGAAAGTCTGGCCGATACGAGATGCCCTTCCGTTAATGTTCCTCGTGCAAAGTGCGTAGCCATTTTTCGCTCCTTGATAATGGTCGTAGTCGGTTAAACGGTTACATGATTATCGCTTAACTCAGCTTCTGTTTTAATCAGTAAATGGAAATAAGAGAAGCCTGAGCACCGAACTTTACATTATCTTAGGCAAAAACCTGACCTGGTGCGGTATACAGCGCTTTGATCGTCTCGCGCAGCCAGAGGATTTTCGGATTATGGCTGTTCCGTTTATGCCAGATCAGCGTGAAGGGGACGGTGAGCTTTTCTGCCTGCGCCTCATCGATGGGAATGGGCAGACAGACCAGATTACGCTGGTGGAGTTGATTGTAGTGATGGCAGTAGTGCGGCGCAGTGGCAATGTAGTTGTGATCCGGCTGGGCCGCCATAAACATCGACTGTTCAAAACCGGGCAAACTCATGGCGATGTTACGCTCCCGACCCATCTCTCTTAGCACCTCGTCGAGCGCCCAGGTGTCGCTGCGTTCCCAGAAGATGCTGATATGCGGGTAGCGCAGAAACGTCTCCAGATCCCATGCTTCCTGGAGCGCGGGATGATCCTCGCGCAAATACACGCACGGACGGTCACTGAACAGGATTTCGTAGTCGATAAACCACGGCATCAGCTTTAGCAGTTCGCGCGAGCGAGGGTGCGTTTCACGCCCGGTGAAGCCCAGATCCACTTCTCCGCGCGTAATGGCGTCCAGCGAATCGTAATCCCATTGGCGCAGCTTCACCGTCGCCTGTGGGTAGCGTTCATTCACCTGCTCCAGCAGGGTATTAAAGCGGATCAGCATCAGCGGTGTTTCGGCGGCGAGCACAAACTTAAGCCCGCCAGGAGAGCTATGGTGGAATTTATCGAGGATCTGGTTGCCAATCTGCATCCAGTCGGCCAAATCCTGTTCCAGACTCACCGTCAGCGGTGTGGGCAATAGCCCTAAAGGCGTTTTCACAAACAGCGGATCGTCGAACCAGTCGCGCAGCTTCGCCAGCGATTTACTCACCGCGGACGGCGTCACGTTCATCCGCTTCGCGGCTTTGGTGACGCTGCGCTCCTGCAACAAAAGTTGCAGGCAAAGTAAAAGATTAAGATCGAGACTGCTGATGGGCTTCTTCATAGTGCGCCGCGGGCTGGATGACCATAAGTAAGGTAATGCAGAGTATGCTACAGCCAATCAGAACCCCGATCAGCATATTCAGCGCGTTAAGGCCGATCACCGCCGCCAGCCAAATCCACAGTGACGAACCGCAGACCTGCGCAATGCCCAGCACCGAGCTTGCCACGCCTGCCCGCAATGAAAACGGGCCAAGTGCCTGACTCATCGCCACACCAAAGCCGACGGAGAATCCGGCGCAGATCAGAGTAATGCCCACCAGCATTACAGCGTGTGAGGTGGCGGTCGCCAGGATCACGCCTGCGGCGAGGAACAGCGTCTGTGAGGTGAGCATCAGCGTGCGCTGGCGGAAGATGTTGAGCGCAAAGGGCGTGGAGAATGAAACCGCCATGCTCACCATCGCGGTTAGCGCCATCACCGTCGAATACTCACCGCGATTGAAGCCCATCGTCTCCATCAGCAACACCGGGGAAACGTTTACATAGGTGAGGATCACCGCCACGCTAAGCGTGGTGATTGTCAGCCGACTCAGGAAAAAGCGATTCATCAGCTTTTCAGCCGGATGGAGGGTTGCGGTGTGATATGGCTGTTGCGAACCGGGATGGGTCTCTTTCAGCACCGTCACGGACAGGATAAAGACGATGGCGCCCATTGCGGCCATGGTCCAGAAAAGACTCTGCCACGGAAATTTAAGCATAATCAGGTAGCCTACAACCGGTGCCAGCACCGGGATGATGCAGGTAATGCCGTTCAGCATCGACAGCACTTTAGCGCGGCGCTGGGCGCTTAAGGTATCGCGAAGAATAGCAAACGCCACCACGTAACAGCCACCCGCGCCAATGCCCTGGATAAAACGGCCTGACAGGAACATTGTGCTTTCCTGAGCTACTGAAGACAGTACTGATGCCAGCGCAAAGATAACTGCACCCGTAATGGCGACGGGCTGACGGCCTGCTTTATCCGCGATTTTCCCGGCAAACACCATCGACGACGCCATTCCCGCGAGGTAGGCCGAAAACGCGATGTGCAGCTGCGCCTCGCTGGCGCCCAGATCGCGGGCAATATGCGGTAGCCCCACCAGATACATATCAATGCCGGACGGATACAGCAGAACCAGCGCAAAACTACAGAACAGAAAACGAGCCATAAATCCCCCATAGATGCAGGCAAGCAGGATAGGGGGCGTGGAGGGATTAAGCGAGTTGCCATTTGGACAATGGTGATTTCCCTGGAGGAAATCACCCTGTATTAACGGGAATTACTTACCAATACAGAAGCTCGAGAAAATCCGTCCCAGCAGATCGTCCGACGTAAACTCCCCGGTGATCTCGCTCAGGTTCTGCTGCGCCAGACGCAGCTCTTCCGCCAGCAGTTCACCCGCCCACGCGCCGATCAGCTGGGCTTTACCCTGCTCAAGGTGGCGTGCCGCCTCTTCCAGCGCCTGCAAGTGACGACGACGCGCCAGGAAGCCGCCCTCCATACTGGTGTCGAAGCCCATGCTCTGTTTGAGATGGCTACGCAGGGCTTCCACGCCTTCACCGGTACGGGCCGACAGGCGAATAAGTGAGTGACCATTCACATCGCTGATGCCCAGCGTTTCGCCGGTAACGTCGGCCTTGTTGCGCACCACGGTGATCGGCAGTTTAGCCGGGAGACGGGCGATAAAGTCTGGCCAGATTTCAGCCGGGTCAACGGCGTCGGTTGTGGTGCCGTCCACCATAAACAGCACGCGGTCGGCCTGCTCGATCTCCTGCCAGGCGCGTTCGATACCGATACGCTCGACTTCATCGCTCGCATCGCGCAGGCCAGCGGTGTCGATGATGTGCAGCGGCATGCCGTCGATATGGATATGCTCGCGCAGGACATCGCGGGTGGTGCCGGCTATGTCGGTCACGATCGCCGCTTCACGGCCCGCCAGGGCGTTCAGCAGGCTCGATTTTCCGGCATTGGGGCGACCAGCAATCACCACCTTCATTCCTTCACGCAGCAGGCTGCCCTGGCGCGCTTCGGCGCGAACGGCATCGAGATCGTTCATCACCTGGTTGAGCTGAGCTTCAATTTTACCGTCTGAGAGGAAGTCGATCTCCTCGTCCGGGAAGTCGATAGCCGCTTCGACATAGATTCGCAGGTGAGTAAGTGCTTCCACAAGGTGATTCACGCGTGCGGAAAATGCCCCCTGCAACGAGTTCAGCGCGGAGCGGGCTGCCTGTTCGGAACTGGCGTCGATCAGGTCGGCAATCGCCTCGGCCTGCGCCAGGTCGAGCTTATCGTTGAGGAAAGCACGCTCGGAGAACTCACCCGGCTTTGCAATGCGCAGGCCAGGCAGGGTCAGAATACGTTTTAACAGCAGGTCGAGGATCACCGGGCCGCCGTGACCCTGAAGCTCCAGCACGTCTTCGCCGGTGAAGGAGTTTGGGCCGGGGAACCACAGCGCGATGCCCTGGTCCAGCGGTGTGCCGTCGGCATCCTTAAACGGCAGATAATCAGCGTAGCGCGGCTTTGGCAGTTTACCCAGCACCGCTTCGGCCACCTCACGCGCCTTCAGGCCGGAGATGCGCAGAATGCCTACACCACCGCGTCCCGGTGGGGTTGCCTGGGCGACGATAGTGTCGTTATGGCTCATGGTTGCTCTCGTTCAATACAAATAAAAAAGGCGGTCAATCGACCGCCCTTATTTTAGCGTTAAGTTACCGAATCAGGACTTTTTCTTTTCGCGGCTATGCAGGCCACGTTTTTCCAGACCACGGTAAATCAGCTGCTGCTGGATGATGGTCACCAGGTTGCTGACGATATAGTACAGCACCAGACCTGACGGGAACCACAGGAAGAACACGGTGAAGATGACCGGCATAAAGGTCATGATCTTCTGCTGCATCGGGTCGGTCACGGTGGTCGGAGACATCTTCTGAATGAAGAACATCGTCACGCCCATCAGGATCGGCAGGATGTAGTACGGGTCCTGTGCGGACAGGTCATGGATCCACAGAGCGAACGGTGCGTGGCGCAGCTCAACGGAACCCATCAGCATGTAGTACAGCGCAAGGAAGATTGGCATCTGAATCAGCAGCGGGAAGCAACCACCCAGTGGGTTCACTTTCTCTGCTTTATACAGGGCCATCATCTCCTGGCTCTGACGCTGTTTGTCATCGCCCAGACGCTCACGCATAGCCTGAATCTTCGGCTGTAGCATACGCATCTTCGCCATGGAGGTGTACTGCGCTTTAGTCAGCGGGTACATGATGCCACGAACGATAAAGGTGATAACGATGATGGAGAAGCCCCAGTTACCCAGGAAGCTGTGGATGAACTTCAGCAGCTTAAACAGCGGCTGAGAGATGAACCACAACCAACCGTAATCGACGGTCAGATCCAGGTGCGGCGCAACGGCAGCCATTTTGTCCTGGATTTCCGGGCCGACCCACAGGGTGCTTGCCAGTTTACCGGTTTGACCCGGCTGCACCAGAACCGGCTGAGATTTGTAGCCGATGGCTGCAATACCGTTGCCGAGGTTCGCGGTGTAGAAGTTGTTCGTACCGTCGTTATTCGGTACCCACGCCGTCGCGAAATACTGTTGCAGCATTGCGACCCAACCGCCTTTAGAGCTGACGTTCAGGTTTTCGTTATCGGCAATGGTGTCGAATTTGTATTTCTCGTACTTGGTATCTGGCGTGGAGTAAGCCGCGCCACGGAAGGTATGCAGCGCAAAGTTGCTGCTTCCGGTGTCACGGTGAGACGGCAGATTGATGGACTGCTTCAACTGACCAAAGGTAGAGATTTCCAGTGGTTTCGCACCGGCGTTCTGTACGCTGTAGCCCACGTTCACCGCATACTCACCGCGTTTCAGGGTGAAGGTTTTGGTGAAGGTGTTGCCTGCCGCGTCGGTGTAGGTCATCGGGATAACCAGTTCGTTCTGACCATCAGCCAGCACAAACGTGTCATTCTCGACGTTATACAGTGGACGCGCACCGTTAGCCGGGTTATCCGGGCCATCACGACCGGTCAGGCCGCTCTGCGCCTGGTAGATAAATTCAGGCGTGGTTTCCAGTAACTGGAACGGTTCGGTAGACTTCAGCTCTTTCGGGTAGGTCAACAGCAGCGCCTGCTCAACATCACCACCACGGGTGTTGATAGTCAGCTCAAGCACATCGGTCTTAACCGTAATCTGTTTCCCCTGGCCACTGGCCGGTACGCCCTGGTCGGCGGCGCTACCCGCTGCGGTGGTCGTGGTCTGCGTGGTCTGCTGCTGGGGTTGAGGATTTTTATCCTGCTCCCATGCCTGCCAGATCATGAAAGACACGAACAACAAAGCGATGATAAGAAGATTGCGTTGCGAATCCATCGTTAGTGTTCTCTGGTATCAAAAGGTCCTGGAGGGACGGGGTCGTCTCCACCTGGGTGTAAAGGGTGGCATTTTAATACGCGTTTCACCGTCAACCAACTGCCTTTTATCACTCCAAACCTGCGCAATGCCTCAATTCCGTAGCTTGAGCATGTTGGCGTGAAACGGCAGTGTGGCCCGAGTAGCGGACTAATCAGGCGTTGATAGACCCGAATGAGGGCTATCAGGACCCGCGAGCCAGGCGACAGTGGCGGCGCCATAATTTTTCCAACGCTTCCGAGAGAGCACGGTTATCGAGGTCGGCAACCCCTTTTTTAGCCACCACCACGAAATCCATTGAAGGCAGTTCGTGCTGACGTAAACGGAAGCTTTCACGCGTCAGACGTTTAATCCGGTTGCGTTCATGCGCACGCTTAACGTTTTTCTTGGCGACTGTGAGACCGATGCGGGGATGCCCCAGCGAATTTTGGCGGCCGAGGATGGTGATTTGCGGCGTGCCAGCCCGTAATGGCTGCTGGAAGACGAAAGTGAAATGAGTGGGAGTTAACAAACGTAACTCCCTGGGAAATGCGAGCTTAACCACTCAGGGGTTAGCTTTATTACTTGGAAACGGTCAGACGAGCGCGGCCTTTAGCACGACGACGTGCCAGAACCTGACGACCATTTTTAGTAGCCATACGAGCACGGAAGCCGTGAGAACGGTTGCGCTTCAGTACAGACGGTTGAAAAGTGCGTTTCATGGCGATTTCTACCTAAACTTGAAAAAATTCATGACTTTTGCGGATGCCCGACCGAGTTTCGAATGACGGACGCCGAAGCCGTGGGTGATTAAAGAGGCCGGATTGTAATAATTGTACACTCCGGAGTCAATTCTCTTTCCTTAAATCCCTGTGTATTTCCGCACGTTTTCGCGTGGAAAATGAGCAGCGGACGACGCAGGAAGATGAGCATCACGCGCCGGGTCGAGGATTATACGGGCTCAACGATAAAGCGCAAGGATCGCCCCGGATCTTCGTTAGATCATTTAAGCCAAAAATTGTCTGTGCTCATTAAATTTTCCAATATGCGGCCTAAATCGCGAGGCACTCGCGTCAGGATCGTTTACACTTACCCGATTCCGGATCTTCCTGTGGATAAATCGGGAAGAATCTGTGAGAAACAGAAGATCTCTGGCTCAGTTTAGGCTATGATCCGCGGTCCCGATCGGGATCCAGCGATCCTGGTCGGGCATAAACACAACATCGTTCAGGTTGTATCAACGATAGCGTGTATAACCGCAGATAGCGGTTCGCACATCACCCTGATGGGGTCATGTCGATGTGCGCCAACAATCATGAATATTCAATAGTTTTCTTTTATTGTTCGATTGGAGTCCGCCGTGTCACTTTCGCTTTGGCAGCAGTGTCTTGCCCGATTGCAGGATGAGTTACCAGCCACAGAATTCAGTATGTGGATCCGCCCGTTGCAGGCGGAACTGAGCGATAACACGCTGGCTTTGTATGCGCCAAACCGTTTCGTGCTCGATTGGGTAAGGGATAAATACCTTAATAACATCAATGGACTGCTGAACGATTTCTGCGGGTCAGATGCCCCACAGCTGCGTTTTGAAGTGGGCACAAAGCCGGTCACCCAAACCGTTCGTGAAGTTGTCAATGTGGCAGCCCCTGCACAGGCGGCGCCCGCTCCAGCGCCTCGCGTTGCACCGGTTCGTCAGGGCTGGGATAACGTTCCGGCCCCCGCTGAGCCTACCTACCGCTCTAACGTTAACGTGAAACACACGTTCGATAACTTCGTTGAAGGTAAGTCGAACCAGCTGGCACGCGCGGCGGCTCGTCAGGTTGCCGATAACCCCGGTGGCGCTTATAACCCGCTGTTCCTGTATGGCGGCACGGGTCTCGGTAAAACGCACCTGCTGCATGCGGTGGGCAACGGCATTATGGCGCGTAAGCCCAATGCCAAAGTGGTGTATATGCACTCCGAACGCTTCGTTCAGGACATGGTAAAAGCCCTGCAAAACAATGCGATCGAAGAGTTTAAACGCTACTACCGTTCCGTTGATGCGCTGCTGATCGATGACATTCAGTTCTTTGCCAATAAAGAACGATCGCAGGAAGAGTTTTTCCATACCTTTAACGCCCTGCTGGAAGGCAATCAGCAGATCATTCTGACCTCGGATCGTTATCCAAAAGAGATCAACGGCGTTGAAGATCGTCTCAAATCCCGCTTCGGCTGGGGCCTGACCGTGGCGATCGAGCCGCCGGAGCTGGAAACCCGCGTCGCGATCCTGATGAAAAAAGCCGACGAGAACGACATTCGCCTGCCGGGTGAAGTGGCGTTCTTCATTGCCAAGCGCCTGCGTTCCAACGTGCGTGAGCTGGAAGGGGCGCTGAACCGCGTTATCGCCAACGCCAACTTCACCGGTCGGGCGATCACCATCGATTTTGTGCGTGAAGCGCTGCGCGATTTATTGGCTTTGCAGGAAAAACTGGTCACTATCGACAATATTCAGAAGACGGTGGCTGAGTACTACAAGATCAAAGTGGCAGATTTACTGTCTAAACGTCGTTCCCGCTCGGTGGCGCGTCCGCGTCAGATGGCGATGGCGCTGGCAAAAGAGCTAACCAACCACAGCCTGCCGGAAATCGGTGATGCGTTTGGTGGCCGTGACCATACGACCGTGCTGCACGCCTGTCGCAAGATCGAGCAGTTACGCGAAGAAAGCCACGACATAAAAGAAGATTTTTCCAATTTAATCAGAACATTATCATCGTGACGCTATGAAATTTACCGTTGAACGTGAACATTTATTAAAACCGCTGCAACAGGTGAGTGGCCCATTAGGCGGCCGCCCTACGCTGCCTATTCTTGGAAACCTGCTGCTTCAGGTCGCGGACGGTACGCTGTCGCTGACCGGCACAGATCTGGAAATGGAAATGATCGCGCGCGTTACGCTGACTCAGCCGCACGACGCGGGCGCGACCACGGTTCCGGCACGTAAATTCTTTGATATTTGCCGTGGGCTGCCGGAAGGCGCTGAAATCGCCGTGCAGCTGGAGGGCGACCGCATGCTGGTGCGCTCTGGCCGTAGCCGTTTCTCCCTCTCCACGCTGCCCGCTGCGGACTTCCCGAACCTGGATGACTGGCAGAGCGAAGTTGAATTTACCCTGCCGCAGGCGACGATGAAGCGTCTGATTGAAGCCACGCAGTTCTCCATGGCGCATCAGGACGTTCGTTACTACTTAAACGGCATGCTGTTCGAAACCGAAGGTGAAGAGCTGCGTACCGTGGCTACCGACGGTCACCGTCTGGCGGTCTGTTCCATGCCGATTGGCGATTCACTGCCAAACCATTCGGTGATCGTACCGCGTAAAGGCGTAATTGAACTGATGCGTATGCTCGACGGCGGTGAAACGCCGCTGCGCGTGCAGATCGGCAGCAACAATATTCGTGCCCACGTGGGCGATTTTGTCTTCACATCGAAGCTGGTAGACGGTCGTTTCCCGGATTATCGCCGCGTATTGCCGAAGAACCCGGATAAAACGCTGGAGGCGGGTTGCGACATCCTCAAGCAGGCGTTCGCGCGTGCCGCTATTCTCTCCAACGAGAAATTCCGCGGCGTACGTCTGTACGTGAGTGAAAACCAGATCAAAATCACCGCCAACAACCCGGAGCAGGAAGAGGCAGAAGAGATTCTGGACGTCACCTACGCCGGGGCTGAGATGGAAATCGGCTTCAACGTCAGCTATGTGCTGGATGTGCTGAATGCACTGAAATGCGAGAACGTTCGCATCCTGCTGACTGACTCCGTTTCGAGCGTACAGATTGAAGATGCCGCATCGCAGTCGGCTGCTTATGTTGTCATGCCAATGAGACTGTAATGTCGCTCACCCGTCTGTTGATCCGCGACTTTCGCAATATCGAAAGCGCGGATCTCGCTTTATCCCCTGGCTTTAACTTCCTGGTTGGCGCGAACGGCAGCGGCAAAACCAGCGTGCTGGAAGCCATCTATACGCTCGGCCATGGCCGGGCGTTTCGCAGTTTGCAGATTGGTCGCGTGATTCGCCACGAGCAGGAATCTTTTGTTCTGCACGGGCGTTTGCAGGGCGCAGAGCGGGAAACCGCCATCGGCCTGACCAAAGACAAGCAGGGCGACAGCAAGGTGCGCATCGACGGCACCGATGGCCACAAAGTGGCGGAGCTGGCGCTGCTGATGCCGATGCAGCTGATTACGCCCGAGGGGTTTACTTTACTCAACGGCGGCCCCAAATACAGAAGAGCGTTCCTCGACTGGGGATGCTTTCACAACGAAGCCGGTTTCTTTAACGCCTGGAGCAACCTGAAGCGCCTGCTAAAGCAGCGTAACGCCGCGTTGCGCCAGGTTACACGCTACGCTCAGCTGCGTCCGTGGGATAGGGAATTAATCCCTCTCGCGGAACAAATCAGCCGCTGGCGTGCCGAATACAGCGCAGGTATCGCCGAAGACATGGCCGACACCTGCAAACAGTTTTTACCCGAGTTCTCTCTCACCTTCTCTTTCCAGCGTGGCTGGGAAAAAGAGACGGATTATGCCGAGGTGTTAGAGAGAAGCTTCGAGCGCGACCGCATGTTGACCTACACCGCGCACGGCCCGCACAAGGCGGATTTCCGCATTCGTGCCGACGGTGCGCCGGTGGAAGACACGCTGTCGCGCGGGCAGCTGAAGCTCCTGATGTGCGCGCTGCGCCTGGCGCAGGGGGAGTTCCTCACTCGAGAGAGCGGGCGACGCTGCCTGTACCTGATAGATGATTTTGCCTCGGAACTTGACGACGCGCGGCGCGGGCTGCTTGCCAGCCGCTTAAAAGCCACGCAGTCGCAGGTTTTCGTCAGCGCCATTAGCGCTGAACACGTTATAGACATGTCGGACGAAAATTCGAAGATGTTTACCGTGGAAAAGGGTAAAATAACGGATTAACCCAAGTTGAAATGAGCGAGAAACGTTGATGTCGAATTCTTATGACTCCTCCAGTATCAAAGTCCTGAAAGGGCTGGATGCGGTGCGTAAGCGCCCGGGTATGTATATCGGCGACACGGATGACGGCACCGGTCTGCACCACATGGTATTCGAGGTGGTAGATAACGCTATCGACGAAGCGCTCGCGGGTCACTGTAAAGACATCGTGGTCACGATCCATGCGGACAACTCCGTGTCCGTTACCGATGACGGTCGTGGTATCCCAACCGGTATTCACCCGGAAGAGGGCGTATCTGCTGCGGAAGTCATCATGACCGTTCTGCACGCAGGCGGGAAGTTCGATGATAACTCCTATAAAGTTTCCGGCGGTCTGCACGGCGTAGGCGTATCCGTAGTAAACGCCCTGTCGCAGAAGCTGGAGCTGGTTATCCAGCGCGAAGGCAAAATTCACCGTCAGATCTACCAGCATGGCGTGCCTGAAGCGCCGCTGGCCGTCACGGGCGATACCGAGAAAACCGGTACCATGGTGCGTTTCTGGCCGAGCCTCGAAACCTTCACCAACGTCACCGAATTCGAGTACGACATTCTGGCGAAACGCCTGCGTGAACTGTCGTTCCTGAACTCCGGTGTGTCGATTCGTCTGCGCGACAAGCGCGATAACAAAGAAGACCACTTCCACTACGAAGGCGGTATCAAGGCGTTCGTTGAGTATCTGAACAAGAACAAAACGCCAATTCACCCGAATATCTTCTACTTCTCTACTGAAAAAGACGGTATCGGCGTGGAAGTGGCCTTGCAGTGGAACGACGGTTTCCAGGAAAACATCTACTGCTTCACCAACAACATTCCACAACGCGATGGCGGTACGCACCTGGCGGGCTTCCGCGCGGCGATGACCCGAACCCTGAACGCCTACATGGACAAAGAAGGCTACAGCAAAAAAGCGAAAGTCAGCGCCACCGGTGACGATGCCCGTGAAGGCCTGATTGCCGTGGTCTCCGTGAAGGTGCCGGATCCGAAGTTCTCCTCACAGACCAAAGACAAGCTGGTCTCTTCTGAGGTGAAATCGGCGGTTGAACAGCAGATGAACGAACTGCTGAGCGAATACCTGCTGGAAAACCCGTCCGACGCGAAAATCGTGGTGGGTAAAATTATCGATGCGGCGCGTGCCCGTGAAGCGGCGCGTAAAGCGCGTGAAATGACCCGTCGTAAAGGCGCGCTGGACCTGGCAGGCCTGCCGGGCAAACTGGCTGACTGTCAGGAACGCGACCCGGCGCTGTCTGAACTGTACCTTGTGGAAGGGGACTCCGCGGGCGGTTCTGCGAAGCAGGGCCGTAACCGCAAGAACCAGGCGATTCTGCCGCTGAAGGGTAAAATCCTTAACGTTGAGAAAGCGCGCTTCGACAAGATGCTCTCTTCTCAGGAAGTGGCGACGCTCATCACCGCGCTCGGCTGCGGCATTGGTCGCGACGAGTACAACCCGGACAAACTGCGCTATCACAGCATCATCATCATGACCGATGCGGACGTCGACGGCTCGCACATTCGTACGCTGCTGTTGACCTTCTTCTATCGTCAGATGCCGGAAATCGTTGAGCGCGGCCACGTCTACATTGCCCAGCCGCCGCTGTACAAAGTGAAGAAAGGCAAGCAGGAACAGTACATTAAAGATGACGACGCGATGGATCAGTACCAAATCGCGATCGCCCTTGATGGTGCGACCCTGCACGCAAATTCCAGCGCGCCAGCGCTGGCCGGTGAGCCGCTGGAGCGTCTGGTCTCCGAGTTCAACGCCACGCAGAAAATGATTGGCCGTATGGAGCGTCGCTATCCGAAAGCGCTGCTGAAAGAGCTGATTTACCAGCCGACCCTGACCGAAGCCGATCTGAGCAACGAGCAGACCGTCACCCGCTGGGTGAACACCCTGGTGAGCGAGCTGAACGAGAAAGAGCAGCATGGCAGCCAGTGGAAGTTCGACGTTCAGCAGAACGCTGAGCAGCAGTTCGAGCCGATCGTCCGCGTGCGTACCCACGGCGTCGATACCGACTACCCGCTGGAGCACGAATTTGTGACCGGTCCGGAATACCGCCGTATCTGCACCCTCGGCGAGAAGCTGCGCGGTCTGATCGAAGACGATGCGTTTATCGAACGTGGCGAACGTCGTCAGCCGGTAGCCAGCTTCGAACAGGCGCTGGAGTGGCTGGTAAAAGAGTCCCGTCGTGGTCTCTCTATTCAGCGTTATAAAGGCCTGGGCGAAATGAACCCGGATCAGCTGTGGGAAACCACCATGGATCCGGAAAGCCGTCGCATGTTGCGCGTCACCGTTAAAGACGCAATCGCAGCGGATCAGCTATTCACGACCCTGATGGGCGATGCGGTTGAACCACGTCGCGCCTTCATCGAAGAGAACGCCCTGAAGGCGGCGAATATCGATATTTAATCGTCGCTTTACGACAGCATAACTGGCCGCGCTTCAGCGCGGCTTTTTTATGGACGCAGGAAACTCCAGCGACATCACTGCCGGTAAACGTTTGACCAGCATATCTATGGCAATTCTTACCCTTAGCGGCAGGTGTGGCGTCTGCTGCCAGACGGCATGAACGTCGAAGCGTACATCCGGGGCCTGCTTTAAGAGCGGGACAAGATCTCCCTGCTGAATTTCTTTAATGACCATCCAGCAGGGTAACCATGCAAGGCCGTGGCCGGCCAGCGCCGCGTCGCAGATCGCCTGCAAATCATCCATATTGAGCGATGAGCGGGGAATAAACGTGCGCGACGTGCCATCGTAATCCATCAGCTGCCAGGGTAGGACTCTGCCCGCACGCGTGTAGTTAATGGCCGTATGCTGGCGTAAATCATCAACGGTTTGCGGCTGGCCATTCTTAAGCAGATAATCCGGCGCGGCGCACAGCACCATCCGGTGCTCCCCCAGCCTTCTGGCGACCAGCACGCTGCTGTCAGCCAGAGCGCCATTGCGCACCGCCATATCAAACCCTTCTTCCACGAGATCCACGACGCGGTCGCTGAAGGACATTTCAAGCTCAAGCCCGGGATGCTCCTGCGCCAGCTCTATTAGCAGCGGGGCGATACACTGGCGACCAAACAGCACCGGCACGGCAACACGCAGCCGACCGTTGACCTGATGTTTTCCGGTTTCAAGCTGCGATTCAGCGCCACGGATCTCCTCCAGCGCGCGCAGGCAGCGTTCATAAAAAAGCGCGCCGTTATCGGTCAGCCTCTGACTGCGGGTGGTCCGATGAAACAGACGAACCCCCAGCCTCTCTTCAAGACGAGCAATGCTTTTTCCTACCGCCGAGCGCGACAAATGCAGACGGACGGCGGCCTGGGCAAAACTTCCTGCCTCAACGGAGGCAACGAAAACGGGAATATCTTTCAGCGTATCGGTCATGGACGGATTGTGTCAATTTGGTCATCAATGAAGGGAAAACTTATCGCCACTGGCGACGCTGAGTCAACGGTAGACTGTCAGAACTGAAAATCATCTGATGACAGGAGAAAAAAATGACTGAAACAATGCAACGCTGGTCAATGGATGCCCTTGGTCGTGAAAGCCTCAGGCTCGTTCAGGAGCCTGTTCCACAGCCAGGCCCGGGGGAGGTTCGCGTAAGGGTTAATGCCGTTGCGCTCAACTACCGGGATAAAATGGTGATTGAAGGCACGATGCCGATTCCGCTTTCCTTCCCGTTTACCCCAGCATCTGACATGGCAGGCGTGGTGGACAGCATCGGCGAAGGCGTTACGCGTTTCAAGCCCGGCGCACGCGTCATCTCAACCTTCTTCCCGGAATGGATCGACGGCAAGCCGCAGGCAGACGCGCGCGATTTGCCCTATAAAACGTCCGGTGGATACTTCCAGGGCATGCTGGCCGAATATGTGATTGTGAGTGAAAACGCGCTGGTGGCGTCCCCGGAAAGCCTGGATGACGCTGAGGCCAGCACGCTTCCTTGCGCGGGGCTCACCGCCTGGTTTGCGCTGGTGGAACGTGGTCAGCTGCGCGCCGGGCAATCGGTGCTGGTACAAGGGACGGGCGGTGTGGCGCTATTCGCTTTGCAGATAGCAAAAGCGCACGGCGCAGAAGTTATTGTTACGTCGGGGAGTGATGAAAAACTGGCGCGGGCCAAAAAGCTGGGGGCCAGCCAGGGCATCAACCGACTGAAAGGCGACTGGGCTGAAAATACGCTGGCACTGACGCAGGATCGCGGCATCGACCATATTATCGAAACGGTGGGTGGGGAGAACCTGAGACATTCCCTGCGCGCCGTTGCCGTTCATGGGCGGATATCGGTCATTGGCGTGCTGGCCGGGACAGAAATTTCTCTGCCTGCAAGCGAGCTGTTGCTGAAATCTCCCGTCATTCAGGGGATTGGGGTTGGACATCGCCGGGCGCTGGAAGATTTTGTCCGTGCTGTTGATATCACGGAGTTAAAACCGGTGATTGATCATCGCTACCGCTTTGACGAGCTGGAACAGGCGCTTGAACATCTGGATCGCGGTGCGTTTGGCAAAATCGTTCTCACCCGCGAGTGAGTTCCCGTTCCCGGGATAAACGTAAAAGGGGCTTTTTGTTGCGCAAGGTAGCTCTATTTTTGTGTGCTTAATCGCGTTAGCATGAGGTAGCACTCATTTATCCCGGGGACCTCATGGCTATCAAACTCATTGCAATCGATATGGACGGCACGCTGCTGCTGCCAGACCACACTATCTCTCCTGCCGTTAAAAATGCGATCGCCGCCGCACGCGAAAAAGGCGTGAACGTGGTGCTCACCACCGGACGCCCGTATGCCGGGGTGCACAGTTACCTGAAAGAGCTGCACATGAACCAGCCTGGCGATTACTGCATCACCTATAACGGCGCGCTGGTGCAAAAGGCAGCCGATGGCAGCACGGTGGCGCAAACTGCACTGAGCTATGATGACTACCGTTTCCTGGAAAAACTCTCCCGCGACGTGGGCTCTCACTTCCACGCGCTCGATCGCAATACGCTTTACACCGCCAACCGCGATATCAGCTACTACACGGTGCACGAGTCCTACGTTGCAACCATTCCACTGGTGTTCTGCGAAGCGGAGAAAATGGACCCGGCGACCCAGTTCCTGAAAGTGATGATGATTGATGAACCTGCGGTTCTCGACAAAGCCATCTCACGCATTCCGGCTGAGGTAAAAGAGAAATACACCGTGCTGAAAAGTGCGCCGTACTTCCTCGAAATCCTTGATAAACGCGTCAATAAAGGCACGGGCGTCAAATCGCTTGCCGATGCGCTGGGCATCAAGCCTGAGGAGATCATGGCGCTGGGCGACCAGGAAAATGATATTGCGATGATCGAATATGCGGGCATGGGCGTGGCGATGGATAACGCCATCCCGTCGGTAAAAGAAGTGGCGAACTTCGTGACTAAATCTAACCTGGAAGACGGCGTTGCCTGGGCGATCGAGAAATTCGTTCTGTCGTAACAAGTGCTTTGAAAGATTAGCCCCGGTTATTAACCGGGGCTTTTTTTGGCCCTGAATTTATCAAATTGTTCTTTTTGTGATCTGGATTGTAGTACAACATTAACTGATTGTACTACATTGTCACCACAGCAAAGACGAAAGGCCTCACGTTTGTACTGCAAAAGTGAGGCGAAATTCAGCGGTCGCGGTAAAGTAGTGATGGACTTACAGAGCACAAGGACTCTCCATGACACTCAATAAAACCGATCGCATTGTCATCACGCTGGGCACTCAGATTGTGGGTGGCAAATACGTTCCCGGTTCGCCGCTGCCAGCAGAGGCGGAACTGTGCGAGGAGTTTGAAACCTCGCGCAACATCATTCGGGAAGTGTTCCGCTCGCTGATGGCGAAGCGGCTGATTGAAATGAAGCGCTATCGCGGCGCGTTTGTGGCGCCGCGTAACCAGTGGAACTACCTCGATACCGATGTTCTGCAATGGGTGCTGGAAAACGACTACGACCCACGGCTCATCGGCGCGATGAGCGAAGTCCGAAATCTGGTGGAACCGGCCATCGCCCGCTGGGCGGCAGAGCGCGCAACGTCAGGTGACCTGGCACAGATTGAGTCGGCTTTAAACGACATGATCGCCAATAACCAGAATCGGGAGGCGTTCAACGAAGCGGACATTCGTTACCACGAAGCGGTATTGCAGTCGGTGCATAACCCGGTTTTACAGCAGCTTAGCGTGGCGATCAGCTCGCTACAGCGAGCAGTATTTGAACGTACCTGGATGGGCGATGAGGCCAACATGCCGAAAACGCTTCAGGAACATAAAGCGCTGTTCGATGCGATACGGCATCAGGACGGCGATGCGGCAGAGCAGGCGGCGCTGACCATGATCGCCAGCTCGACACGAAGGCTGAAGGAAATCACATGACATCACGCTACATCGCAATTGACTGGGGATCGACCAATCTGCGCGCCTGGCTCTACCAGGGTGAGCAGTGCCTGGAAAGCAGGCAATCAGAAGCAGGTGTGACGCGCCTGAACGGTAAATCCCCCGCAGCGGTGTTAGCAGAATTGACACAAAACTGGCGCGACGGTACTACGCCAGTGGTGATGGCCGGAATGGTCGGCAGTAACGTGGGGTGGAAGGTCGCGCCTTACCTGTCAGTTCCGGTGCATTTCACCGCCGTTGGCGAGCAGTTAACGTCCGTTGGCGACAATGTCTGGATTATTCCCGGTTTATGCGTCTCTCGCGACGATAACCATAATGTGATGCGCGGCGAAGAGACGCAGCTGCTCGGGGCGCGCACCCTTTCTCCTTCTTCTGTCTACGTCATGCCCGGGACGCACTGCAAATGGGTCCAGGCGGATGCTGAGCAAATTCATGATTTCCGCACCGTGATGACCGGCGAACTGCACCACTTGCTGCTTAAGCATTCGCTGGTGGGGGCCGGTTTGCCGGAGCAGACCCCTTCGCCGGAAGCGTTTGCCGCCGGGCTTGAGCGCGGGATCGCATCCCCTGCCGTTTTGCCGCAACTTTTTGAGGTTCGCGCCTCGCACGTGCTGGGAAATCTTCCGCGCGAACAGGTCAGCGAATTTCTGTCCGGCCTGCTGATTGGCGCAGAAGTCGCCACTCTGAGCGACGCGTTCGCCGGGCAGCAGGCCATCACGCTCGTCGCGGGTTCATCGCTGACGTCTCGTTACCGCCAGGCGTTCCACGCTATCGGACGGGATGTTGCTGCGGTGGAAGGCGACACGGCATTTCAGGCAGGCATAAGGAGCATCGCTCATGCAGTGGCAAACTGAACTTCCCCTGATCGCGATTTTGCGCGGTATCACGCCCGGTGAGGCCTTAGCGCACGTTGGCGCGGTGATCGACGCCGGGTTCGACGCGGTGGAAATCCCGCTCAACTCCCCGGAGTGGGAAAAAAGCATTCCGGCAATTGTGAAGGCGTTTGGTGATAAGGCGCTGATTGGCGCAGGCACCGTGCTGCAACCGGAGCAGGTGGATGAACTGGCGAAAATGGGCTGCAAGCTTATCGTCACACCGAATATCAACCCCGAGGTGATCCGCCGGGCGGTGGATTACGGCATGACCGTCTGCCCGGGTTGCGCCACGGCCACAGAAGCCTTTGCCGCCCTCGATGCGGGCGCACAGTCTCTCAAAATTTTCCCGTCGTCGGCCTTTGGTCCGGATTACATCAAAGCGCTGAAAGCGGTCTTACCCGCCAGCGTGCCGGTCTTTGCCGTGGGCGGCGTCACGCCGGAAAACCTGGGCCAGTGGATGAGCGCGGGCTGTGTGGGCGTGGGGCTGGGCAGCGATCTCTATCGTGCCGGTCAGCCCGTTGAGCGTACCGCACAGCAGGCGGCAGCATTTGTGAAAGCGTATCGAGAGGCAGTGCAATGAAAATAACCAAACTCACCACGTACCGTTTACCCCCGCGTTGGATGTTCCTGAAAATCGAAACCGACGAAGGCGTGGTTGGCTGGGGCGAGCCGGTGATTGAAGGCCGTGCGCGCACCGTTGAAGCCGCGGTGCACGAGCTGGGCGAATACCTGATTGGCCAGGATCCGGCGCGCATCAACGACCTGTGGCAGGTGATGTACCGCGCGGGCTTCTACCGCGGGGGGCCGATTCTGATGAGCGCCATCGCCGGTATTGATCAGGCGCTGTGGGATATCAAAGGCAAAGTGCTCAATGCCCCGGTCTGGCAATTAATGGGCGGCCTGGTGCGCGACAAAATCAAAGCCTACAGCTGGGTGGGCGGTGACCGCCCTGCGGAAGTGATCGACGGTATCCGGCAACTGCGCAACATCGGTTTTGACACCTTCAAACTCAACGGCTGCGAAGAAATGGGCGTTATCGACAACTCGCGCGCGGTAGACCGGGCGGTGAATACCGTGGCGCAAATCCGTGAAGCCTTCGGCAACGAGATTGAGTTTGGTCTGGATTTCCACGGCCGCGTCAGCGCGCCAATGGCCAAAGTGCTGATTAAAGAGCTGGAGCCGTATCGCCCGCTGTTTATCGAAGAGCCGGTGCTGGCCGAGCAGGCGGAATACTATCCGAAACTGGCTGAACAGACGCACATTCCCATCGCGGCGGGGGAACGCATGTTCTCGCGCTTCGAGTTTAAACGCGTGCTGGAAGCGGGCGGCATTGCGATCCTGCAACCGGACCTCTCCCACGCGGGCGGCATCACCGAATGCTACAAAATTGCCGGAATGGCAGAAGCCTACGATGTGGCGCTGGCGCCGCACTGTCCGCTTGGGCCGATTGCGCTGGCGGCCTGCCTGCACGTCGACTTCGTCTCCCGCAATGCGGTGTTCCAGGAACAAAGCATGGGCATTCACTATAACAAGGGCGCGGAGCTGCTCGACTTTGTGAAAAACAAAGAAGACTTCAGCATGGAAGGTGGTTTCTTTAAACCGTTAACGAAGCCGGGCCTTGGCGTGGAGATCGACGAAGCCAAAGTCATTGAGCTGAGTAAAAGTGCGCCGGACTGGCGTAACCCACTGTGGCGTCATGAAGACGGTTCCGTAGCCGAGTGGTAAATCGCCGGATGGCGCTACGCTTATCCGGCCTACTCTCTCGTAGGCCCGGTAAGCGAAGCGCCACCGGGCAAAAAAACGTACATAGAAAAAATATAACCCTCTGTAAATTACAGGGCATGGTGAGCGGCTTCGCTATGCCCAAAATCTGGAGACAGATTGCGATGGATATTCCAGTTACTGCTGCAAAAACCGGGCGTCGTCGTTACCTGACGCTGATCATGATCTTTATTACCGTGGTCATCTGTTATGTCGACCGCGCCAACCTTGCCGTGGCATCGGCTCATATTCAGGAAGAGTTTGGCATCACCAAAGCGGAAATGGGCTACGTCTTCTCGGCGTTTGCCTGGCTGTATACGCTCTGTCAGATCCCCGGTGGCTGGTTCCTTGACCGCGTGGGTTCACGTCTGACCTACTTTATCGCTATTTTTGGCTGGTCCGTGGCGACCCTGTTCCAGGGCTTCGCGACCGGACTGATGTCGCTGATTGGCCTGCGCGCCATCACCGGGGTGTTTGAAGCGCCCGCGTTTCCGACCAACAACCGCATGGTTACCAGCTGGTTCCCGGAACATGAGCGAGCCTCTGCCGTCGGCTTTTACACCTCCGGGCAGTTTGTTGGTCTGGCGTTTCTGACGCCGCTGTTAATCTGGATCCAGGAGTTGCTGAGCTGGCACTGGGTGTTCATCGTCACCGGCGGGATCGGCATTATCTGGTCGTTAATCTGGTTTAAGGTGTATCAGCCGCCGCGCCTGACCAAAAGCATCTCCAAAGCCGAACTGGACTACATCCGCGACGGCGGTGGCCTGGTGGACGGCGATGCGCCCGTGAAAAAAGAGGCGCGCCAGCCGTTAACCAAAGCGGACTGGAAGCTGGTCTTCCACCGTAAGCTGGTGGGCGTATATCTGGGCCAGTTCGCGGTGACCTCCACGCTATGGTTCTTCCTCACCTGGTTCCCGAACTATCTGACGCAGGAGAAGGGGATTACCGCGCTGAAGGCGGGCTTTATGACCACCGTACCGTTCCTTGCGGCGTTTTTCGGCGTGCTGCTCTCGGGCTGGCTGGCGGATAAGCTGGTGAAAAAAGGCTTCTCACTGGGCGTTGCGCGTAAAACGCCGATTATCTGCGGACTGCTGATCTCTACCTGCATCATGGGAGCGAACTACACCAACGATCCGGTGTGGATCATGACCCTGATGGCGGTAGCGTTCTTCGGAAACGGTTTTGCCTCTATCACCTGGTCGCTGGTGTCGTCGCTGGCGCCGATGCGTCTGATCGGCCTGACCGGTGGCGTGTTTAACTTCGTTGGCGGCCTGGGCGGGATCACCGTACCGCTGGTCATCGGTTACCTGGCGCAGGACTACGGCTTTGGTCCGGCGCTGGTGTATATCTCTGCCGTGGCGCTGATCGGCGCGCTCTCCTACATCCTGCTGGTCGGCGACGTTAAACGAGTGGGCTAATCCCTTCGGATGTTTTACCCTGATGCGATAACCGCGCATCAGGGTATTTTCATGAAACAAATCACCTTCGCTTCCCGCAACCACCAGCTCACCAACATTAACACCTGGACGCCAGACAGCCAGTGGCTTGTCTATGATGTCCGCCCGTCCGGCGCGTCGTTTACCGGTGAAACCATTGAGCGGGTCAATGTCAGTACGGGCGAGGTTGAGGTGATCTACCGTGCGACTGACGGCGCGCATGTCGGCGTGGTAACCGTTCATCCGGCGCAGGAAAAATATGTTTTTATCCACGGCCCGAAAAACCCGGATGCAGACTGGCAGTATGATTTTCACCATCGTCAGGGGGTGATTGCGCACAATGGTCAGGTGAGCAATCTTGATGCGATGGATATCACCGCGCCTTACACCGCAGGCGCGCTGCGTGGCGGCAGCCACGTCCACGTTTTTAGCCCGAACGGGCAGTTCGTCAGCTTTACCTACAACGACCATGTGCTGCACGCGCGCGATCCGCAGCTGGATTTGCGTAATGTCGGGGTGGCGGCGCCTTTTGGCCCAGTAAACCCACAGGGGAACCATCCGCGGGAATATGCCGGCACCTTCTGGAGCGTACTGGTAAGCCGGGCAACGCCGAACCCGAAACCGGGCAGCGATGAGGTAAACCGCGCCTATGAAGAGGGCTGGGTGGGCAACGACAGGCTGGCGTTTATCGGCGATACGGTGTCTGCGAAAGGCGAGAAAGTGCCCGAACTGTTTATTGTCGATCTCCCCAAAGACGAGCAGGGCTGGAAACGGGCGGGCGATGCGCCGTTGCAGGGAACGCCTGATACAATGCCCGCGCCGCCTGCGGGTGTAACGCAACGTCGCTTAACCTTCACCCATCAGAAGGCGTATCCGGGGCTGGTGAACGTACCGCGCCACTGGGTGCGCAGCAATCCGCAGGGGACGCAGATTGCGTTTTTAATGCGGGACGATAACGGCGTTGTGCAGCTGTGGCTTATCTCCCCTGAGGGCGGCGAGCCGCGTCAGCTGACCCACACTGAGCGTGATATTCAGTCGGCCTTTAACTGGCATCCTTCCGGCAACGGGCTGGGATTTGTGCTTGCAGGCCGTATTGCCTGCTGCGATGCGCAGACCGGAGAGGTGACGTTTTTGACGTCCGATCACGGCAATCCGCCGTCTGCTGACGCTGTGGTGTTTTCCCCGGACGGACGATTTATTGCATGGATGGAAGAGAAGGACGGTTTCCGCCAGCTGTGGCTAACGGAAACCGCACAGAATTAGCGTGGAGGCATCTCTGCGGGCGGGATGACGGAATTGGTCGCCAGCTTTTCCTGCTCGCTTTTCTCAACGCGCGAACGCACTGAGCTGTCGGTGCGGAACATATCCCACGGCAGCAGAAGCGTATCGGCAACCGCCGTAAACGGCATATCAAGAATCGCCAGAGATTTGGTACCCCAGTTTGTCTCATCATCAGAGATCATTGCGGCACTGGCGCGCGTCCCCGGATATGTTCCTTCTTTACCGCCGGTGTGCGACATCACGCTCGAACACCCGCAAAGTAAAACAACCCCGCTGAACGACGCCAGCTTAATCAGAACATTTCTCATCATCACTCAGTCATCTTTAGTAGCACGGCATTGACCTGCAACTCAGGGTTATAGCGAGGCGCGTCCAAAATGGATAGCTCAAAACTCCCGCACTGTGGTCGTCATCGCAATTTAACCCTTTGTGCTGTGCCCCTGAGTCTATGCGACAACCAGCAAAGTGCAAAAAAATCTCACATCAACAGTCTTGAAAAGGCCGTATCCAGACCCATTTTAAGAATGTAACCCGATAACGGACACGCCTGATGGGTGTTCGGGGAAGCAGAAGCCTGTCCATGGTGGAAGGCTACATTTTCTCGCTGATTTCAGGAGCATTTATCCATGCGTAATTTCGATCTCTCTCCGCTATACCGTTCTGCCATTGGTTTCGATCGTCTGTTCAACCACTTAGAAAACAACCAGAGCCAGAGCAACGGCTATCCTCCTTACAACGTTGAACTGGTTGACGAAAACCACTATCGCATTGCGATTGCTGTTGCCGGTTTCGCAGAGAGCGAACTGGAGATCACCGCGCAGGACAATCTGCTGGTGGTGAAAGGCTCCCATACGGCCGAGCAGAAAGAACGAACCTACCTCTACCAGGGCATCGCAGAGCGCAACTTTGAGCGCAAGTTCCAGCTGGCTGAGAACATCCACGTCAAGGGCGCGAACCTGGTGAACGGCCTGCTGTTTATCGAACTGGAACGTGTGATTCCGGAAGAGAAAAAACCGCGTCGTATCGAAATCAACTAATTACGCGGGTCGCGTGAGCGGCCCACCCGGACTTGCTTGCCGTAACGGGAGCATATGCGAATCCACAAGGGTTTGCAGGTACAACTGTGCACAAAATTAAACTGTGCCGCACTCGCTTCTCAGAAGGAGATTTAGTATGCGTAACTACGATTTATCCCCCCTGCTGCGTCAGTGGATCGGTTTTGACAAACTGGCTAACGCGCTGCAAAGCGCAACCGAACAGCAGACCTTTCCACCGTACAACATCGAAAAAAGCGATGATAACCACTACCGCATCACGCTTGCGCTGGCCGGGTTCCGCCAGGAAGATCTCGACATCCAGCTGGAGGGTACGCGCCTGACCGTGAAAGGGTCACCGGAAAAACCAGACACCGAGACCAAATGGCTGCATCAGGGGCTTGTCACTCAGCCGTTTAGCCTGAGCTTTACCCTGGCAGACCATATGGAAGTTTCTGGCGCGACGTTCACTAACGGGCTGCTGAACATTGACCTCACCCGTAACGTGCCGGAAGCCATTGCGCCTCAGCGCATCGCCATTAGCGAACGCCCGGCGTTGAACAGCTAAACCACGTTTTTGCCGGGTGGCGGCTACGCCTTACCCGGCCTACAAAACGAATCGTGTGCGGGCTGGTGCCCTCACCCCGCCCCTCTCCCCACAGGGAGAGGGTGCAAACACTAAAAACGGTCACCTTCGGGTGACCGTTTTGCTTTTACCTTCGGCTTTTTTGTGCGCCATCGCCCATACAACCGCCGTCAGCTCTGAGAGAATCCTTAGCATAACTATGGTTATACACAGGATGTGGATCATGAGTGATATCGCGTTAACCGTTAGCGTGTTGGCCCTTGTCGCGGTAGTGGGGCTATGGCTGGGGAATATCAAAATCCGCGGCGTCGGATTTGGCATCGGCGGGGTGCTGTTCGGCGGGATTTTTGTCGGCCATTTTGCCGACCAGCTTGGGTGGGTGCTCAGCGCCGATATGCTGCATTTCATCCAGGAGTTCGGCCTGATCCTCTTTGTGTATACCATCGGTATTCAGGTGGGGCCGGGCTTCTTCGCTTCCCTGCGCGTCTCCGGTTTACGCCTTAATCTCTTTGCCTTCGGCATCGTCGTGATGGGTGGGCTGGTTACCGCCATTCTGCATAAACTCTTCGCGATTCCGCTGCCCGTTGTGCTGGGCATCTTCTCCGGCGCCGTCACGAATACGCCCGCGCTCGGGGCGGGCCAGCAAATTCTGCGCGATCTGGGTATCCCTGCTGATGTCGTCGATCAGATGGGGATGAGCTACGCCATGGCCTATCCGTTTGGCATTTGCGGTATTTTGCTCTCGATGTGGCTGGTGCGCGTGCTGTTCCGTGTTAACGTCGAGCAGGAGGCAAAAGAGCATGAAAGCACGCTGACCAACGGCCATGCGCTCATTAAAACTATCAATATTCGCGTCGAAAACCCTAATCTGAACAATATGGCGATTCAGGATGTTCCCATTCTGAACAGCGCGACCATTATCTGTTCCCGCCTGAAACGTGATGAAACGCTGATGGTGCCTTCACCGGATACCCTTATTCAGCACGGCGATCTCCTGCATCTGGTAGGGCAACCGGCGGATTTAAACAATGCCCGGCTGGTGATTGGTCAGGAGGTGGATACCTCACTCTCAACCCGTGGAACGGACATGCGCGTGGAGCGGGTGGTAGTGACCAATGAGAAAGTCCTGGGCAAGAAAATACGCGATTTGCAGGTTAAAGAGCGTTATGACGTGGTGATCTCCCGGCTTAACCGCGCCGGTGTCGAGCTGGTGGCCAGCCAGGATGCCAGCCTGCAATTCGGTGATATTCTCAACCTCGTCGGGCGTCCCTCATCCATTGATGCCGTAGCGGACATGGTAGGCAACGCCCAGCAAAAACTCCAGCAGGTGCAGATGCTGCCGGTCTTTATCGGCGTCGGGCTTGGCGTCATGCTTGGCTCCATCCCCCTGTACGTGCCCGGCTTCCCGGTAGCACTGAAGCTGGGTCTGGCAGGCGGGCCGCTCATTATGGCGCTGATCCTCGGGCGTATCGGCTCCATCGGTAAGCTCTACTGGTTTATGCCGCCGAGTGCTAACCTGGCGCTGCGGGAGTTAGGCATCGTGCTGTTTCTGGCGGTGGTGGGGCTGAAATCCGGCGGCGATTTTGTCGATACTCTGGTCAACGGCGAAGGGATGAGCTGGGTAGGATACGGCATATTTATTACCGCTATCCCACTGATAACGGTCGGATTACTGGCACGTATCTTCGCTAAAATGAACTATCTCACGCTGTGCGGCATGCTGGCCGGTTCCATGACCGATCCGCCCGCGCTGGCGTTCGCCAACAACCTGCACGCCACCAGCGGCGCGGCGGCGTTGTCCTACGCCACGGTTTATCCGCTGGTGATGTTTCTGCGCATCATCACCCCGCAGCTACTGGCGGTGCTGTTCTGGGGGATGGGCTAACAAGTCTTCCGGGTGGATGCGCCGCAGATGGTAGTCCACCTGGTAATCGCTGGTGTTCCGGAACATCACGGAATAATTGAGGAACTCGCCGCTGTCGCTGTAGGAAAGGGAGGTGATGCGTAGCAGCGGCGTCTGTTCCGGCACATTCATATAACCGGCCAGCTGTTTATCTGCCAGCACCGGCGTCAGGCTCTCGTAGTTGCCGCTGATGGTGATCCCGCATTCCTTCTCGATGTAATCAAACTTAGACCCTTCGAGATGCGCCAGGGAAAGATTGCGGAACAGCTTCACCGGCATAAAGCTGTCCTCCAGCATCAGCGGTTTTCCGTCCACGTAACGCACCCGCCTTGAAAAATAGATCCGCTCATCAACCTGAATCCGCAGCTGGCTGGCGATAGCGGGCGGCGCGGGCATCACTTCAAACTGCAACACCTTGCTCTGCACTTCTTTCCCCTGCTGGCGCAGCACCTCCACCAGCCCGGTCAGGTTAGTCGTTTCATGATGAACGTCTTTGCGCGCCACGAACGTCCCGCTGCCGTGTCGACGTTCAACCAGCCCCCAGCTTACCAGCAGATCCAGCGCCTTGCGGATGGTCATCCGGGCTACGCCAAACTCCTTTGCCAGCGCTTTTTCTCCGGGTAACGGACTGCCAATGTTGTAGTCCGAGGAATTCAGCCGCAGCCGTAGCCGATCGGCAATTGATTTGTAGATCACCAGTAGACCTCTCTGCGCACATCATGGCGTGGATTACGTCTTAACTTGTCTATGTTTAGTTTAAAAAGTAGACCTTATTGGTCAAATTAAAACCATGAATGCGATCACGAATCGCAGCGGCATACCATGTTGCTGCATCAGTAAGTTCTTATGCTCACCTCAGGCCAGTAAAAAACCATAAAGGCCTCTATCCCCTACAGGTTGTTTCATGAGGATTTAAAAATGCTCAGTCAAATACAACGTTTTGGCGGCGCCATGTTCACCCCGGTTTTGCTGTTTCCCTTTGCCGGGATCGTGGTTGGGATCGCCATCATGCTTCGCAATCCGCTGTTTGTCGGTGAGGCCTTAACCGCGCCGGATAATCTGTTCGCGCAAATTGTTCACATCATCGAAGAGGGCGGCTGGGCGGTGTTCCGTAATATGCCGCTGATTTTTGCTGTCGGCTTACCGATTGGCCTGGCAAAGCAGGCGCAGGGCCGCGCCTGTCTGGCGGTGCTGATTAGCTTCCTGACCTGGAACTACTTTATCAACGCGATGGGGATGACCTGGGGTCACTTCTTTGGCGTCGACTTCTCTGCTGAACCCAATGCCGGCAGCGGGCTGGCGATGATTGCCGGAATCAAAACGCTTGATACCAGCATCATCGGGGCGATTATCATTTCCGGGCTCGTCACCGCCATCCACAACCGATTTTTCGACAAGCCGTTGCCGGTCTTTCTGGGGATTTTCCAGGGCACCTCGTTTGTCGTTATCCTCGCGTTCTTCGTCATGATCCCTTGCGCCTGGCTGACGCTGCTGGGATGGCCGAAAGTGCAGATGGGCATTGAGTCGTTGCAGGCCTTTCTACGTACCGCTGGCGCGCTGGGCGTATGGGTTTATACCTTCCTGGAACGCATTCTGATCCCAACCGGATTACACCACTTTGTCTACGGCCCGTTTATCTTCGGCCCGGCTGCGGTAGAAGGCGGCATTCAGGTCTACTGGGCACAGCACCTTCAGGAATTCAGCCAGAGCATTGTGCCGCTGAAAACGCTGTTCCCGGAGGGCGGATTCGCGCTGCACGGCAACTCTAAGGTGTTTGGCTCAGTCGGTATTGCGCTGGCTATCTGGTATACCGCGTCGCCGGAGAACCGCGTCAAAGTGGCAGGTCTGCTGATCCCGGCCACGCTTACCGCCGTGCTGGTGGGCATTACCGAACCGCTGGAGTTCACCTTCCTGTTTATCTCGCCGTTGCTGTTTGCCATCCACGCCGTGCTGGCCGCAACGATGGCGACGGTGATGTATACCTTCGGGGTGGTGGGGAACATGGGGGGCGGTCTGCTGGACCAGTTCCTGCCGCAAAACTGGATCCCGATGTTCCATAACCACGCCTCGACGGTATTCACCCAGATTGGCATCGGCCTCTGCTTCACCGGGATCTACTTCGTGGTCTTCAGAACGCTTATCGAACGTCTGAATCTCAAAACGCCGGGCCGGGAAGAGAGCGAAATCAAACTCTACAACAAAGCCGACTATAAGGCCGCGCGCGGGCAAACCACCGCCCCGGCGGCAGCCAGCCAGCAGGTCGGGCAGGCTGCTGGGTTCTTACAGGCGCTCGGCGGCGCAGCAAACATCGAAAGTATCAATAACTGCGCCACCCGCTTGCGTATCGCCCTGGTGGATATGACGAAAACCCAAAGCGACGACGTCTTCAAAGCCCTGGGCGCACACGGTGTGGTGCGGCGCGGCAACGGCATACAGGTGATTGTCGGTCTGCACGTTCCTCAGGTGCGCGACCAGCTGGAATCGCTGATGAAAACCCCTTTAACAAACGAACAAACCACTCTGACAGAGGCTATATCATGAAAAAATTCTCAGTTGTTATTGCAGGCGGCGGCAGTACATTCACGCCTGGTATCGTCCTGATGCTGTTAGCCAACCGTGACCGTTTCCCGCTGCGTGCGCTGAAGTTCTATGACAATGACGGAGCACGTCAGGAGATCATCGCCGAGGCGTGCAAAATCATCCTTAAGGAGCAGGCGCCGGAGATTGAATTTAGTTACACCACCGATCCTGAAGCGGCCTTTACCGATGTGGATTTCGTGATGGCGCATATTCGCGTGGGCAAATACCCCATGCGTGAAAAAGATGAAAAAATCCCGCTGCGCCACGGCGTGCTGGGCCAGGAAACGTGCGGGCCGGGCGGCATCTCCTACGGCATGCGCTCCATCGGCGGCGTGCTGGAGCTGGTGGATTACATGGAGCAGTACTCCCCGAACGCGTGGATGCTGAACTACTCCAACCCGGCGGCGATTGTCGCGGAAGCCACGCGCCGCCTGCGTCCGAATGCGAAAATTCTCAACATCTGCGACATGCCGATCGGCATTGAAGGACGTATGGCGCAAATCGTCGGTCTGAAAGACCGCAAAGAGATGCGCGTGCGCTACTACGGTCTGAACCACTTCGGCTGGTGGACGTCGATTGAAGATCTGAACGGCAACGATCTGATGCCGAAACTGCGCGAATACGTGGCGAAAAACGGTTATGTTCCGCCTTCGGAAGATGCGCATACTGAAGCGAGCTGGAATGATACATTCGCCAAGGCTAAAGACGTACAGGCGCTGGATCCGGACACCATGCCGAACACCTACCTGAAGTATTACCTGTTCCCGGACTATGTGGTCGCCCATTCCAACCCGGAGCGTACCCGCGCCAATGAAGTGATGGATCACCGTGAGAAGCATGTATTCAGTTCATGCCGGGCGATTATCGAAGCCGGTCATTCTTCTGCCGGTGAACTGGAAATCGACGAACATGCGTCGTACATCGTCGATCTGGCGACCGCGATCGCCTTTAATACCCAGGAACGCATGCTGCTGATTGTGCCTAACAATGGGGCTATCCATAATTTTGACGCCGACGCGATGGTAGAAATCCCTTGTCTGGTCGGCCACAACGGACCGGAGCCGCTGACCGTGGGTGATATTCCGCACTTCCAGAAAGGGCTCATGAGCCAGCAGGTGGCAGTGGAAAAACTGGTGGTGGACGCCTGGGAGCAGCGCTCGTATCAGAAACTCTGGCAGGCGATTACCCTGTCGAAAACCGTACCGAGCGCATCGGTGGCGAAGGCGATTCTGGACGATCTGATTGAAGCGAATAAGGATTACTGGCCAGAGCTGTACTAATCTTTCTGACCGGCATCGCCTGATGCCGGTCTCCTTGTCCAGGCTGAATTACGCTATGCTGAAGCCTGCATGCAGCACGACAAGGAACCTTGATGAACATTTCCCGTCTCGGTGAAGCGCCGGACTACCGCTTCTCACTGGCTAACGAACGCACGTTCTTAGCGTGGATCCGCACCGCCCTGGGCTTTCTGGCCGCAGGTGTCGGTCTTGATCAGCTCGCCCCCGATTTTGCCACCCCATTGATTCGCGAAGTGCTGGCCCTGCTGCTGTGCCTGATTGCCGGCGTGCTGGCGATTTATGGCTATCTGCGCTGGCTTAGAAATGAAAAGGCGATGCGTCTGAAGCAGGATCTCCCCTACACGCGCGGCTTGCTCATCATTAGTACGATTTTGCTGATGGTTGCGGGCGTAGTGATGTTACTGGTGTTGTATGCCGGATAGCCGCAAAGCGCGGCGGGAAGCGGACCCCGGGCTTCAGCCGGAGCGAACCTCGCTGGCCTGGCTGCGCACGCTGCTGGGGTATGGCGCGCTGATCGCTCTTGCCATTAAGCACAACTGGCACCGCACGGGGGCGCCATTCTGGATCTCCATTGTTGTGCTGGCGCTGGTAGCCGTCATTTTATGGCGCTACACCCGCAGCCGTAACCTGATGGACGTGGCGCAGAACGACTTTGCGCAGCCGAAAGCGGTGCGGGATAAGTTCCTGATTGCGTTGGCTGTGCTGTCTCTGTCTTTACTCTTTGCAGTTACTCACATTCAGCAAATTATGAGCTTATAAGCCCGGTGGCGGCTGCGCCTTACCGGGCCTACAACTGCCGCGAACTGTAGGCCGGGTAAGGCGTAGCCGCCACCCGGCATAATTACTTCCCTTTAGCTAAATACTTCGCCATCTCATCCTCCGGCACCATGCCGCCGCCGGTCGCCCACACCAGGTGGGTAACGTTCTCATCGGCATCGACGCGCAGCGGCCAGGCCATCCCCGCCAGCGCCGACGGCTCCAGGCGAATCCCTTCCTCCTGCGCCAGCCAGCCGAGCATGTCGTACATGCTTTGATCGGAGAGGGTATAGAACCCGTCGAGCAGGCGCTCCATCGCGCGGCCCACGAAGCCGGAGGCACGTCCTACCGCCAGACCGTCCGCCGCCGTCACGTTATCAATGCCCAGATCCTGCACGGCAATCTCATCGTGCAGGCCGGTGTAAACGCCCAGCAGCATGCACGGGGAGTGCGTTGGCTCCGCGAAGAAGCAGTGGACGTTATCGCCAAAGGCCAGCTTCAGGCCAAACGCCACGCCGCCGGGGCCACCACCGACGCCGCACGGCAGGTAGACGTACAGGGGATGATCGGCATCCACCACGCGGCCCTGCTCGGCAAACTGCGCCTTCAGGCGCTCGCCAGCAACCGCATAGCCCAGGAACAGCGTACGGGAGTTTTCATCGTCAATGAAGAAACAGTTCGGATCGCTTTCCGCCGCTTTGCGTCCCTGCTCCACCGCCACGCCGTAATCCTGCTCATATTCCACGACCATCACGCCGTGGCTGCGCAGTTTGGCTTTCTTCCACTCGCGGGCGTCGGCGGACATATGCACCGTCACCTTAAAGCCAACGCGGGCGCTCATAATGCCGATGGACATCCCCAGGTTGCCGGTTGAGCCCACCGCGATGCTGTACTGGCTGAAGAAGTTCTTAAAGCGCGGCTCCAGCAGAACGCTGTAGTCGTCTTCAAGGCTCAGCAACCCGGCGTCCAGCGCCAGTTTCTCCGCATGGGTCAGCACCTCATAGATGCCGCCGCGCGCTTTGATCGAGCCGGAAATCGGCAGATGGCTGTCTTTTTTCAGCAGCAGCGTGCCTGGAATGGCCTTACCGGACTCTTTCTCCAGCCGCGCCTGCATCGCCGGGATCGCGACCAGGTCGGATTCGATAATCCCGCCCGTTGCCGCCGTTTCCGGGAACGCTTTCGCCAGATACGGCGCGAAGCGTTTCAGGCGCGCGTGCGCGTCGTCCACGTCGGCTTTGGTCAGCCCGACATACGGCAATCCTTCCGCCAGCGTCGTGGTGCGCGGGTTAAGCCAGGTGGTTTCTTTCAGGGCAATCAGATCCTCAACCAGAGGAAACTGTGCGGTTAAAGTAGTGATAGTTGCGTTTTCCATAATACGTCTCTTCGCGCTCAGATAATGAAAGAAAGCAGGAATGTGCCGCCAAGTGCAAGCACCGAGGCGATAAACGTCGCCGTCGTATAGTATTTGAAGGTCTCGTTCAGGGTCGCGCCGCAGTATTGCTTCACCAGCCAGAAGAGAGAATCGGTCACGATCGTGCAGCCAATAGCGCCGGACCCGATGGCAATGGTGATGATCTCCGGGCTTACGTTCGGGTAGAGCGGCAGCATCGGCGCCACTATCGCCGTGGCACCCATCATCGCTACCGTTGCCGAACCGACGGCGGCGTGCAGCACCAGTGCCACCAGCCAGGCGAGAAGGATAGGGTGCATATGCAGGTTCGAGAGAATATGCGCCAGCGTCTCCGCCAGACCGCTGGTTTTAAGGATGGCGTTGAACGCGCCGCCCGCGCCGATAATCAGCAAAATGTTGGCGATAGAGCCAAAGCCGTGCTCCGTATGGGTCAGCATTGCGCCCATGCCCATGTGCTGGCGGATCCCCAGCAGGTAGTAGGCGACAAACACGGCGATAAACATCGCGGTGATAGGGTTGCCGATAAACTCCAGCAGGGTATAAAGCGTGCCTTCTTTTGCCATGTTCAGCTCGGCAATGGTTTTCACCAGCATCAGGGCAATCGGCAGCAGCACGGTGCACAGCGTGGCGCTCAGCGATGGCAGCGTGTGTTCTTCCCGCACCTTCAGGTCTGAAAATTCCGCCGGAACCGGCTTATAGGGCAGACGATCGCCGAGCAGCTTCAGGAACAGCGGGCCGCCAACCAGAGACGCCATCAGGCCCACCACCAGACCGTAGACAATCACCGTCCCGACGTCCGCCCCTAATTTATTGGTGACAAACAGCGCGGCCGGATGCGGAGGCACCACGCAGTGCACTGCCATTAGTGCGGTACAGAGCGGAATGGCCAGCTTGAGCAGCGACGTGTTGGTCTTTTTGGCGATGGAAAACGCCAGCGGGATCAGCAGTACCACGCCCACTTCCACAAACAGCGTAATGCCGCAGATCAGGCCGACCAGGACCATAATCACGTCCGCCGACAGCCAGCGGCAGCGCTGCAACGTAATCCCGATGCGCTCTGCCGCGCCGGAGACTTCCATCATTTTGCCGAGAATAGTGCCAAGACCGATAACCGCCGCCAGGAAGCCCAGCGTACCGCCAATCCCGCTCTCAATGGCGTTCACCATATCCAGCGGGCTCATCCCCATCATCGCGCCGACGAAAAAGCTTGCCAGCAGCAGCGCGAGGAACGGGTGAAACTTCAGTTTTACGATGGTTAAAACAATCAATACGATGCTGACAAGCAGCGTTGCCACAACCCAGACCTGAGATCCCATATCTCACCTCACCCTTATGTCATCTGGGGGTATTGGACGAAAAAACGGCGTGGGCTGACAAACGATATAAATTGGCGTTCAGATGAGCCAGATTGGATCAACTGAGTGACTGTGTTCTAAAAAGCGCACTTAACTCGTATTAGGTTCACATAAATTCATTCTTGAGCGGTATGCTGAACGCAGAAATTACGTGTGGGAATTGTGATGACCGATGCGAATGAAGGCAGAAACCGGCTGTTAAACGGCTGGCAACTGTCGAAAATGTACACCTTTGAAGTGGCCGCCCGGCATGAGTCCTTCGCGCTGGCGGCGGCGGAGCTGTCGCTCAGCCCCAGCGCGGTGAGCCACCGCATAAACCTGCTGGAAGAGGAGCTGGGCATTCAGCTGTTTGTCCGCTCACACCGTAAAGTGGAGCTGACGCAGGAAGGCAAGCGCGTTTACTGGACGCTGAAATCGTCCCTCGACACCCTGAATCAGGAGATCCTGGATATTAAAAACCAGGCGCTGTCAGGTACGCTAACGGTGTACTCCCGGCCGTCGATCGCCCAGTGCTGGCTGGTGCCGATGCTGGGGGATTTTACCCGCCGCTACCCGTCGATTTCACTTACTATTCTGACTGGTAATGATTACGTCAACATGCAGCGAACCGGCATCGATCTGGCGCTCTATTTCGACGATACGCCGCCAAACCACCTTTCTCATCACTTTTTGATGGATGAAGAGATTTTGCCCGTCTGCTCGCCGGCGTATGCCCGGGAGCATGAACTGCTGAAAAACCCCCATAACCTCAGCCACTGCACGTTACTGCACGACCGTCAGGCCTGGAGCAATGATTCCGGTACGGATGAGTGGCTGAGCTGGGCGCAGCATTACGCGGCGAATATGCCGTTATCATCGGGTATTGGCTTCGATCGCTCTGATTTAGCCATTATCGCGGCCATGAATAATGTGGGGGTGGCGATGGGGAGAAAGCGGCTGGTGCAAAAACGTCTCGAACGGGGGGAGTTGATCGCACCCTTTGATGGGAAAACTCTCAAGTGCCATCAGCATTATTACGTCTCAACGCTTCCCGGCCGTCAGTGGCCGAAAATTGACGCCTTTATCGGCTGGCTAAGAGAGCTGGCGGGTTGAAGAATTATTACGCTTTCGCTCTACACCAAATGTGAAAAAGCGTGCTAAATACAGGTAATGCTTTTGATTTATCCAGGGTAAACCGTGTTAAAGCCTTTTATTGCCACTGCGATCTTACTCTCTTCCGGCTGGGCGATTGCCGCTGAGCCGCCGCTGACGGCTGCCCGTTACGCGCAGATGCTGGGCGTCGGAATGGATGTCGACTGGGCACGCACCGAGCGCGGTATCCGCGAGTTCGACCCGCTGGTGGTCCGTGATTTTCAGGCGAAAGGCATACACCATGTCCGTATTCGGGTGGCGGGCGAACCGACGGAAGCGCGGCTGATTCACCTGCGTAAGCTGGTGGAGGCCTGCGAGCAATACGGCGTCATCCCCATCATCGCTTATCAGGCCGATGAATATAAAAACGACCCGAAAGCGGATACCGAAAAAGAGGTGATTAACTGGTGGATTGCCGTGGCGCACTATTTTGGTCAGCGCTCGCCATTGCTGGGCTTCGACCTGATCTACGAACCGGCGGACAAGCTCAACCACAACGTTGCTTCGCTCAACCGGGTGTATGAGAAAGCGATCAAAGACATTCACGCCATTGATGCCAGCCGCATGATTTTTATCGCCCCTCGTCTGCGCGCCGCGCCGGAGGATTTATCCAGCCTGAAGCTGCCCGCGCACAGCCAGAATTACCTTCTGGCGGAGTGGCATATTTTCCCCTGGGGCCCGCTGAAAACGAACGGTAAATACCCGTGGACGTCCGGAACTGCGGCTGAGAAAGCGGCTATCCGTAACCGAATCAACGCCGCGCTGCACTGGCAACAAAAAACCGGGCATGTGAGCTGGGTTGGCGGCTGGGGGGTGGGCGAATCGAAAAGCCTGATGCCAACCGCCTCGCAGATGGCGTTTACCACGTTTATGGCGTGCGAGCTGAAACAGGCCAACATCCCGTATGCAATAAACGCCGATGTTCAGTTTTATGACGGGGAAGAGGGGGCGTGGCGGCCTGCCTCAGAGCGGCTATTGCAGGCGATGATTGCGCCCGTCTGTGAAAAGCCCGGCGAGAAGCCGGGCCATCATGCGGTTAAACCGGCTGTTCGTGATGCGAGACACGCGACGCCAGCGGCAGCCAGCACAGCAAAATCAGCAGCCCCATCAGGGTCATCAGCAAGCCTAAACTCGCCTGCCCGGTCTGCGGCATCATAGCCGAAAGCCAGGCCAGCGCGCCGGAACCGATGTTCTGCAAACCGCCCACCAGCGCGCCTGCCGTGCCTGCGAGGAACGGGAACGGCTCCATCGCGCCGCTGGTGGCGAGGGGAAACAGCATGCCCGCGCCGAAGAAGAACAGCGCCGCCGGGATGAGCAACGTCCAGACCGACATCACGTCAAACAGCCCCGGGATCCACATCATCAGCCCGGCCAGCAGACAGCTGATCACCGACTGCCACATCAGCGTGGAGAAACGCTTGTTCGGACGTCCGGCGAACCATGCGCCGAAGAACGCCGCCGGGATCGGCAGAATAAACAGAATACTCACCACCATGCTGCTCAGGCCAAGGCCTGCGCCCAGCAGCACGCCGGAACAGGCTTCAAACACCGCAATTCCCGCCAGGCCGCCGATTAGCATCAACAGATAACAGGTAAAGGACCCATTACCGAACAGCGTTTTGTAGCTGGCGATGAGCTTCGTGCGCGGCGCGTCTTTTGGGCGGGTTTCCGGCATCCAGCGCGCCATGCTGAAGGTGACAATAATGCACAGCACCAGCAGGAAGGCGTAACAGGCGCGCCAGGACCAGACGGTGTCCAGCAGACCCCCAATCAGCGGGGCCAGCAGCGGGCTGACCAGAATGCCCATATTTAACAGACTGTTGGCGTGACGAAGCTGTGTGCCCTGGTACATATCACGCGGCAGGGTACGCGCCATAACCCCGCCAACGCCGGTGCCCACGCCCTGAAGGGCGCTGGCGGCAATCAGGACGGTCAGGCTGTGAGTGGTAATGGCAATCACCGTCGCTACCATGAAAATGCTCATGCCCACCAGAATGACCGGACGACGCCCGACGCGATCGGACAGGGGACCATAAACCAGCTGTGAAACGCCATAGGTCAGCAGATAGGCTGCCATCACGCTCTGGACTGCACCTTCGCGGACGCTCAGATCTTTTGCCATATCGGCAATCGCCGGAATGTAGATGGTTTGTGCCATCTGCCCGACGGCCACCAGTAACACCAGCATCAACAATAAGTTCACGTTCCGTTGCTTTTTCATGTCGCTGAATACTTTTGCCAAAAGAGATAAATAAAGAATAAGTGACTACGCATTCCCATAAATGCGCGAGGAATCTACCACAGAGAGATGACAATTTAAGCATTACTGTGATGAATGACAGAAGGCGTGAAGGCAGGATTTGTAAACAAGATCGGCAACTAATGTTGCCAGCGAATTACGCCAGGCGCAGCAGGACCGCACCGGCAGCAATACCCAGTGCCGCCGCGATGCGCAGGCCGGCAACCTTCTCTTTTAAAAGCACAAATGCGATTAATGCGCCGAAGAGAATAGAGGTTTCACGCAGTGCCGCGACCACAGCCAGCGGTGCCTGGGTCATCGCCCAGAGTGCCAGACCGTAAGATCCCATCGTCCCGACACCGCCGAGCAGCCCTTTTTTCCAGTGCAGGCGCAGGTAGCTGGACGCTTCGCGACGCCGCGCCACCATTGCCCAGCTCAGCAGGCAGAAACCGTTCATGAAGAAGGTCCAGAGCGTATAGCCCAGCGCAGTGTCCGAGAGTCGCACACCGGTGCCGTCCACCAGGGTATACCCGGCGATAAAACAGGCGTTCAGCAGCGCCAGCCAGATCCCCTTGCGTGACTGCATGCGGCCGTTCATCGCCATGGCCAGAATCGACAGACAAATGACCCCAATGCCGGACCAGGCAAGCCAGGAGAGATGATCCCCGAGCACCAATACGCTGATCAGCGCCACCAGCAGGGGGGCCGTCCCGCGCATAAGGGGGTAGGTCTGGCTCATGTCGGAGACCTGATAGGTCTTCGCTACCAGCACGGTGTACACCACCTGTAACGCACAGGAGACGAACAAATATGGCCAGCTTGCGGCAGTTGGCTGAGGAGAGAAGGGCAGTAAAATCAGGGCAATAAGCGCGGCTGAACCGCTGACTCCGATCGCCGAGTAGAGTTTATCCGTTCCGGCTTTAACGATGGCGTTCCAGCTGGCATGCAGCAGTGCGGCGAACAGTAAAATGCAGAAAACGGTGATGGTCATGGCGTATCGGTTGGTGAAATGTCATCCAACTGTAACATTCACCCGTCGATGCTGCCAGCCGCTTACACTGCGCAAAAAAGGCGGTGCGTCACCCGGGGTTCGTCTGACACCAGCCTGAAGCCCGCCCGATGGTAAAATCCGTACGCGGTTTCCGGCGCATGGGTATTAAGAAAATCAAACCAGATGCTGGCATCCGCCATCACCACGGTCAAAAGCTGTTTGCCTATGCCCTGCCCACGGCACTTTTCGCTGACGTAAAGATGACGAATACGTCCGGCGCGCGGCTGCTGGCTGAACGGATCGCGATTAAGGCCGCACACGCCCACCAGCCTGCCGTTAAGAAACGCCCCCAGCAGTTTTTCACCCGGCGCGTTAAAGCGGTTTTCACCCCGCTGCCAGTTCTCTTCCAGCCTGCGCAGCATATTGAAATTCAACGCGATACTCTCCGCCTTCAGGGCGATATACCCGGGTTCATCGGGCGTGACGGGCTCAATTAACAGACGCGACATAGCATTCCCTCGTTATTAAAGAGGGGCGGTTGCCCGCCCCTCTCAGGTGCGACTTGAACCTGAATCACCGAACGTATTTCAGGACAGCATCAAGCAGTTGCAATACAGCAACAATGAGTTTGAGGACAAGTATGACCATATCCACGACGCTCATACGCGTCTCCTTTTGGTTAAAAGGAGCACGATGCTGGCGTACCTTTCCGCTGCCTGTGGCCAGCACCTGGATTGACGTAACACAGTGTGCTCACTTCAGGGGTTAAGGCACTGACGGCACCACCCGTTTCAGCCAGGACTTCGTTGCGCCGGTAAACTGCGGCCCCCTCGCTCACTGCGAACACCCTCAGTATAGATAAATACTGTATGCATGAACAGTATTTTATGGACAAAATTTGGAAGGCGATCCATACTCAAAAACGTCAAAATCCGTGCCGGAATTGCGCGTTCGTCTTCGATCGCGTATACTTTTCGCGTTGACGTAACACAGTGTGTTCTGCGGCAACCAACCGCAAAACCCTGATAAAAACCTCGCTTAGGCGGGGTTTTTTGTTTTCAGGGCAGCCCAGAAAAGGTGCTTGTTGACTTATTGGCAATGGGTGCGGCTGGCATGCAGTATGATTCAATGATTAATTTAATAAGTTCTAATAAGCAGTGGTTCTGGTTCTAGGCCACTTATACAAGTTTACGTCTCTCAATACATAAACTCATTCCAGACATCAATACTCTTCTGAAAGTGAAAAAATGGTATCGACTATAATTGCAGTAAATAATAATGAACTAATTTATATTTTTCTTAAATATTTGCGGGGTTAACCCTCCTTAATTTGAATTATTCGATTTTTCATTGTACTATCTATAACCACACGTATAGTATGGATACATTATGCAGGCATCTGATTATTTAAAGATGAAGTTCCAAAGCGACAGGCAGTTGGCTATTTATGGGCAGCAGGGCGTTGCAGGGACGTGGAAAGCATTACAGGGGATCGGCTCTGATATTTACTCAGGAATTGAGCGTGTAAGTTGGTACTCATCATGCTTAATCCCCAGCTATCACGATGTGTGTGACGAGCTTCTCTCAGAAGAAAAGAGAATGTACCTCTCAATTCTCTCGCTTTACCGTTATCGCGATGTAATAGCCCACATGCTATATCTTTATTTTGAAAGTGTTATTTCCGATTCTGAAAATGGAAATGAACACAATCGCGTTCGTAAGACGGATTCAAAAGTAACCGGGCTTGTTAATAACATACCGACCAGCAAGGCCGCGCGTTTAGCGATAGCATGGGGTCTGGCCAAATCCCTTTCCGAATCTGGCCTGCTGTCTGAAATCGTCGTCGAAAGGCTTGCACGCCGCGTACCTAACGTTGTCATGGCGCTTCAATTGATTGGAACGGAACAGAAGTGCGCTCTTGCTGCTCGTCGCCTGAAAACATTGGACCCTAAGTATTACGCCACCCTCTATGCCGCACAACTGGAGATGCTTTACTACTTTTTTGAGCCTTTCCTGTCTGAACTCATTAAGAAGGTGCAGTTGGGATTCTATAAGGATTTCGATGCAATTTATAAAGACTTAAAGGGCAAGGAGCATGTTTAAAAGTCTGTTATCAATTCTATTTACGGATATTTTATTCCCTGTTTATATTTTTGCGTGCGCCTCTTTGTTCCTGTGGTTGGTACCTGACCACTGGGTCTTACTAACATTCATTGCTATCGTTGTGTTTATTATTGTTCACCCGATGATTTTTGGCCACTTTGATAAATACGATTAAATGTTATTAAAAGGATTTTTATGTCAAACCCAGCTTATTTGTTTTTAAAAGATGAAAATGGTTCTCCCATGGTTGGCCCTTGCCTTGTGTCAGGGCGTGAAGGTGCAATTGAACTTAAAACGTTCACTCATAATGTCAACGTCCCGGTCGACGGGAATACCGGGAAATTGACGGGTACGCGTATACACATGCCCATCATGTTTCAAAAAGAATTTGATCGTGTAACCCCGCTTCTCTTTCGCGCATTGAGTACGGGAAGAACGCTCAAGTCAGCCACTATTAAGATGTATCAGATTAATGAGGCGGGTTTTGAACAGGAGTATTTTAATATCTTCCTGGAGAATGTGAAAATAACCTCAATCACACCAGACCTGTATCCCGGCGCAAACACCGGAACCCACCTTGAAACGGTTCTCATACGCTACGAGAAAATCACCTGGAAGCATTGCGACGGCAATGTCATCTATAGTGACACCTGGAATGAGCGAGCAACGTACTGAAACGTGATCCCTGACGCATTTTTGCGCAGATGAAAATATTTCCATTGTCACATCCGAAAACCTGTGTTTGTATAAATTCAATCAATGATTCCAAACACAGGTCCCCAATGACTTCATCCATCTTCACTTCGACCCTACTAAAAACTGCGCAACCTGCCGCAGTGGTCGTCGTGCGTGTGGTGGTGGTCGTCGGCAATGCGCCGTAGGGACTGGATCAACACACGAATCCAAAACCCCGCCGGCGCAAACCGGGCGGGGTTTTTCGTTTAGGACCCTCCCCGGAAGGCTGGCTCAGAAGAAAAGGACTGGAGCATGGCAAGTTCGGGCACAACATCCACAAAGACGCGTTTTACAGGCGCGCAGCTGATTGTTCATTTACTGGAACGACAGGGCATCACCACCGTTGCGGGCATCCCGGGTGGGACCGTACTGCCGCTGTATGATGCGTTAAGCCAAAGCACACAGATCCGCCACGTGCTGGCGCGCCACGAGCAGGGCGCAGGCTTTATCGCCCAGGGCATGGCGCGTACCCAGGGTAAACCGGCGGTCTGTATGGCCTGTAGCGGGCCGGGCGCCACTAACCTGGTGACCGCCATCGCCGATGCGCGTCTCGACTCCATTCCGCTGATCTGCATTACCGGCCAGGTGCCGTCCTCGATGATCGGCACCGATGCGTTCCAGGAAGTCGACACCTACGGCATCTCTATCCCCATCACCAAACATAACTATTTAGTTCGCGATATCAGCGAGCTGCCTCAGGTTATCAGCGATGCGTTCCGCATTGCGCAGTCTGGCCGCCCGGGCCCGGTGTGGATAGACATTCCTAAGGATGTCCAGACCGCAGAAATTGAGATCGACGTTCTGCCGGAGCCGGGTGACCGTGCCCCCGCGCCAGAATTCAGCGCTGAGAGCGTGCGCGATGCGGCGGCGATGATCAACGCCGCCAAACGCCCGGTGCTCTATCTGGGCGGCGGGACGATCAACGCCGCGGATGAAATCCGCCAGTTCGCTGAAAAAGCTAATTTGCCCACCACCATGACCCTGATGGCGCTGGGTATGCTGCCAAAAGCGCACCCGCTCTCTCTCGGCATGCTGGGCATGCACGGCGCGCGCAGCACCAACTACATCCTGCAAGAGGCGGATTTGCTGATAGTTATGGGGGCGCGTTTTGATGACCGGGCGATTGGCAAAACCGAGCAGTTCTGCCCGAACGCCAAAATCATTCACGTGGATATCGACCGCGCCGAGTTGGGTAAAATCAAGCAGCCGCACGTGGCGATCCAGGGCGACGTGGCCGAGGTGCTGGCGCAGCTGATCCCGCAGACGGAGGCAACCGACCGCGCCGACTGGCGCCAGCTGGTGGCCGATCTGCAACGGGAGTTCCCGGGCGCTATCCCAACCGAGGGCGACCCGCTGAGCCACTATGGTCTTATCAACGCCGTCGCCGCCTGCGTGGATGACAGCGCGATTATCACCACCGACGTCGGCCAGCATCAGATGTGGACCGCTCAGGCGTATCCGCTGAACCGTCCGCGCCAGTGGCTGACCTCCGGCGGCCTTGGCACCATGGGCTTCGGCCTGCCAGCAGCGGTTGGCGCGGCGCTCGCCAACCCGGAGCGCAAGGTGATCTGCTTCTCTGGTGACGGCAGCCTGATGATGAATATTCAGGAGATGGCGACGGCGGCCGAAAACCAGTTAGACGTTAAAATCATTCTGATGAACAACGAGGCGCTGGGTCTGGTGCACCAGCAGCAGAGCTTGTTCTATAAGCAGGGCGTGTTTGCGGCGACCTATCCGGGGATGATCAACTTTATGCAGATTGCCGCTGGTTTTGGCCTGCACACCTGCGATCTGAACGCCGAAGAAGATGCCCACGCGGCGTTGCAGGATGCGATTTCTCGCCCTGGCCCGGCGCTGATCCACGTGCGTATCGACCCTGAACAAAAAGTGTATCCGATGGTGCCGCCGGGTGCGGCAAATACTGAGATGGTGGGGGAATAAGCCATGCAGAAACAATGTGATAACGTCATTCTGGAACTCACCGTCCGCAACCACCCAGGCGTCATGACCCACGTCTGTGGGCTCTTTGCCCGTCGGGCGTTTAACGTGGAAGGCATTCTGTGCCTGCCGATTCAGGGCAGCGAGCACAGCCGCATCTGGCTACTGGTGAACGACGACCAGCGTCTGGAGCAGATGATGGCGCAGATCGACAAGCTGGAGGACGTCACCAAAGTGGCACGCAACCAGTCCGATCCCACCATGTTTAACAAAATTGCGGTGTTTTTTGAGTAAATCACTTAAGGTAAGAGGCTTTTGCCGGATGGCGCTGCGCTTATCCGGCCTGCAAGGACGTTACACGTAGGCCGGATAAGGCGTTTGCGCCGCCATCCGGCGCGTTCACGCATCAGGATCAAACCATGACCACCATCGCCCTTATCGACGACCACCTTATCGTTCGCTCCGGCTTTGCCCAGCTTTTAAACCTCGAACCGGATTTTCAGGTCGTGGCCGAGTTTGGCTCAGGACGCGAGGCGCTGGCGGGCCTGCCGGGACGCGGGGTGCAGGTCTGTATCTGCGATATCTCAATGCCGGACCTCTCCGGGCTGGAGCTTTTAAGCCAGCTGCCGAAAGGGATGGCGACGATTATGCTCTCGGTCCACGACAGCCCGGCGCTGGTCGAGCAGGCGCTCAACGCGGGGGCGCGCGGGTTTCTCTCTAAACGCTGTAGCCCGGACGAGCTGATTGCCGCCGTGCGTACCGTCTCCACCGGCGGCTGCTACCTGACGCCGGATATTGCCATCAAGCTGGCGGCGGGACGGCAGGATCCGCTCACCAGACGCGAGCGCCAGGTGGCAGAGAAACTTGCCCAGGGCATGTCGGTGAAAGAGATTGCCGTAGAGCTGGGGCTGTCGCCAAAGACCGTTCACGTTCATCGCGCCAACCTGATGGAAAAACTCAACGTCAGTAACGATGTCGAGCTGGCGCGCCGTATGTTTGACAGCTGGCAATGAACTCCCTGTTTTCGCGGCTGATCGCCGTTGTTGCCAGCTTTTTCATCTTCTCCGCCGCGTGGTTCTGTCTGTGGAGTATCAGCCTGCATCTTGTCGAGCGCCCGGAGCTGGCGGTGCTGCTGTTCCCCTTTGGCCTGCGGCTGGGGCTAATGCTGCAATGCCCGCGCGGCTACTGGCCGGTGCTGCTGGGCGCAGAGTGGCTGATGCTGATCTGGCTGGCGCAGGAAGTGGCCCTCGCGCACCTGCCTTTATTGATGACCGGAAGCCTGCTCACGCTTATCCCGGTCGCCCTGATTTCCCGCTACCGTCACCAGCGCGACTGGCGCACGCTGCTGCGTCAGGGTGCGGCGCTAATTGCCGCCGCGCTGTTGCAGTCCCTGCCGTGGGTGGGTGAAAAGGAGGGGCTCAACGCCCTGCTGCTGACCCTCACCGGCGGCCTGACGCTGGCCCCGACCTGCCTGGTTTTCTGGCATTACCTTACCAGCACCGTCTGGCAGCCGCTCGGCCCGGCGCTGGTCTCCCAGCCGGTGAACTGGCGCGCCCGGCACCTGATCTGGTATCTGCTGCTGTTTATGGTGAGCCTGTGGTTGCAGCTTGGTCTGCCCGCTGAATTATCACGCTTTACGCCGTTTTGTCTGGCGCTGCCGATCATCGCCCTTGCCTGGCATTACGGCTGGCAGGGCGCATTGATCGCCACGCTGATGAACGCCATCGCGCTGATTGCCAGCCAGACCTGGCACGATCACCCGGTAGATCTGCTGCTCTCGCTGCTGGCCCAAAGCCTGACCGGGCTGCTGCTCGGCGCGGGCATACAGCGCCTGCGCGAGCTGAACCAGTCTCTGCAAGCCGAGCTGGCGCGCAACCGCCGTCTGGCGGAGCGTCTGCTGGAGACGGAAGAGAGCGTGCGCCAGGAGGTTGCTCGCGAGCTGCACGATGACATCGGCCAGACCATCACCGCCATCCGCACCCAGGCGGGCATTGTTCAGCGCCTGGCGGCAGAAAACGCGGGCGTGAAGCAGGGCGGGGCGCATATCGAACAGCTTTCGCTGGGTGTCTATGACTCCGTTCGTCGCCTGTTAGGGCGGCTGCGCCCGCGCCAGCTTGACGATCTCTCGCTCGAGCAGGCAATACGCTCTCTGATGCGTGAGATGGAGCTGGAGAGCCGCGGGATTGTCAGCCATCTCGACTGGCGCATCAATGAAGCTACCCTGAGCGAAGGCCAGCGCGTGACCCTTTTCCGCGTCTGCCAGGAAGGGCTGAACAACATCGTCAAACACGCCAGCGCCAGCGCGGTAACGATCCAGGGCTGGCAGCAGGACGAGCGCCTGATGCTGGTGATTGAAGACGACGGCTGCGGCCTGCCGCCGGGCTCCGGCCAGCAGGGGTTTGGCCTGGCGGGCATGCGCGAGCGCGTAAAGGCGCTGGGCGGCACGCTGACGATCTCCTGCACCCACGGGACGCGCGTCAGCGTCAGTTTGCCGTTAAGGACGCACCATGTTTAAAACCCCCGCCAGCGCCGCCCCGCTAAGCAACAAAGCGGAAATCGATGCCCGCTACCGCTACTGGCGTCGCCATATCCTGATTACCATCTGGCTCGGCTACGCGCTGTTCTACTTCACCCGCAAAAGCTTCAACGCCGCCGCGCCGGAAATCCTCGCCAGCGGCGTGATGACGCGCACTGATATCGGCCTGCTGGCGACGCTGTTTTACATCACCTACGGCCTGTCGAAGTTCTTCTCCGGCATCGTCAGCGACCGCTCCAACGCGCGCTATTTTATGGGCGTCGGGCTGATCGCCACCGGCGTGGTGAACATCCTGTTTGGTTTCTCCACCTCGCTGTGGGCCTTCGCCCTGCTGTGGGCGCTGAACGCCTTTTTCCAGGGCTGGGGCGCGCCGGTCTGCGCCCGCCTGCTCACCGCCTGGTACTCACGCAACGAGCGCGGCGGCTGGTGGGCAATCTGGAATACCGCGCATAACGTCGGCGGGGCGCTGATCCCGATGGTGGTCGGCGCGGCGGCGCTGCACTACGGCTGGCGCGCGGGGATGATGATTGCCGGTGGCCTCGCGATTGTCGCCGGGCTGTACCTCTGCTGGCGCCTGCGCGACAGGCCGCAAACCGTCGGCCTGCCAGCGGTGGGCGACTGGCGGCACGACGAGATGGAGATCGCCCAGCAGCAGGAAGGCGCCGGGCTGTCCCGCCAGGAGATCCTCACCAAATACGTGCTGAAAAACCCCTACATCTGGCTGCTGTCGCTCTGCTACGTGCTGGTCTACGTGGTGCGCGCGGCCATCAACGACTGGGGCAACCTGTACATGTCCGAAACGCTCGGCGTGGACCTGGTGACCGCCAACTCGGCGGTGACCATGTTTGAACTGGGCGGGTTTATCGGCGCGCTGGTGGCGGGCTGGGGCTCGGACAAGCTGTTCAACGGCAACCGCGGCCCGATGAACCTGATCTTCGCCGCCGGGATTTTGCTCTCCGTCGGCTCGCTGTGGCTGATGCCGTTCGCCAGCTACGTGATGCAGGCGGCGTGCTTCTTCACCATCGGCTTCTTCGTCTTTGGCCCGCAGATGCTGATCGGCATGGCGGCGGCGGAGTGTTCCCACAAAGAGGCGGCTGGCGCGGCGACGGGCTTTGTCGGGCTGTTTGCCTACCTCGGCGCGTCGCTCTCCGGCTGGCCGCTGGCACGGGTAATCGATATCTGGCACTGGAGCGGTTTCTTTGCGGTGATCGCCATCGCGGCGGGGATTTCCGCCCTGCTGCTGCTGCCGTTTTTGCACGCGCAGGCACCGCGCGAAGCGTGACGCGCCTCACCTTTTGCTGCCGAGACGCGCAAAACTAAGAAATTTTCCCGGTTTCACCTGGACGCTGTCTCAGGCATCTCTCCTGGCTGGTTTTTACAATGCTGCAAAAATCAGCTCAGGAGTAACTCAGTCATGCTGGCCTTCTTAAATCAGGTGCGCAAGCCGACCCTGGATCTGCCGCTCGACGTGCGGCGCAAGATGTGGTTCAAACCGTTCATGCAGTCCTATCTGGTGGTCTTCATCGGCTACCTGACCATGTACCTGATCCGCAAAAACTTTAACATCGCGCAGAACGACATGATCTCCACCTACGGGCTGAGCATGACGCAGCTGGGGATGATTGGCCTGGGCTTTTCCATCACCTACGGCGTGGGGAAAACGGTTGTGTCCTACTACGCGGACGGCAAAAACACCAAGCAGTTCCTGCCGTTTATGCTGATCCTCTCCGCCATCTGTATGCTCGGCTTCAGCGCCAGCATGGGCGCGGGCTCCGTCAGCCTGTTCCTGATGATCGCCTTCTACGCCCTGAGCGGATTCTTCCAGAGTACCGGCGGGTCGTGCAGCTACTCCACCATCACCAAATGGACCCCGCGCCGCAAGCGGGGTTCGTACCTCGGCATGTGGAACATCTCCCACAACCTCGGCGGAGCGGGCGCGGCCGGCGTGGCGCTGTTCGGTGCGAACTACCTGTTCGACGGCCACGTGATCGGCATGTTTATCTTCCCGTCGATTATCGCCCTGATTGTCGGCTTTATCGGCCTGCGCTACGGCAGTGATTCACCGGAATCGTACGGCCTCGGCAAAGCAGAAGAGCTGTTCGGGGAGGAGATCAGCGAGGAGGACAAAGAGACCGAAGAAAACGAGATGTCCAAATGGCAGATCTTTGTTGAGTACGTGCTGAAAAACAAAGTGATCTGGCTGTTATGTTTCTCGAACATCTTCCTGTACGTGGTGCGTATCGGTATCGACCAGTGGTCCACCGTGTATGCCTTCCAGGAGCTGAAGCTCTCGAAAGAGGTCGCGATTCAGGGCTTCACCCTGTTCGAAGTAGGCGCGCTGGTCGGCACCCTGCTGTGGGGCTGGCTCTCCGATCTTGCCAACGGCCGTCGCGCGCTGGTGGCCTGCGTCGCGCTGGCGCTGATTATCGCCACGCTCGGCGTTTACCAGCACGCCAGCAACCAGTACGTTTACCTGGCGTCGCTGTTTGCGCTCGGCTTCCTGGTGTTCGGTCCGCAGCTGCTGATCGGCGTGGCGGCGGTTGGCTTTGTGCCGAAAAAAGCGATCGGCGCAGCCGATGGGATTAAGGGCACCTTCGCCTACCTGATCGGCGACAGCTTCGCCAAGCTCGGTCTGGGCATGATCGCCGACGGCACGCCAATTTTCGGCCTCACCGGCTGGGCGGGCACCTTCGCCGCGCTGGATGCGGCAGCGATTGGCTGTATCGTCCTGATGGCGATGGTTGCGGTGCTGGAAGAACGTAAAATCCGCCGAGAGAATCGTGCGCAGAAATTAAAAGTAGCCTGAGTGTGCAGGTAACTTCTTTGCCCGGTGTGTGATGCCGGGCTTTTTTATTTTTCACGGCCTGCCTTTTACCTTTACCCCGCTTTACACACCCGCTCCCCCGTATGCTCTACAGTTTTTTTTGCTGCCGCTTTTCGTGCAGCCTTAGCCCTTTTTGCTAACGGAGAGCTTGCATGTTGACCCGACGATTGTCCTGCCTGGCGCTGTTGATGGCGCTGGCCTCCCCCGCAATGGCCGCGGATGCCCCCACCTACGGCGAGAAGCTGGAAGGTTTTGACTACGGCTGGCCGGTAAAACACTTTACCTTTACCTCGCAGAACCAGCCTCTGGATATGGCTTACCTGGACGTGAAGCCGGAAAAACCCAACGGCCGCACCGTGGTGCTGATGCACGGCAAAAACTTCTGCGCTGGCACCTGGGACAGCACGATCCGCGCGCTTTCAGCCAGCGGGTATCGCGTGATCGCACCCGACCAGATCGGCTTCTGCAAATCCACCAAGCCGGAGCATTATCAGTACACCTTCCAGCAGCTGGCGGATAACACCCACGCGCTGCTGAAAACGCTCGGCGTTGATCGCGTGACGGTCATCGGCCACTCGACCGGCGGCATGCTGGCGACCCGCTACGCGCTGATGTGGCCGCAGCAGGTGGAGCAGCTGGTGATGGTGAATCCAATAGGGCTTGAAGACTGGAAAGCGCGCGGCGTGCCGCATATTACGGTCGACCAGTGGTACCAGCGTGAGCTGAAGGTCAGTGCCGACGGTGTTCGTCAGTACGAGAAAAACACCTACTACGCCGGGGAGTGGAAGCCGGAGTACGAGCGCTGGGTCACCATGCTTGCCGGGTTAAACAACGGGCCGGGCAAAGCGCGCGTGGCGTGGAACTCGGCGCTGCTCTACGACATGATTTATACCCAGCCGGTCGTCTATGAATTTAGCGAGCTGAAGATGCCGGTATTATTGATGATCGGCACGAAGGACAACACCGCCATCGGGAAGGATCTCGCCCCACCGGAGATCCGCAAGACGCTCGGCAATTACGCGGTGCTGGGTAAAGAGACGGCGAAGCGCATTCCGCACGCGACGCTGGTTGAATTTAACGACATGGGCCACGCGCCGCAGATGCAGGATCCTGCCCGCTTCCACGAGGTGCTGCTGAAAGGGCTTCAGGCGCGCTGACTGGTCTCCAGCAACAGCCCGCGCAGCCACGCCTGCGCGAGGTTGCGGTGCGTTCTGCCGTGCCAGGCCATGCTTTTGGTAAAACCGGGCACGGGAACCGGCGTCTCGCAGACGAACATCCCCGTCTGCTTTTCCGCTATGCGTGATGGCACAACGGCAATCATATCGCTGAGGGCCAGCACGTCCGGCAGGACTAAAAAGTTACTCACTGATAAGCCAACATGCCGCGTTCGGCCAGTTTTCTCCAGCGCGCCATCCGTTACGCCGCGAAAACCGTCGCCCTCGTAAGAGACCAGCACATGCTCCAGGGCGCAAAACCGGTCTAACGTCATGGGCTGTCCGGCATCCGGATGGTCGGCACGCATCATGCAAACGTACCGTTCATCATAAAGCGCCCGGCTGTGAAGCTCATCTGGCGTGGTGTGCGGGGTGATCAGCGCCACGTCGACAGAGCCTTGTTCGAGCTGGCTGACCAGACGGTCAGATTCCACAGGCACCACGCGCACGCGAATACCCGGCGCCTGTACCTTAAGCGCAGCGATAAACGGCACGACGACCGCGCGCAGGGCGTAGTCGGTCGCGGCAAGCGTGAAGGTGAACGTTGCGGTGAGCGGATCAAAGGCGATCGGCTGAAGCAGCTCGTCGATATCTGCCAGAATGCGTTTGACGGGAGCCGCCATTGCTTCCGCCCGGGTGGTAGGCACGATGCCGTGCGGCGCGCGGATAAACAGCGGGTCTTCAAAGTAATCCCGCAGGCGGTTAAGCATGCCGCTTACCGCTGGCTGGGTCAGGGCAAGACGCGCCGCCGCGCGGGTGACGCTGCGTTCGTCCAGCAGGGCATCCAGCGTTTTCAGCAGGTTAAGATCCAGCGTGCGCAGATCCGCTTTCATGACGTTTTTCCACCTCTTTTCCGTTTACTATTATGGCGCTGCCCGCTGTTGACGCGCTGCGTTTCCCGCTATGATGGGCGGCTAGTCTAAGGAGAACGCATGGTCTGGATAATGCTGGCAACGCTTGCCGTGGTGTTTGTGATTGGATTTCGTGTCCTGACCTCAGACTCCCGCCGCGCCATCAAACGTTTAAGCGAGCGGCTGGGGATCACCCCGATGCCGGTCGAGTCGATGATTGACCAGTTCGGTAAAACGCCGGGCAATGAGTTTATCCGCTATCTTGAACGCCCCGACGAGGCGCATCTGCAAAATGCCGCCCAGGTGCTGCTGATCTGGCAGGTCTGCATCGTCGACGCCAGCGAAGAGAATCTGCATACCTGGCACCGCATGCTGCGTAAAGCCCGTCTGGCCGCGCCGATCACCGACGCGCAAATCCGCCTCGCGCTCGGCTTTATGCGCGAGATAGAGCCAGACCCGCAGGAGTTCAACGCCTTCCAGCTGCGCTACAACCAGCTTTTCCTGCCGGAAGAGGGCGTGTTTTACCTGCACTGATATCACAAAACGTGATGAAGAGTATAAAGCATCGTCATTAGATTTATATCACCCGCAGGCGCACCATCACCTTATCAACTAACCGATGAGGTGAACCATGAAACAATCCGCCATTATCTGGCCGAACGACTACCTGCCCGGCACCACCGATAACTTTGCCTCCAACGAAATCATCGTCGCCGGGCTGAGCGCAAAAGAGATTTGGGCGCAGCTCAACGACACCACCCTGTGGCCGAACTACTACAGCAACGCCGAAGATATCCGTTTTCACGACGGCAGCGGCCCGGCGCTGAGCGCCAACGCCCGCTTCCGCTTCACCACCTTTGGCTTTCCGGTTGAGGCGCAGGTGACGGAGTATGTTCCGCCCGTGGAGGGCGAAGCCGCGCGTATCGCGTGGCACGGTTGGGTAGAAGGGGATGCAAATTCGCGTCTGGACGTGATCCACGCCTGGCTGTTTGAAGACCTGCCGGGAAACCGCGTGCGCATTCTGACTCAGGAGTCGCAGAAAGGCGTGCCGGCACAGGAATTAGCGCGCACGGTGCCGAACCCAATGATTAACGGGCATCAGGAGTGGATCGTGGGATTAGCGAATGCCGCTCTTAAGGCTCGCGGGTAATTTTGCCCGGTGGCGCTTTGCTTACCGGGCCTACAAGCCCGTAGGCCGGCGCAAGCGCAGCGCCGCCCGGCATTAAAAAACGACAAAAGTTGTCGAAACGTTAAATTCGTCACACTTTTGATGATAAACTGCGCGACTTTTCCGCACGTTTTTATCTTCAGGTGATGCCATGACAGAACATACCCAGCCCACGACTACACCGCAGGCCAAAGAGGTTTCACGCCCCAACTGGTCGGCGGTTTTCTCCGTGGCATTTTGCGTCGCCTGCCTGATCACCGTCGAGTTCCTGCCGGTCAGCCTGCTGACGCCGATGGCGCAGGATCTGGGCATTTCCGAGGGCGTGGCGGGGCAGTCGGTGACCGTCACCGCGTTTGTGGCGATGTTCGCCAGCCTGTTTATCACGCAGGCGATCGGCACCATTGACCGTCGCAAGGTGGTTATTCTGTTCAGCGTGCTGCTGACGCTCTCCTGCCTGCTGGTCTCTTTCGCTGAAAGCTTCACCCTGCTGCTGCTCGGCCGTGCCTGCCTGGGGCTGGGATTAGGCGGCTTCTGGGCGATGTCCGCCTCGCTGACCATGCGCCTGGTGCCTGCGCGTACGGTGCCAAAAGCCTTGTCCGTTATCTTCGGTGCGGTCTCGATCGCGCTGGTGATCGCCGCGCCGCTGGGCAGTTTCCTCGGTGGAATTATCGGCTGGCGCAACGTCTTTAACGCGGCGGCGGTGATGGGCGTGCTGTGCATTATCTGGGTGTGGAAGGCGCTGCCGTCCCTTCCGGGGGAAGCGGCGCACCACAAACAGAACATGTTCGCGCTGCTGAAGCGCCCGGGCGTGCTGGCGGGGATGACCGCCATCTTCATGGCCTTTGCCGGGCAGTTTGCTTTCTTCACCTATATCCGCCCGGTGTATATGACCATGGCGGGCTTTGACGTGGACGGCCTGACGCTGGTGCTCCTGAGCTTCGGGATCGCCAGTTTTGTCGGCACCTCGCTGTCGTCCCAGTTCCTGAAGCGCTCCCTGAAGGTGGCGCTGGCGGGTGCCCCGCTGGTGCTGGCGATCAGCGCCGCGGTGCTGGTGTTGTGGGGCAGCGATAAGTGGGTGGCTTCGGCGATCGCGATTATCTGGGGCTTTGCCTTTGCGCTGGTGCCGGTGGGCTGGTCGACGTGGATCACCCGCTCGCTTGCCGATCAGGCGGAAAAAGCCGGGTCGATTCAGGTGGCGGTGATCCAGCTGGCGAATACCTGCGGCGCGGCGGTGGGCGGCGTAGCGCTCGACCACCTGGGGCTGACCTCGCCGCTGGTAATTTCCGGCACGCTGATGCTGCTGACCGCGCTGCTGGTGGCGGGGAAGGTTAAGGCGAAGTAGTGCTTTTCTCCCTCTCCCGTGGGAGAGGGTTGGGGTGAGGGCATCAGGCTACGCCGATGTCTGAACCCGTCTTCTCGAATCCATCGAAATCAGCACCACCGACGACACAATCAGCAGCGTCCCCAGCCAGTCCGGCAGGGTGAATGCCACCCCCAGCAACACCACCGACAGCAGCGCGCTGCTCAGCGGCTCGGCGCAGCTCAGAATGCTCGCCTTCGGCCCGCCGATCATCTGTGCGCCTTTCAGATACAGGCTGAACGTCAGCGCGGTGCCAATCACCACCAGGTAGAAAAACGCCAGCAGCAGGCCGCCGTCGATCACGAAGGTGGTGCCGCGTCCGGCGTAGAACGGCGTCAGCATTAGTCCCGCAATCAACATACTCCAGCCGACAATCGGCAGCGTGCCGTAGCGGGCGATAAGCGTCGACGGGTACGTCGTATAAAACGCCGCGGCAAACGCCGAGGCGATACCGAAGAACAGCGCGGCCGGCGAGATGGAGAGCGACGTCGGGTCGCCGTGGGTTACCAGCAGGAAGGTACCCACAAGCGACGTGAAAATCGCGGATAAGACAAATATGCCGGGACGCGTTTTCCGCGCCAGCGCGAACCATGCCACGATAATGGTCGGCGACAGAAACTGGAGCACGGTGGCCGTCGCGGCGTTGGATTTTTCAATTGTCAGCAGGAAGGTGAGCTGCACGGTAAGCGCGCCAGCCAGCGAGAAAAACAGCAGGCTGAGGGCGTCTTTGCGGTTTTTGATGACCGAGAAAATCTTGTCGCCGTGAACGAAGGAGAGCGTCAGCAGGATCACGCCGGTAAAAAGCAGACGAACCATGGTCAGGTAAGGCGAAGAGATGTGGCTTTTCTCCATGATGTACTGCGCGCAAACCCCGGAACTGCCCCATAAAACGGCGGCGATCAGGACGTTGAGCATCCCTTTGCGTGTGGAACCCATGTTCTCCCCTGTTATGTTGGTTTTTTTGTAGCATAACATGGGATCTTGCCGGGTAGCGCTACGCTTACCCGGCCTACAAAACCTTGTAGGGTGCGGTCTGGTGCCCTCAACCCTCAGTAATCTTCCATACAATCCACCTGACTTACTGCATCCCAGTAGGCGTCCAGGTTGTCACGCTTCACGGCGGTGATGGCGTTTTTGATCAGCAGCTGATTGGCCTCAGACGACAAAATCATCGCCTGCCAGGCCTTATCGCTCTGCTTTTTCTGCGGGGTACAGGTTTTCTTCACATCTTTCAGGACCTGCTGTTTTATCTGGGCCTCTTTCTCCGGAGCGCTCTTCTCCTGCGCGTGAACAAACGCAGCGAAAATCAGGCAAACGAGCAGGCAAACCAGGTGTGCAGATTTCATCGAAACCTCCTTTGAAAGTCACATGCTTCCCCTGAAATATATCGTTACATTCATCAACGCGATTCAAGCCAAAAGTATGAATTTACGCATTCTGCGTGCGAGATCCGATCGCCAGTGCAATGCCATAGCTTACTAACACCGCGAGACTCATTTTCAGCATCGTTTCTCCGCCGATACCGGCGAGAGGCGCTGCGATCCCGCCGAATAAAAACATCAGCATGCCCAGAATGGCTGACGCTGTGCCGGACTCCTTCGCGTCGACTGCGCTCATCGCTTCTGAACCCGCAATGGTGCTGATCCCGCTGTTAAATGCGACGGTGAAAAAGAGTGCAATCAGTGCCGGAACGGAAAGCTGCATCCACGCAAAGAGCAACGTCAGCCCCGCGCAGGTTACGGCCAACACCAGACCTATTTGCATTAACCCTTCCGCCGGGTGTCGGCGTGCCAGACGGGAGAAAATCAGCGCTGAGACGATCAGGCCGATACCGTTCACACCGAACAGCAGGCTGAACTGCATGGCGCTCAGGCCATACTCGTTTTGCATCACAAAGGAGGATGCCCCGATATAGGCGAACAGCCCCGCCAGCATGAAGGCCTGGATCAGGCAGTAGCGCATAAAGCGACGATTTTTAAGTACCGTCCTGGCGGTTTGCGTCAGCGATCCCCCGCCCTGTTTCTCTGTGAGGGACTCGCGGATAAAAAGCTGGCTGGCGATCAGCAGCGCCAGACCCGCTCCTGCCATTACCCAGAACAGCATCCGCCAGTCGAAATGCGACGCGATATAGCCACCGAGTACCGGGGACACCACGGGCGCGATGCCGTTGACCGTCATCAGTAGGGCAAAAAACTGCGTTAGCATCGTGCCATGATAGTTATCACGGGCGATGGAGCGGGCAAGTACGGAGCCGCCCGCCCCGGCAATGCCCTGCACAAATCGCCAGCCGATCAGGGCGTAAATATTCTGCGTGCTGGCACAAAGCACTGAAGCCAGTACAAACAGCAAAAGTGAGAACAGCAGCGGCGTTTTACGTCCGATGCGATCGCTTAGCGGGCCGAAAAAGAGTTGTCCCAGCCCCAGGCCAATCAGCGCCGAGGTAAGAGAAAGCTGCGTCAGCGTTGTGGAGGTGTTGAGCTGGGTGGCGATCTCCGGCAGCGCCGGAAGATAAAAATCGGAACACAGCGGCCCGATAGCCGTCAGCAGGCCAAGGATGGCCGCGAAAGAAAAAGATAGTTTTGCCATAGGTATTTACTCTGATGGCCGGGCAACGTTGCGCCGCCCGGCAGTGATGTTACTGAATCCCGCCGCCCAGCGACTGCCACAGCGTGATGCGGTTTTCCAGGTCGGTTTGCTGCAAGGCAATCAGTGATTCCTGCGCCGACCACAGCGACCGCTGCGCGGTGAGCACCGTCAGATAATCGCCCGCGCCAGCCTTGTAACTGCGCGTCGCCACATCCAGCGTTTTTTGCTCCGCCGCCACGTATTCACGCTGGGCATCAAGCTGTTCACTCAACGTTTCGCGCCGGGCCAGCGCGTCGGCCACGTCCTTGAACGCGCTCTGGATGGTTTTCTCATAGGTCGCAATTAACCCTTTTTTCTCGGCTTCCGCATAGCGCAGCTGCGCCATATTGTTGCCGCCGCTGAACAGCGGCAGGGTGATGGAAGGTGCAAACGACCAGACCTTCATCCCGTGGCTGAACAGGGACGACAGCGAATCGCTGCCGACGCCCGCGCTGGCGGTGAGCGAGATGGTCGGGAATAAGTTGGCGCGCGCCGCGCCGATGTTGGCGTTGGCGCTCAGCAGGTTATGTTCCGCCTCCTGAATGTCCGGACGACGCAGCAGCGCGCTGGAGCTGACGCCCGCCGGGATCAGCGTGATGGCGTTGTCGCTCAGGCTCTCCAGCGTGCCGGGCAGCAGGTTCTCGGGCACCGTATCGCCCGCCAGCAGGTTGAGAGCGTTTTTGTCCTGCATCACCAGCGTCTGGTAGCTCGCCACGCTGGCGCGCGCCTGCTGGTAAACCGCCATCGCTTCACTGACGTCCGTTGCCGCTGCCACACCCACTTCCTGCTGGCGCTTCACAATCTTGAGCGAGTTTGCGGCGCTCTCCAGGGTGGACTTCGCCAGCGCCAGATTGCTGTTATCCGCCGCCAGCGTCACCCAGGCCGTGGTCAGCTCGCTGACCATCGTCAGGCGCGTGTTCTGCGCGGTGAATTCGCTGGCAAGCCAGGTTTCACGCGCGGCACGCGACAGGCTCTGGTTGCGGCCAAACAGATCCAGTTCGAAGCTGGAGACCGCGCCGTTGGCTTCGTCACTTGTCGCGACGCCGCTCGCCAGCGTGCGGCTGCGGGTGTGGCTCAGTTCCGCGTCCACCGTCGGGAACAGGGATGAGCGCGTTTCGCCATACTGGGCACGGGCGGCGTCGATATCCGCAATCGCTTTTTGCACGTCGCGGTTGCTGTTGAGCGCCATCGTCACCACGCTTTTCAACCGCGCATCATTCATCACCTGCTGCCACTGGCTCACCACGGCGTTGGCTTCGCCATGGGCGCCCGGCAACGTCGCCGGGACGGGGGCGTCCGGGCGCTGATACGTGGGATCTAATGACACACAGCCCGCGCTCAGCAGCGCTAACGTTAATACGGTTACACGAAACATTATGACCTCCGGTTTGCGTGCTTACCGGAGAACAGACGTTTCACCAGTACAAAGAATAAAGGAACAAAGAAGATGGCCAGCAGCGTCGCGGCCAGCGTCCCGCCGATAATACCGGTACCGATCGCCACGCGGCTGTTGGCCCCGGCGCCGGTGGCAATCGCCAGCGGCGTCACGCCTGCGATAAACGCCAGCGAGGTCATGATGATCGGACGCAGACGCGTCTGGGCGGCCCGCAGGGCGGCGCGCGTCAGGGAGTAGCCTTCGGCCACTTTGGCTTCGGCAAACTCGACAATCAGAATGGCGTTCTTCGACGACAGACCGATGGTGGTCAGCAGCGCCACCTGGAAATAGACGTCGTTGTTCAGGCCGCGCAGGGAGGCGGCAACCGCTGCGCCAAGCACCCCTAGCGGGATCACCATGATGACCGAAATCGGCACCGACCAGCTCTCATACAGCGCCGCCAGGCACAGGAACACCACCAGGATCGAGAGGGCATAGAGGCTCATTGCCTGACCGCTCGCCAGTTTTTCCTGCAACGACAAACCGCTCCATGCCCAGGTGCTGCCGGACGGCAGGTTATTCGCCAGCTGCTCCATTTTGCTCATCGCCGTACCGGAGCTGGCGCCGCTGGCGTTTTCGCCCTGAATCTCATACGCCGCCGAGCCGTTGTAGCGCACCAGGCTTTCCGGGCCATACTCCCAGCGGGTGGTGGCGAAGGCGGAGAACGGGGTCATGGTGCTGTCGCTGCCGCGCACATACCATTTGTTAAGATCCGATGGCACCGCGCGATAGTCGCTGTCGCCCTGGATGTAGACCTTTTTCACGCGGCCACGGTCAATGAAGTCGTTCACGTAGGTGCCGCCCCAGGCGCTGGAGAGGGTGTCGGTAACATCGCTCAGGGAGAGCCCCAGCGACACGGCTTTGTTGTTATCAATATCCACCTGAAGCTGCGGCATCTGCGGCAGATCGTTGGCGCGCACGGCGTGCAGCGAGTTGTCCTGGTTGGCTTCGCCAATCAGCTGGTTACGCAGTTTCAGCAGCGCGTCGCGGTCGGTGCCGCCGCTGGCCATCAGCTCAAAGGTAAAGCCGTTGCTCTGGCCTAAACCATCCACCGCCGGGGGCGTCATGGCGAAAATTGTGGCATCCCGAATGGTGCTCAGCTCCTGCGTGGCGCGCAGGGCAATGGCCTGGGCGGTATTCTCATCGCCTTTGCGCTCTGACCAGTTTTTCAGGGAGACGAACGCCATCCCGGCGTTCTGGCCACTGCCGCTGAAGCTGAAGCCTTCAATGGTGAAGATCACGTCGGTATTGGCTTTCTCTTTGGTGAGGAACCACTCGCGTACCTGGCGGCTTACCTCGGCGGTACGCACCGCGGTTGCGCCGGCGGGCAGGGTGTACTGCACCATGATTTCACCCTGGTCTTCGGTTGGCAGGAAGCTGCCCGGCAGTTTTAGCATGGCGAACCCCATCGCGCCGCAGAGCAGGGCGTAGATCACCAGCATGCCACCGGAACGGCGCAGGGCGCGCAGCACCTTGTTCTGATAGCCGTGCTCGGTCTTACTGTAGAAGCGGTTAAACGCGCCGAAGAAGCCCTTTTTGTGCGGAGCGGTGTGATTCAGGATCGAGCCGCACAGCGCGGGCGTCAGGGTCAGCGCCACCACCACGGAGAGGAACATCGCCGAAATAATGGTGACCGAGAACTGACGGTAAATCACCCCGGTGGAGCCGCCGAAAAAGGCCATCGGCAGGAATACCGCAGAGAGCACCAGCGCAATGGCGATCAGCGCGCCGGAAATTTCGCCCATCGATTTTTCGGTCGCTTCCCGGGCGGGCAGCCCTTCGTCGCGCATAATACGCTCGACGTTTTCCACCACCACGATGGCGTCATCCACCAAAAGCCCTATCGCCAGCACCATCGCAAACAGCGTCAGGGTGTTGATGGAGTAACCGAACAGCGCCAGCACGCCGAAGGTGCCCAGCAGCACCACCGGCACCGCCAGCGCCGGGATCAGCGTCGCACGGATGTTTTGCAGGAACAGGTACATCACCACCACCACGAGGATAATGGCTTCGAACAGCGTCTGAATCACGTCCTCAACGGAGATCTTGATGAACTCGGTGCTGTCTTTCGGGTAGGCCACATCGTAGCCTTCCGGCATCGACTTTTTGAACTCGGCGATCTTATCTTTTACCGCCGTGGCGGTGTTAAGCGCGTTGGCGCCCGGTGAGAGCATCACCGCCATACCCGCCGCCGGATGGCCGTTCAGCTTCGCGGTGGCGGTGTAATCTTCGCTGCCCATCTCCACGCGCGCGACGTCGCTGATGCGCACCACCGCACCGTTGGACTGGCTCTTGACGATGATCTTTTTGAACTCATCGACCGTTTGCAGACGCGACTGAGCGCGGACGGTGGCGGTCAGCTGTTGGGCGTTCGACGAGGGCAGTGCGCCGATTTTACCGGCGGAAACCTGCACGTTCTGCGCTTCAATCGCGCTCTGCACGTCGGAGGGCATCAGCGAGTACGACGCCAGCTTCGCCGGGTCGAGCCAGATGCGCATCGCGTATTCTGCACCGAACACCTGTAGGCTACCGACGCCATCCACGCGCGCCAGCGGATCCTGCATATTACTCACCAGCCAGTCGGCGATATCCGAGCTGCTGGCGGTGTCGGTTTTGTCATATACGCCCATGATCAGCAGGAAGTTGCTCTGGGATTTTTCGACGGTGATCCCGGACTGCTGCACCTCGGTCGGCAGGCGCGATTCCGCCTGCTGGACTTTGTTCTGCACCTGTACCTGAGCGGTGTCCGGATCGGTTCCCTGTTCAAACGTGACGTTAATACTCACCGACCCGTCCGAGCTGCTGGTGGAGGTGAAGTAGAGCAGGTTATCCAGCCCGGTGAGCTGCTGCTCGATCACCTGCGTCACGCTGTTTTCCAGCGTCTGTGCGGAGGCACCGGTATAGGTGGCGGAGATTTTGATCGACGGCGGAGCCACGTCCGGGTACTGCGCAACGGGCAGCGTGCGGATCGCCAGCATTCCGGCGAGCATGATGAGAATGGCGATAACCCAGGCAAAGACCGGGCGACGCACGAAGAAACGGGAAAACATCAGGCGTTTCCTCCGTTGGTTTTCATCTCTTCAGCTTTCACTTCCTGCCCGGCGGTGACTTTATCGGTGCCTTCCACAATCAGCTTATCGCCCGCCTTCAAACCGCTCAGCACCAGCCATTTGTCGCCGTAGGTGTCGCCCGTTTCGAGCTGACGCTGTTCGACCTTGTTGCTGGCGTTCACCACCAGCGCGGTGGCGGTGCCTTTGGCGTCGCGGGTGATGCCCTGCTGCGGGGCGAGGATCGCGTCATTCATGATGCCTTCATCCACTCTGGCGCGGACGAACATGCCCGGCAGAAGCTGATGCTGCGGGTTCGGGAAGACGGCGCGCAGGGTGACTGAGCCGGTAGACTCTTCCACCGCCACTTCGGTCAGCGCCAGGCGGCCTTTTTCGCTGTAGCTGCTGCCGTCTTCGAGAATCAACGACACGTTCAGCGTATCGCTGTTGCTGGCGAGGGTTTGCTTGCGTAAACGCAGCAGATCGGCGCTGGAACGGGTTAAATCGACGTACATACTGTCCAGCCCGCGAATGGTGGCCAGCGCGGTATCCTGCTGGGCGGTCACCAGCGCGCCGGGGGTCACAGAGGAGATGCCGATACGTCCGGCAATCGGCGCGGTGACGGTGGTCCAGTTGAGGTTAATGCGGGCGCTTTCCAGCGCGGCTTTCTTTGACTCGACGCTGGCCTTGTCCTGCGCGCAGGTGGACTTCGCGTCTTCCGCATCCTGACGTGATACGCCGTCGTCCTTCACCAGTTGCGCATAACGCCGGGCTTTCTGGCAGTCGGCCTGCACCAGCGCCTGCGCCTGTTTCAGTGCGGCGGCGGCTTCATCATACGCGGCGCGGTAGCTGGAAGGATCGATCTGATACAGCGCCTGCCCGGCCTTGACCGTATCGCCTTCGGTGAACAGGCGCTTCTGGATAATGCCACCTACCTGGGGGCGCACTTCGGCGCTCATTGCGGCGGCGGTGCGGCCGGTCAGCTCGCTGACGACGGACACCGGCTGGCTCATGAGTGTGACAATCCCCACTTCCGGAAGAGGACGTTGAGGAGCAGATGTTTGCGCATTATCGCACCCTGTCAGGAGGAGTAATGCCGCGATGGAGGTTGTTATGGTTTTCATAATCTTTTTCCAGGGTGAACGAAGCCTGCCCTGTTAATCGCTTAACAGGGAGGAGGGCTAATTAAAAGCACAGCGATCCCGCATCTCTGGCTGAGCCAGAAATGAAAAAGGGAATTACTTATTTCCGCTAATTATTCACATGCGATTACTTCGCAGAGAAAATCATATTTAAAATATTCTGGTATATAGGCTCTAATTGTTCTGATGGTACTTTTAAAGGCGTGAGTCGACGGTAAATCGTGCCTTCGATCATCACGGCGGTAATCTCCACGCAGCAGCGAATATGCTCATCGCTCAGGTGAGGGAACTGCTTTTTCAGGTGCTCACAGGCATTGGCGAACATGCGGGCTTCGGCTTCGATCAGCATGTTTGCCACCAGCGGATTGCGCGTGGCCTCTGCGGACATTTCGAGCATCAGCGCGTCATCGTCTTCGTTAAGCGTCTGGCGCCAGGCAAGCGCCTGCGGCATCCCTTCAACCAGGGTTTTGCCTTGCATCTCTTCAATACGTGAGTCGATAATGCGCCGGATCATCTCTTCAATAATCGCGTCTTTGTTACTGAAATAGCGATAGATTTGTCCGACGCTGAGCCTGGCTTCGCTGGCGATCTGCGACATGCTGGCAGCGTGAAACCCGCTGGCGCGAAAGCAGCGGCGCGCGGCGGTAATGATTTCGTCCTGCCGCAGTTTTTGTCGTTCTTCCAGCTTTGTACTCATTGTCGGCTACCGTAAAAAGTGAGAATGATCGTTCTCATTATACGTTTTCGGAGACTATTGGAAAGGCTTTTTTTATTTACATATTGAATGAATATTTCCAGGTATAAACAATGGAGAAAATAAGGAGTTTTTATGAAGGTTAAGCTGTGAGATATTCAGATTGCGCTGAAAATAAGGAGAGAATTATGCATCTGAGCATTACAGATAATGTCACAGCCGAAGAAAAAGAAGAATTATTAACGGGGCTAAGAGCCTATAACGCGCAGTTTTTAGATCTGTCGACATTTGGCGGCGATATTGGCGTATATATGCGAGACGACAATGGCGTCATGCTGGGCGGGTTAATCGGCGTACGGAAAGGCGACTGGCTGAACATCGACTATCTGTGGGTCAGCGACAGCGTGCGGGGAACGGGCGTGGGAAGCCAGCTTATCAAAACGGCTGAAGAGGAGGCCCGTCGCAAAGGCTGTCGTCACGCGCTGGTGGATACGGTCAGCTTCCAGGCGCGCCCGTTCTATGAAAAGCAGGGTTATCAGGTGCAGATGTCCTTGCAGGATTACCCTTATCAGGGAATGCAGAGACATTATCTGTCCAAAAATCTTTAACCGCCTATCCCGGTGCCTATCACGGCTAACACGTGGCGCACCACGATCTCCGGCGAGAGGGCGCTAAGCCTCTCGTCATTGCGCATGCGGGAGAACGGCACCAGCACCAGGCTCAGCAGCGTAGTGAACAGCAGTTCGGGGGCCAGCGCCGGATTCAGCTTTCCTTCCTGCTGCCAGCCTTTGATGGTTGCCAGCGTGGTGTGATATTTCTCATCGCCAAAGCGTGCCTGCAAATGGGTGCGCAGTACCGGCATCTCGCCAATCACCTCCTGCATCCACAGCGGGGCAAACCAGCGATACTTTTCCGCCAGTTCGGCCAGCACCCTGACCATTTCCGTCAGGGCATCCACCGGCGAATCCCGGTTGTCGGCGAAAATCGCCCCGATCCGCTCGCGTAACGGCAGGAAGCGCTCCTCAATCATCGCATCCAGTAACTGTTCTCTGGAGTTGAAGTAGTAGTGCAGCATGGCGGGCGTCACGCCTGCTTCGCGGGCAATAGCGTTCAACGACGTATTGGCGATCCCCTGGCGGGAAAAGAGGTTCAGGGCGATGTCCAGCAGCTGTTCACGGCTCGCGGTAACGCGCTTGCCGCCGCGTGGCCGACCGGGGCGGCGGGGTTCAGAATTGTCCTTTTGTGCTGGCATGGTCACCGTATCTCTTGATCTTATTCATCACTTCCACAAATATTAATTATACGATTAATTAATTTCAAGTGATGTCTTATGGAGTCCGACGTAATGACTCAACCTGCGAAAAAGGCGCCGTCGATTAAGCTGCTGTTCAGCGCACTCCTGCTGGTGATGCTGCTCTCGGCGCTGGATCAGACCATTGTTTCCACCGCGCTGCCGACCATCGTCGGTGAGCTGGGCGGGCTGGATAAGCTCTCGTGGGTGGTAACGGCCTATATCCTCAGTTCGACCATCGTGGTGCCGCTGTACGGCAAATTCGGCGATCTGTTTGGCCGAAAAATCGTTCTGCAAATCGCGATTGTGCTGTTTCTTGTAGGGTCCGCGCTGTGCGGTCTGGCGCAGAACATGACCCAGCTGGTGCTGATGCGCGCCCTGCAAGGGCTGGGGGGCGGCGGTCTGATGGTGATCAGCATGGCTGCCGTGGCGGACGTGATCCCGCCTGCCGATCGGGGTCGCTATCAGGGGTTGTTTGGCGGCGTGTTTGGCCTGGCGACGGTGATAGGGCCGCTGATCGGCGGGTTTATCGTTCAGCACGCATCCTGGCGCTGGATTTTCTACATCAACCTGCCGCTGGGGCTGTTTGCCCTGCTGGTGATTGGCGCGGTTTTCCACGGCAGCGCGCGGCGCAGCAAGCATGAGATTGACTACCTGGGGGCGATTTACCTCAGCATGGCGTTGCTGTGCATCATTCTGTTTACCACCGAGGGCGGGACGATCCGCCAATGGAGCGACCCGCAGCTGTGGTGCATTCTGGCCTTCGGCCTGACGGGGATCGCCGGGTTTATCTACGAAGAGCGGCTGGCGTGGGAGCCGATTATCCCGCTGTCGCTCTTCCGCGACCGCAGCTTCCTGCTCTGTAGCCTGATCGGTTTTATTATCGGCATGTCGCTGTTTGGCTCCGTCACTTTCCTGCCGCTCTATTTACAGGTGGTAAAAGACGCCACGCCGACGCAGGCCGGTTTGCAGCTGATCCCCCTGATGGGGGGGCTGTTGCTCACCTCCATTATCAGCGGGCGCATCATCAGCCGTACCGGGAAATATCGTCTGTTCCCGATCCTCGGCACGCTGCTCGGCGTGGTGGGGATGGTATTACTGACGCGCATTTCAATCACCTCCCCAACCTGGCAGCTGTACCTGTTTACCGGCGTGCTGGGCATGGGGCTGGGACTGGTGATGCAGGTGCTGGTGCTGGCGGTGCAGAACAGCGTGTCAGCCGATCAATACGGCGTCGCGACGTCTGGGGTGACGCTGTTCCGTTCCATTGGCGGGGCGATTGGCGTTGCGCTGTTTGGCGCGGTGTTCACCCATATTCTGCAATCAGGCCTGATCGACAGGCTGCCGGAAGGGGCGGAACTGCCGCGCGAACTTAATCCCGTTGCCATACACCATCTGCCTGATGCCCTGCGTCTGGACTATCTGGATGCGTTCGGCTCGGCGATCCATGCGGTATTCATGCTGGCGGCGGGGATTATGGTGCTGGCGTTTGTGCTGTCGTGGTTTTTGCGCGAAGCGCCGCTGCGTCGGCAGGCGTGAGGGAAGCGGTTCTGCTTGCGCCTGGACTACCGTAGCCTGATGCCCATCGCCGGGTGGCGCTACGCTTATCGGGCCTACACTTCGCCCGTTACGTAGGCCGGGTAAGCGCAGCGCCACCCGGCAACAGGCCGCATATAACTTAACCGTCTTACTGATTCCTTTTCGTTTTTTAGCCTGCCGTCTCGTTGTCGATATAGTCTTCATAACGTCTATCAAAAGGAACTGTCTCGTGAAACTTCGATTGGGTGCGCTTCTCCTGACTGGCCTGCTGCTCGCGGGCTGTGATCAGGGCGGCAATGATGCCAGACACATTAAAGTCGGCGTGATCAATGGCGCTGAGCAGGACGTGGCGGAAGTCGCCAAAAAGGTGACAAAGGAGAAATACGGTCTGGATGTTGAGCTGGTGGGCTTTAGCGGCTCGCTGCTGCCCAACGATGCCACCAACCAGGGCGAACTGGACGCCAACGTCTTCCAGCATCGCCCGTTCCTCGCAGAAGATAACAAGGCGCACAATTACAAGCTGGTCGCCGTGGCCAATACCTTCGTCTTCCCGATGGCGGGTTACTCCCGAAAGATTAAATCGGTCTCTGAGCTGAAGGACGGCGCAACCATTGCGATTCCAAACGATCCCACCAACCTTGGCCGCGCGCTGTTGCTGCTGCAAAAAGAGAAGCTGATTACCCTTAAACCGGATGTTGGCCTGCTGCCAACGGCGCTGGATATTACCGCGAACCCGAAAAACTTACAGATTATGGAGCTGGAAGGGGCGCAGCTGCCGCGCGTGCTGGACGATCCGAAAGTGGATGTGGCCATCATCAGTACCACCTATCTCCAGCAAACGGGGCTTTCCCCGGTACACGACAGCGTCTTTATCGAAGACAAAAACTCACCCTACGTGAATATTGTGGTCACGCGTGAAGAGAACAAAGACGCCGAAAACGTGAAGGAATTTATCCAGTCCTATCAGTCGCCGGAAGTGGCGAAAGCGGCGGAGACCATTTTTAACGGTGGCGCGGTGCCGGGCTGGTAAGCCCCGGTAAAAAGGCCAGCGCTCCGCTGGCCGTCAAAGCGTTACGCGGGCATCGGTTCGGCTTTCGGGCCACAGAAAACCCTGACCAGACTGTGCGCCGGACGTGCGGGCGCGCGCCAGATCCCGCGAGTTTTCGATGCCTTCTATAAGAATTGATTGCGCGATACCTGCCCTGACCTCCTGTACAAACGGGGCAAGCGGCGCGCGCTCGCGCAGCGCTGAGCGGTCAATTTTCACCCCATCCAGCGGCAGCGCAAGCCGCGCGAACGCCTCCGCCAACTCCCGGGTTAAATCGTCCAGCCAGATTTGCCATCCCGCCTCTTTTAACCGAACAAGCGTGGCATGAAGGCGACGTTGCTCATCCTCGCTCAGCCGTGTGATGGTGAGGGGATCCTGAATTTCAATCGTTAACCGCTGCTGATGGCGTAACGCTAGCAACAACCGGATAGCGCGTTCGTTGAGAAGGTGTTCTGCCGGAAGGTTTAGCCAGTAAGCGTCCCGGGCGGGTATCTGTAACAGGGTGTTGGCCTGCCAGAAGAAGATTTGCAGCGCGCTGCGCGAGGGCAGCGAGGCAAACAGCACCTCAAGATTGACGTTATGGATCTCCACGAGAACTTCATGCGCGAACACCTGGCCCGAATGAAGATCGACAAGAGGCTGGAATCGCAGCCCTGAGATACGTTGCAACAGGGGAGAGGGAAGAACGGTATACATGGAACAGCCTTCAGGAAATGAAAAAAGGTTCCCGCGGACACGGGAACAAAAGGCAAACGACACACGGTCAAATTCTTAATTCAGGATCCAGCGAATGCTCTGGTAAAACGAGGGGCCACGCACGGCCTTAAGCTTGTTCATGGCGTTGTTCTTATAAAAGTAAACCAGCCTGACGTTACACCCCAGCTGACGGGCGATTTGCTTGGTTTTGAGATTACAGGAATAGCCGCGCAATACGCTTGCCTCCTCGCTGGACAGCCTCGCCGGGGTGCGTAAGCGGGTCGTCATGCCTACGTTGTAACGGCCAGACTCTTGCGGCGTCTGGCTCATCAGTATTTGCCACAGCGCTTTGATATCCCCCAGGGAGACTCTTTTGCTGATGACTCCATCAACATGTTTGAATTTCAAATAGCCGGCGGATAACGAATAGATATAGATCTTCGCCGTCACTTGTTTCTGTTTAATACAGAGAATGTCGTCATTCGTCGTCACCCGGAAATGACGCGTATTCAACGGATCATAAATGATGATATCAAAGAGTTGTTCACTCATAGCAAGTTCTTCGATATGGGTAAATCCATGGAAAATAACGTCGTGTTTTTCATTAGGCTCACGCTTTCCAAGCGATTGCAGGCCAATCATCGTGAATTCGCAGCTGTCAACAACGGCAACGTGAATTGTTTTTTTATTTTGCATTGGCATTCTCCTTTCGCTGAGTAAACAGTCCATATAAGAGAAAATGGCGGTTCGCACTCTCTTATTAAAAGAATAGCGAGCACTTTTTTAAATAACGCGATGCGATGGCATCAATGTAAGCCAATACAAACCGTCGAGTAAAGCTGAAGCCAATTATTAGCGGAAGATAAAATTGAAAAATGGTTTTAATGGTATATGCAATTGTTTTAATCTTCTAATAATATTCATGCCAGATTTTTATTCTGTAAATGAGAGAATAATAAGCATCAGAAGGTTGATTAATGGGGTTAATCCACCGCCTTTTCAGTGATTTACTGCTGTTTCTGTAAGAAAAATTGTGATCGTGGCAGGGTTATCGACAGGGCTTTATCTGCGAGGGGAAACGGCGCGCAGAATAAAATAGAATTTTTTCTATGAATTTAATGTCCTTGTTCAGATTTTTAAGCCTGAGAAGGATAAAATCCTGGCGCGAAGAGGTTGTGAGTGGTGAGTACATAAACTATTATCATTTTCCTCCGGTCACGAGAATTTAGAAAAGACATGAATAATACTGAACGTATCGTAAGGGTAATGGTGTTTTACAAAATAAATATATTTAAAGAGATAATATTCCGGGCGCTCCAGGATCTTTTACCCGATTACATACTGAACATTACTCAGGTCGATTCCACAGAACAGGCGCTGGCGGCGGTGGCGGATAATAACGTGGATGTTTTCTTCACTGAATTTAATTATCTGCTTAATCATAAAGAGTGGAGTGCGGAGGTCAGCAGCCGTTTTACATCTTTATGTAAAACCCATCACGTCAGGCGTGTTCTGTTGGTGCCCGAGCTGCCTTACGGGCTGTTAAAAAAAGTTCTGGAGATGAAATTTGAATTAACCATCAGTCAGCAGGATGAATTGACTGAACTGAAAAAGGAATTACCCGCGTTGCTCATGGCGGACGGGCAAAAACCGTCGATCTCTTCGTGGCTCAGGCGGGTAATGCGGTCCGGCTCCCGGGCGCGTTCCATCCTCTCGGCCAGAGAGTGGGAGGTGCTTCATCTTATCGTGGAAGGATTTTCAACGACGGAGATTGCCCGTCATCGAAACCGTTCGGTCAGTACCATTGCGACACAGAAACACAATGCAATGAAAAAGCTGAATCTTTCCAACCACAGCGAACTGATTAAGTATGTGCAAGCGGTTGGAAAGATGGAGGAATAGTTCACATCAGGGATAGATAATATTCAGCGTAGCCGATGTATTGATCTTACCCTGGCTCACCTGGGCGGGCGCCCACACGTAATAGTACGCCGCCATCGGAAGGGTGAAATGTTCGTCCAGCGCCGCGCCAGCCGCCACGCTGAAAATCATCGTGGCGTTGCCACGGCTGGTGGTTGAGGTAGAGAAGGTCACCGGCGTTTGCGGGGCGTCACGTTTTATCAGGCGGAGCCCCACGCCCTGCGCCGCGCTACTGCTGCTGTCGATCAGCACCGAGCTGTCGGTTGAGAGCAGCTGCGTGCTGGACAGAAACATCTCAATTGCCCGATCGGAATTGCCATTAACCCCGACGTTCTGACAGCTCATGTTCAGTGAAAAAGGCGTCAGCCCCGGCTGTGAGGATGCACTGAGCTGGGGAATGCCGAGCGTCGGCAGCGCCACGGTCAGCCCCGCATTATCAAAGGAACAGGTAGTCAGTTTCGGCGCGTATTTGATGATCATCGGTTGACCAAACATATCTCGGTTGTCGTAAGGCCACTTGAACCCGCTGAATAACCACTGTGCTATCTTGATGACCTGATTGATTGGCCAGGTGATGATTTCCCAGATGGATAACCCGCTCATGTCGCTGACGAACAGAACGTCGCTCATGTTCGCCGTATCCCCCGTCAGGGTGGTACCGCTCTGGTTAACGAGGGTGAAGCGAACCGTAAACGGTGTGTTCAGCTCAGATGCCGTATGGCTACCGCTGGCAGACAGGGTTTTATTGGCCGGGGGATTGGTGATCTCCGCCCGCACCATATACTTGTTATTGCTGAACCCGAGGATGGTAGCGTATTTGCTGTCGGTCGAGAGGATCGGCGTGTAAGAAAATTCACTGTTACCCGTCGTACAGTTGAACGAGCCGCTGTACTGGGTGCTGAAGCTGCCGGTCCATGTGGGCGTGGCCGGGCTCAGCTTATCCGATAAATCAATGGTAATCGGTGTGCCATAAACGATGCTGCTGCCGGAGCAGGTGGCATAGCTCATTCCGCTAATGCTGGTGAGGAGCAGGAACATGAATGATCGTAACATTTTGATAATCCGTAATTAATGGCAAACCGATGAGGAGCTGTTCAGCCCCCAGGCCGGGGAGGAGATTTCGCACTTTCCGCCGCGGAGATGCACGTTGAGCGCGCGTGGCGGCTGTTCAGCACGGATATACAGTACGCTGGCCTGGCCGACATACCCGACAGATCCACCGTGTTCATCCAGCACTTCGGTGCCAAACGGCAGCGGTTTGCCGTCGGTGCGCGTCGCATGAAGTACCCATGACTGGCGCTTATCGGTGTCGAAGCGGATATAACTCACCGCCCCGTCGTAAGGAGCCACGTTAGCCATATTGCCGATCACCTCCGCGCCAGTGCTGTTTTCCGTTTCAGTTAACGTAATGGCGTTTTTGCGATACGGGGTGGCGTAAGGGACCAGCGCCACGCCATCGCGGTTCGTCATAATGCTTTCATCGCCGTTCACCATCAGTCCCTCCGCCTTTGGCGCATCGACGATAGTCATGGTTGTGCCGGTTTCGTTTGAGGCGAGAACGTGCCACGGGTAGGCCACCAGGCTTCCGCGCCCGCTGAGCCCGGTCTGGCGGTAGTCGGAGGATTCGCTGTAAGAGCCACCGAGTGTCGCGAAGTTCGAACGGTACGCGGCGTTAACGCTTGCCGCATTTTTACCCCCACGCGCATTACTGCCGGAGAGGGTATAGCTCAGGCGGTTCGACGCCAGCGCGTTCCCGCTCATGCTGATATTGCTCTGTTCGTAATGCGAATCGCTGGCCGTCAGGCTGGAGGTGATCCACGCATTATTATCAAACAGCGAGAACGGCAGGCTGAGGGAGAGGTAAAGGCGCGTCTCTTCTTCACTGTCCCTGTTCCGTACCCGGCTGGCCGACAGGGTATAGCTGGCGCGACCGATGGCGTTGGAATAGCCCATCTGATATTCGCGCGTGGTTTGCTGTGAGTTCCAATAATCGCGCTGTGTGCCGGAGACAAACACCGTGCCCCAGTTATTGAGCAGGCGCTGATTAAGGTTAAGCGTAAAGGTATTTTTGGGCTGCGCCGCGCGCAGGGCGTCCCAGGTGCTTAGCGACATGTCGGGCGCAACGCCAAACCGATCTTCATAGTCGTCGTACTGCGCTCTCAGGCGCTGATACCCTTCGCGCGAATAGAGCGCGTCGCTGAAGCTGTAATAGCCTTTAGTGGAATAGCGATAGGCCGCCAGGGTGAAGTTGGTGGCGGTGGTATCGATAAATTTGCTGTACGACACGCGATAACTCTGACCGCTGCTGGTGCGATCCTGTAGGGTGGTTTTGGCGTGGGTGACATCAAACGAAACCGCGCCAAACGGAAGGTTCCACCCGGTACCGACAAGCCCGGCCTGGTAGTTATCGCTAATAATCGTCCCGGTATACCCGGTGATGAGGTTATTAAACCCGTAGCGCAGCGTGGCCTGCATGAATGCGGGTTCGGCATCGAGCGTGTTCTGATGCACTTTACCCGCCACTACGCTGTACTGGCTCACCCCTTCTTTTAGCATCCCGGGCACGGCGGAAAACGGCACCGTGAAGGACTGCTGTGAACCGTCCGCTTCACGCACCACCACCAGCAAATCGCCCGCGGACCCGGTAGGCTGAATGCTGTCGAGGGTAAACTGGCCCGGCGGCACGTTCTCCTGATAGATCACGTTGCCATTCTGGATAACTTTCACCAGGGCGTTCGTCCTTGCCACGCCGTGAACCACCGGTGAAAAACCCTGCTGTGAATTTGGGCGCATCTTCATATCCGACGCCAGCGACACGCCGCGCACGCGCAGGGAATCAAACAGATCGCCAGGAATATAAAAGTCACCCAGCGTCAGGTTGGATTTCAGCGAGGCCAGGGGACGGCGCAGGTAGCGGGTATTATTCTGCCAGCTACTCTCTCCGCTGGCGGTTTTCCGCCAGGCGCTGCTGTCGCGAAACTGCCAGCCGAACAGGTTGGCGCCGGAATCCAGCCCGGCATAAAAATCATCATTTGTGTCTTTCGCAGTGCCTTTCGCGCGGGTGTTGTACCAGGTCGTGTTCCACGAGAGCATCAGCGCCGGGATCCCCTCGTCCCAGAACTGGGGGGCAATGTAACCTTCTTCAGTACGCTGCACGGCCGCCTGCGGAACGGTAAGCGCCAGACTCAGGGTGCTGGTATCGGTTTTGACTTCACCGCCCTGAACCAGATCGCGCAGCTGGACCTGCCCGTGCGCAATGGCGGGCGCAGGCACGGACGTGGTGTTGATGCCAAGCGACCGGGCATCTTTCCAGGCAAGGCGGATGTCGTCACGCTGCTCGCCGTAGATGACGGTATAACGTCCCTTCCAGCTGCCGTTTACGTAGATATCCATCTCCTGACTGCCGGCAGGCATGGCGTTGTTTTCGGAAAAGCGAGACAGATCGGACTCACCGGATGCGCCAGCAAGCAGGGAGGGATCAAACGAGACGGCCCCTGATTTATGCGAAAGCAGAAGCGTGCAGACTGCCAGCAGACAGAGTCTGTTTTGTTTCATTTTCATGGTGAGTCTTTCCGATCACTGACTGGTGAAAGTCCGGGTTTTATACGCGCCAAGATCGTCCACATACATCAGCTGGAAGGTCTGTCCGCGCTTAACCGTATTTTTGGCGGCGACCGTCAGCTGCCCAAACGGGGAAACCATCGGGGACTCCTGGAGCAATTTCGTTTTACCCAGCGAAATATTGGCGACCGTAATATGGAACGGACTGTTATTTGTAATGCGAAAGCGATCGCCGTCGGCGGCGAGCGTCAGTTTCGCCACCGCGTCATCCAGCGTGCCTTTCAGCGCAGCGGGCCGATAAAAAAGTTTGATACGGGATTTAATCGCCAGCTGAACGGTATTCTGGTTTTGCAGATTTTCAGGTCTGGGCGGAATGTCGAGGACATTCAGGAAAAAGACGGATTCGCGATCCGCAGGCAAGCTGGACGGTAGCTTTTTAATACGAAGCTGTTGACCATTATGTTCGTTAACCTTTATCACCGGCGGCGACAACAGAAACGGCACATTGGCTGTTTCCGGCGTGGAATTAATATCACCGTCATCTATCCAGGATTGTACCAGAGCCGGCGCATCGCCCGTATTCATTAACTGGACGATCACCTCTTTGTTATTTTCAGGATAAAGGACACGGGTGCCATTAATGACAATATTGGCCCATGAGTGACCCGTGCTTAGCAGTAAGCCTGCCAGCAAAATTGCCTTGCGCATGATTGCAACCTTAAATACAGGCTCTGCGAAAACAGAGCCTGAATAATCACTATTACAGGTAGGAAATGGTATACGTTACGTTGGAGCTTAACTCGCCCACGGTGGCGGCAGCGGCGTTTGTTTTATAGTAATAAACGTCCAGCGTCAGCGTTTCGGAATCTGGCGCGGTCGCTGTACCCATAATATTTGTCGTATAAGGCTGGTTCAGGGTAATAGGCGTAGACGAACCTGGCTCCACTAACGCAAAGCCGACATTACGTGCCACGCTGGCATCGCTTTCGTTCACGCTGTTATTCAGCAGGTATTTACCGTCAGTGGAAATATTATCCGCGCTGGAGAAATAAACTTTCAGCGGGGTACCGGTCGTTCCGGCTGCTGGTGAGCAACCAGAGAATGTCAGCGCAATAGATTTTTTATTTCGGGTGATCAGGCCAACCGTTGTGCCCGCATCTTTTACCGAAATAGGGGAAAGCGCAACGGTAAAGTCCGCGCTTTTACCGCCGTTAATGGTACAGGTTGTATCGGTAATAGCGCCGGTAAAGTTAATGATACCACCCGCCGAATTGTCTGCGGCCACTGCGCTGGTAGAGGCAATAGCGGCGGCCAGCAGTGATACGGTCATGATCGATTTGAACATGATAAACTCCATGAAGATTTGTGTTATTTAAAATGAATGTTAATCGGCTACACATGTCCCTGATGTACCGGCTAGACGCATGGCGACTCGGGAGAATGCTTTGACGATATTATGTTGCACTAAAAAAGTACATAACAAAACATTATTCCAATAACTTCTAAAGTTTAAGATTATAATCTTGTCAGTATGTTTTTTTTAATGTTTTAACCTAAATACGTTGGTTCGAAGATTTTTATTAATGCTTTAATAATCGTTAATTAATGAAGCTTTATGAATTCATCTCTCAATTAATATCACGCGACTTGACCACACAAACTTTAGACTTATTATTGCCTGGCAAATGCACAAAAATTTAACAATGGCGTAATAATAATATGAAGTATCTCATTGATCTTACAATGCTTTATGAAGTCGACACCGGTATGATCATGATTAATGGAGAGGAAGAGTCATCCATTAAGTTATCTAACCAGGCGGGTCGTCTGCTCTATGAACTTATCATCAATAATGGTAAAACACTCGACAGAGACGACCTGATAAAGAAGGTCTGGGAGGATCATGGTTTCTCTGGTTCTTCGGTGAGTCTAAATGTTGCCATAAGTGAAATCAGAAAAGCATTTCGTACATTAGGCTGCGACCCTTTACTGATAAAAACGATACGTGGCAAGGGATTTAGCCTTGCCGCGCATATTGAACACCACACGGTCAGGCCGCCGGTTATTTCAACGCTTAGCGAAGAATCTGCCTCTGAAGCATTCGATACGCTAGCGCATAAGAAAGATGCCGATCCGCCTAAACAAATAATATCGCTGCACAGACTCTTTATTTCTCTCTGCACGTTATTACTGATTATTGTTACCGGCACCGCTGTTTTACTGTTGCACCAACGGGATTCCTATGCCGAGAGCCTGAAAGATTCTGATATGCATCTGCTCGGTAAAGTGGACAGGTGTACGATATACCTGATCGATAAGAATATGTATCAGCCGCGACAGCACTACTTTAATCACGTAAAAGAGGTCATCGCCAGTCAACATATCGACTGTCAGCATCAGGTTGCAGATGCTTACTATTCCAGGTTTAAAAAGTCGCAGATAGAAAATTATTTCCTGGCCATCTGTTATCAGCAGGACAGTATCGACGATTATAAGAACTGCATTTCTTACAGAAGCCTGACCGGGAGTTAAAATATGTCAAGGACTAAAATGAGTGTACTGTTCAGTATCGTACTGGCGCTGTCTGTCATCGCGTTGTTATGGGTCTATTTTACCAGAACGCAGGATGAGGGGTTTGGCTGCCAGTCAGATACCATTTCCTGGAAAACCTATTCCACGGGTGAGTCAACCGATATGTCGCTAACCACGCTTTTCCTGTTTAACAACAAAGATGTTGTGACGGTTATTCATAAAGGCGTACTCAAGAAAGAGGGCAAAAGCTACCTGATTGACAGAAATTACACGCTCAGCGTGGAAAAGGTCGACGGCAGCAATATCTTTTATATTAAGGATAAAAAGCTGAATAAATCTGAAGATGATGCGGCGCCGGATGGCGTTGTAAACGAAATGTTACTTGATAATATCAACTTCTTCTATATTACCAGCGTAAAAAAACATGCGTGGTTAATTAAGGGGCTGGTGTTGCCTGTAATGATGTGTGTAGCTGTCCCGACGTCCTGATATTTCTCTTTATTGAAAAATCGATATTTATCTATTACTCGGGAAATTGAGTAATTTACTCAATACGTAACAATAAGATACGAGAAATTTATTTATATTTTTATTGTTACTCTCCGTCGAGTGAATTTTTCTGTATTGCCTCGTTATTTTGCGGCTGTCTATACTCCGCCTCGAAAAAGGGGCTCCCCTTTTTATACACGTGGATTCTTTTTTGAAGGACTAAATAAATGAACAAACTGAACGCTATCGTTCTGGGCTCCCTGCTGTCTGTTTCTGCCCTGAGCGCAGTTAATGCAGCTGAAACGACGGCTTCTGCCACCTGGCAGGCAACCGCGACCAAAGACAGCGAATCCGATCTGGTTGTTACGCCAACGCGTGCTTTGAACTTCGTTTACAGCGCCAATACCAAATCTTTCAACACCGATACCGGTCTGTTTGATGTGGCTATCCGTGGCGATCACTCTACGGCGACCAGCTTCAAACTCGAAGCTATCCTCGACGATTCAAACAACACGCTGTTCAGCGTGGGTGGTGAAGCGACCAAGCTGAAAGTGGGTGCGCGTTGGGGCGGTAACGACCTGGGCTCTATCGGTGGCACCGTGGGGGCGAAATCGACCGCATGGACCACGCTGGTTGATTCTTCTTCTAACACCGGCGTCTCTTCTGGCCTGTGGAACCTGACCACCAGCGCAGGCGCGGCGGCAGATACCGAAATTACCGGCCAGGACAAATTCGTCTTCTACGTTGACTCCGCTCAGGACAACGCGGGTACTGCGAAAGAGTTCAAAGACCTGACCAACAGCCTGTGGGAAGGGACCGTGTCTGTTGCGTTCCGCGCAACCTGGGGCTAAGGCCTGATCGATCCAGGGGCGCAAGCCCCTGTTTAGGGAAATAGCATGTTTAACCTCAAATCCACCTTCTTATTTTTATTATTTATCTCTTCCTCCGCGCTGGCCATTAATGTGGGAAAAGTCACCACCATTATTTCTGCGGATGCTGACTCCACCGCCAAGGAAATAAAAAACGAAGCAGACAGCGTGCGTATTGTTTCTGTTCGCGCACAGCGGATCAGCAGCCCAATGGATGAAGGGATCGTCATTAATCCGGAGAAAGTGGACGAACTGTTGCTGACGCCCACGCGCATGGTAATGCCCGCCGGTACCAGCAATATCGTCAAATTTTACTATCACGGGAACGCCGATAACAAAGAGCGTTACTACCGCATTACCTTCACGGATGAAGGGGTAAGCGAAGAGGTGGACAGCGGTTCGCCAAAAAACGGCACCGGGATGACGCGTGCGGTGGTGAGCACCATTCTGGTGGTTCAGCCCCGGGATAAGAAGATTGATTTCGTCTATGTGGCGGGAAAAATAACCAATAAAGGGAACACCTCGTTTCGCGTCAATGCGACCGGGACCTGCCTGAAGCCGAATCCGGAATCCCCCGGCACGCCGTGTAGCAAAAACTTCTACCTGATGCCAGAGACCTCGCGCGCTATCGAGGATATCAACGTTACGGATAACCATTTTCATCTCGGAATATGGGACCTGAAACAGTTCATTCCTGTTAAGTAAGGATGCATGGTGAAAAATAAATTAGTGTTGCCGGTGATGATGGCTTGCGCATCCGGCACGCTGCCCGCGCTTGCGCATGCAGCCTCAAGCTCCGTGGTTATCGCTAATTACCGTTTTCCCGACTCGCTTTATGCACTGCTGGAGCAGGGGATCAAAATTCCCGTTTATCTGGTGAATACGCGTCCACACTCAGCACAACAAGGGAACCACGAAGGCACGGCGAACGAATATGTTCGTATCGGTGACGTGACGCTCTTTGCAAAAGATCTGAAGCTGGGGTTGAGGGATGTTCAGGTCCAGGAGTCTGATAACGGCATTCGTCTGTCAAAAGAGATGCGGGCGTTACTGCAAAGCATTAACGATAAGCAGTTTGATGACCAGATGCGTATTCCGGTTAGCGCGGGTTCGGCGTTCGAACTGGATCAGAAAAAAATGCGCCTGTTGCTGAATCTGTCGCAGAGTGACTACGGGGTGAATATTCGCCCGCGTGAGGTGGACATTGATGCGCCGGAGTCTGACGACCTGAGCGGCACGTTCTCCTACAACCTCGGAGCGTATCACACCGAGAGCGGCTACGGTGACAGCTGGTCGTCGGGCTATCTGAACGCGAGAAACTGGATCTCAATGGGCGTCGATCATGTGCTGATCGACGGCTCTGGCTACGTCAACGAGAACAGCAGCGATACCCAGATGAACGCGGTTATGTGGGAGCGCGACTATCAGGGGATGCGCTACGCCGCGGGCATGCTGAACGGCTGGGCGATGCAGTCTCTGGCGAGCGTCAGCGGGATTTCCGGCGGTGAAGTCTACGGCGTTTCCATGGGCAACCAGGCCAACTCCCGCAAGCGCGATAACACGCTCTCTCTGACGCCGGTGGTGGTCTATTTTCCCACGGCGGGCGAGGCCCGTATTCGTCGTGACGGGCAGCTTATCGGCATTCAGCGCTTTGACGTCGGCAACCATGAAATTGACACCAGCAGCCTGCCCTACGGGATCTACAGCGTCGAAGTTGAAGTGGTGAGCGGAAGCCGCACCGTGTCGCGCAGCATGTACACCGTAAATAAACCGTTCTCCAGCAACGTGTCGGAAACGCTGCGCTGGCAGATGTGGGGCGGGATGTATAGCCGCGATAAATCCGTCGTCAATTATAAAAAATACGCGAAACGCAAAAACGAGCAGGATAACACCTACTACTACGATTACGACACCAAACATAAAGACACCATGTCGCTGGTGGGAGCTTCGTTCAGCAAGCGCAGCGGGATGGTCGACTGGAACGCCTCTACCTACATGATGCGGGAACACATCGTCAGCGAGCTGTGGGCCTCCCTGAACCTGACGGGCTATTTCTCGGTGAATACCCAGACCATGGCCGCCTCCGACGGAACGTATCGCGCCAACTATGGGGCGAATCTCAGCCTGCCGTGGCAGATCGGCTCGGTGTGGTACTCCCATGAACAGCTCTCCAGCGGCAAGTTCCTGGATATCTATGAGAGCAAGGGCAACACCTGGGGCGCTTCCTTTAGCCTGCCGTCATTCGGCCTGCCCTCGGCAGGCAACCTGAGCCTGATGCGTCAGGAAGACGACCTCTATCGCTATAAACGCTATCAGCTGGACTACTCCCAGGGGTTATACGCCGGTCGCTACGGTACGGCGCGCCTGCGGGTGGGAATGTCGCGCAACAAATACGACGGGTATTACGAAGAGAAAGATCGTTACGTAATGCTCGATTTCGCCATACCGCTCGGCAATACCGTGTCGGTTGGCGTTTCCCACAATCGCGATACCGGCACGGCGTTGAACGTCAGCGCCAGCCGCCAGTTTGAGGGCGATTACCTGAAATCGGCTACCGCCAACGTCTCGAAAGCCTTTAACAGCCGCCAGGATCGCAGCGTAAGCGGCGGCGGCAGCGTGAACTTCGACACGCCGTGGAACAGCAACATCCTCAGCGTCCAGAGCGGCATGAGTAAAGGCTGGAACTCCACGCTGACCAGTGACGGCAGCGTGGGCTGGTCCAAAGAGGCCATCGCCGCCGGGAAAGGCACCGAAAGCGCAGGGGTGATTGTCAGTACCGGTCTCAAATCTGATGAAGCGCTGACCCTGAAGCTTAACGGCCGGGCAGAACGCATCAAAGGGGATAAAACCTGGCTGTCGCTGCCGGCATACCAGGCTTATGACCTGGAAGTGATGAACAGTGAAACTGGTACGGAAAGCTATGAGATTGGCGCGAATGCGCGTCGCCATATCACGGTTTATCCGGGTAATACCGTGGTGATGAAGCCGCAGGTGAAGAAAATCGTCACCCTGTTTGGTCGTCTTGTGGATGCAAACGGGGCCCCGGTTGGCGCCATGCAGATCAAAAACCATGTCGGGCTGACCCGGACGGAAAACGACGGACGCTTCGTGATCGACGTTGATAAGAACAACCCTGTCCTGAGTATCGCCACGCCGGACGACAGCGTCTGCGAAGTGCGCCTGGACATCGAGTCTAACCGCGGTGCGCTGTGGCTCGGGGACATCTCCTGCGACAAAGGCGATTTTGTCTGGCAGGAAGCAAAAGGAACGCAGGAACGTGACGATGAAAAAGATATTCGCTCTTAATTTACTGCTGATGAGCGCGGCGGCCCAGGCGCAGGAGCTGCCCTATTTCGCCATTAATAACCCGGACAATAACGGTACGGGAAACAGCGCGGGGCTGTTTAGTCTGAACAGCACGTCGACCGCGTTTTTACACGGTTCGCGCGAGTGGCCGACCCTGAGTGCGAAAACGAATAACGGTATTGCCACTTACATCCCGGACAACAGCTACAGCGGTCCGGCAGGCAGCGCGCTGACCATCGACTTTTCGGTGACCGGTTCCAGTGCCTCTCCGTTCTTTAAAGGGACGGCGTGTTCCTCGTCCTGCGGCAACACGGGGTACACCCCGACGACCAGCTATACCGACACGTCGATGGTGGTTAAGCCGCCGGTGATGGAGCCCGGCACGTCATACGGGCGCTGGGTACTGGGCGATCCGTTCTTTAACTATCTGCTCAACGCCGCGCCAGGGGATGAAGTGACCATCACCTCCACGCCGCAAATCAGCTCCATCAACAAAGTGACCACCACCAATACGCTTCACAAGGTGGGCACGCTGACCATGACCAACGCCAGGGCGCTTAACCTGGGGATTGACCCGATCAGCGGTGAGGTGACGATTGTCGATGGATCAACGGGGGCCACCTGCACCAAATACACCCGCAACACGGTCTCTGGCGTCCTGTGCGACCTGCTCGAATACACGTTTGTTGGGGAGGACATCTCCGGTTACAACGGGGGGCTGGCGCTCACCTCTTCCCGCGTCAACAGCGTGCTGCAATCGCACATGAGCGGCGGCACCGGGCTTGCCGCCGAGCTGACCTTCGATGAAAACACCTGGTACAGTATCTCCGGCGGTATCCTGAGCGATACGCGTGTCCTGGCGAACACCTTCCTTGCAGCGCCGCAGAAAAACGGCGGCAAAGCGTCCCTTAAAATCTTTTTGCCGAAAGCGTTAATTCTGAGCGTGGCGCAGGCGGGGGACGGCAGCAACATTGGCAATATCGTCAGCCTGTGTCTGACGCCCGGCAACAGCTCGCTGGCGGCGGATTTCTGCTTCCAGCCGGGGGGCGGCCTGGTGATTAACCCTATCGAGCCCGGGCTGGAGATTGTGCCAGACAACCCGGATTACACCCTCGATCCTGACGGTCTGGGCGGCTCCGGGAAAGGCATTATCGGCGAAGCGCCCATTGAGATCCCCTACACCATCACCTACAGCGGGGCGCAAAAAGATGCGGCGATTGCGGTCACGGTAAAAGTAACCGGGCCTACCCAAAGCCTTAATGGGGTGGACTACTGCGCCTTTAGCGGCAACGGCTTCACGGTTCCCATTCCGGGCAACGTGCTGGTGGGGAAAAGCCAGACGCTGATGGCGCACAACTGTAAAGGCGAAGTACTGTCGATCCCGGCACCGGCCACCCATGCGGAAGAGTGGGACAAAATGAGTTCCGGCGTGACCGATATGTGGCTCTGGAAAACACCGCTGGTCCTCCAGTTCGTTATGGATAATCCGGTATCGAAAACCACCTATGACGGAAATAGCTGGTTTGGCGAAGTGACCGCGCAGGGAAGAATAGATGTTAGCGCATCCTGGAATTAATCAACCATGACTGGAAAATTCCTGGCTATTTTTGCAATAAATTGCTTCATTTCCACAGGGGCAAATGCTTTAATTATCGAAAGTCTGAATATTGATTTTCTTCCCGAAAGAGAAGTTGTTTTTCAGCCGATAAAAAACGATACCAGCGAACGTCAGAATTATACCGTTTCGCTTATTCAGGTAGACGTTCCTAAAGAGAAGGGAAAAGAAACCGAAATAAAAGATGGCGAAGTCATGTATTCGCCTAAGCAATTAACGCTGGGGAGCGGTGAACGCGCGGGTTTTAAATTTTATTATACCGGCCCGCATGACAACAAAGAGCGATACTATCGCGTAAAATTCACCGAGACGCCGCTCCAGGCAAAGGTTGTCACGCGCAAAGGCCAGCGCATCCAGTCGGATGTGGTGGTCTCGCTTGAGGCTATTTTGATTGTCCGTCCATGGACACGACATTTTGATTATGCGTTTAGCAACGGGGTGGTGAGTAATACCGGGAATACCTATTTTAAATATGTTTCCTCGGTCGGGTGCAGTACGCAATACAACAATTCAAAATATATTCCGCCGGGGCAACGGCTGGAAATAGATAATGCCGGGCAGGCTGCAAGGCGGATGATTATTTATGGCAATAAAATTATTCCGCTTACCACCTGCCCGTAGCAACCGCTTTCCTTCATAAAAGGAAATTAGCCTTTAGCATCATGCTAAAGATCCATCACTACAGGAGATAAAAATGAAAGCGATTTCATTCGTAGAAGCGAAAGACATTATCGGTGGCGCGTTAAACCCGTTCGCTGGTCTGGTTAAAGGTGCACAGCTGGGTTACGACACCGGCGCAAGCATCATGGGCATGGTTGGCGGTGTGGTTGGCGGAATTCTGGGTGGCGCAATGGGCTTCCTGGGTGCGCTGGTTGGTAGCTACAACTAATTCACGTTAACAGGAAAAGACTCATGCAAGTTATCGATTTCAAAAAAGCACAGGCCATCATCGGTGGTTGGGATCCGTTTGCTGCCGCTATTCAGGGCGCAAGCGCGGGCTATAACGCGGGCAGCCAGATGTTAGGCGCGCTGGGCGGCACCATCGGCGGCGTGTTCGGCCTGGTGGGCGGCTTCATCGGCGGTTTCTTCAGCGCCTAAGCGAGAAGCACGTTGTACGCATGGCCCGCATTGCCGGGCCATTTTTTTATTTCAGCCACGGATCATTATGTTTTCGCTCTTTCAGTATAAAAAACAGGGTAAGACCCCTGTTATTCGCCAGCATGAATTTACCGAATGTGGACTGGCCTGCCTGGCGATGGTGTTGGGGCACTACGACCACCATGTCTCCGTCAGCCAGCTGCGCCGGGAGATTTCCGTTTCCGCCGATGCGGGAACCTCAATGGCGGAATTGATGACCCTTGCCAGCGATAAAAATATGTCTGGCCGGGTGCTTAAAGGCGAAATCACTGAAATAGAAACGTCTGAGCTGCCGCTCATCGCCTTCTGGCGCGGCAACCATTTCGTGGTCATCGTGAAGATCGACAGCCGCAGCGTGACCGTTCACGACCCCGCCAGCGGCGTGCGTCGTTACCGTCTGAAAGAGGCGGAAAAACTCTTTTCCGGCTATGTTCTTGAGCTTAAGCCCACGCCGTGCTTCGAAAAGAAATCCCCGGATGAAAAGCTCACGCTTGGCCGGTTAGCCAATAAATCCCCGAGCCTGTTCCAGCGCCAGCTGCTGCTGTTTGTGCTCTGTATTTTTACCCTCATCACCATGCTGGCAAGCCCCACCTACGTGCAGCTGATTATGGATGAGGCCATTTCCCGCAGCGACAGCGATCTGGTGATCCTGCTCACCGCGATCTTCGCTATCGTCTTTATCTTTGAAGTCATCGGTAAATTCCTCAAGCAGCTGCTTGAGATCCTGATGCGTAACATTGCCTATGACGATTTAAGCCAGTCCGTGCGCCACTACATGCTGCGCACCCAGACCAGCTGGTTCCGCTCGCGCCCGCCGGGCATCGTGCTGGCCATTGAAAAATCGCTCCACGCCTGCGCGGAGTTCATCAGCAATGGTTACGTGCAAATTCTCTTTTCCAGCCTGATCGCCGTCACCAGCCTGCTGTTTATGCTGCTGTATAACGTCAAAATTGCGCTGCTGACGATGCTGCTGATGGGCGTGTTTTTCCTGATCCGCTTTTCGCTGATCGGCCCCTATCAACGCGCGGTGGATGACTCCATCGAGCGAACCGCCCAGTATGAATCCCTGCTGGTGGAGACGCAGAAAGGGATCATTACGCTCAAAGCGAACAATATGGAGCAGGCCCGGGATGCGGTGATGGATAAATCCCAGCGCGAACACATCGCCGGGCTGATGCGTAAAGAGCGGCTGCTGGCCCGCTTTGACGTGGCTTCGCTGCTGGTGATCAATGCCGAGCAGCTGCTGGTGGTCTGCTTTGGCGCGTGGCTGATCCTGGAAGGGCAGATGAGCATCGGGATGCTTTACGCCTATATCAGCTATAAGCGCTATTTTTCCGATGCCATGGTGCAGGTGGCGCAGAAGCTGCTGGACAAAAATGCCCTCAAGGGGCCGCTGGATCGCGTGGGCGACCTGCTGTTTGCCCCCTCTGAAACCAGCCAGTTTGGGAAGCGGATTGTCACCTCGCCGGTCTGTCTGCAATTTGAGGATGTCTCATTTGCCTATCCTGGCCGGGAGGCCACGCTACAGCATATCAATATGACCCTGAAGCAGGGCGAAGAAGCGGTGATTGTGGGCCAGAGCGGGTCGGGAAAAACCACGCTGCTGCGTCTGATCTCCGGCATGCTGCTGGCATCGTCTGGCACGCTGCGGATCAATAAGATCCCCATTGAGGAGTGCGATCTTTCCTCGCTGCGTCAGCACATCCGCATCGTCCATGCGGACGATATTCTCTTCACCGGCTCGATTCTGGACAACATCGCCTGCTTTGACAGCGCACCGGATAAAGAGCAGGTCATTGCCGCGTGTCGGCTGGCGGAGGTGGACCACGTCGTCGCCCGGCTGCCGCACGGCTACGAAACGGAGATGCTGCCGGGGAATACCTTTTTCTCTGCCGGGGAGATGCAGCGTCTGGTTCTGGCGCGCGCCCTGTACAGCCAGCCTAAGCTTCTGCTGTGCGACGAAGTGACGGCGAACCTGGATAAAACGACCGCGCAGAAAGTGCTGGCGAACCTGCGTAGCCTGGGGATTGGCCTGGTGTTTGTTACCCACTCGCCGGACGTGGTGGGCTGCCAGGGGCGTCTCTATACCATGGAAAACGGCACCCTGCGGGAGAGTGAGCAATGATGTTTCTGCCGCGTCTCTATGCGCGCCTGTGCGCGCGCCAGGCCGGGCGCACGCTGCTGGCAAACCGGATCACGCAAAACTACAGCCAGTTTATGCGCTGCCCGGAGGCCGATGTCCCGGCTGATTTTCTGCATCAGAACGCCCATGAGCTGAGCGGGTTTAACTTCGTGGAGCAGATCTTCCCGCCCGCGCTTTGGGCGCGCAACGTCCGCTTCGATCTGCACGCGTACGTGGCGCAGTGGACGCAGGAGCAGGCGTTTTACAGTTCATCTCGCACCCTGCTTCTGGGAATGCGCTGGGCGGGCTTTGGTCTGATCGTGGATGCGCTGCTCGCCACCGCGCCAGCCGATGTGCGCTTTCAGTTTATTACCCGTCACCCTGCGCTGCATAAGCTAATGGCCGCGCACGAAGGCCGACGCGCCAGCTCGTTTTTCGCCCCTCACCGCCTGGTGACGGTGCTGCTGATGGACGAACGCCTGCCGGATGCGCCGCTGTTCTCCACCCAGGCAGGGGATCAAAAGGCGTGGTTAACGGATGTCTCAACGCGGTTTTTATCGCGCTATGGCTACAGCGTCCGAACGCTGCTGCCGATCTGTTCGCTGCACGCGGCGGAGTTTGGGCTGGAGAGTCAGGCGTATGCGCCAGAGGATTACCGTCAGGCCGCCGCCGACACGCTGAACGCGCTGCGCAAAACCCCCACGCTCTGGAGTGCATGGGACGATCTTTCAGTGATTTATCATGGATGACATATCGTGAAATTAAAAAAACGAAGCCGACAGCGGCGGGCGCTGATCCCGCATCATTTCTCAAAAAGCTATCACATCAACGCGCCACGGCTGAAAGCCGTGCTGACCTTGTTCATCACCTTTTTTCTCTGCCTGCTGGTCTTTGCGATTGTCTTTAACTTTTCGGAAACCACCCTGGCGCGCGGGGTGCTGATCCCGGCGCAGGGCGATGTGGAAGTCCGCGCCCGGGAGTCCGGTACGCTTGTGGATTTTGCCGTACGGCCAGGTCAGTACGTGAAGGAAAACGATCCGCTGTTCACCGTGTCACAGGACTATGGCGGCAAGCAGGGCTCGGTGGTGCAGTTTGACCGCCAGCAGATGGAAGCGGAGAAGAAGCGCAGCGAGCAGCGCATCCAGGCCATTGAGGACTCGATTGCGTCGTATCGCAAAAATCTGGCGCAGCAGCTGGCTCTCACTGACAAGCAGATCGCCGTTTCCCGCGATAAGGTGAAGAAGCTGCGCGCGTTGTTAAAAAACAGCACCGACACCTACGAGGCGTGGAAATCCGTCTCCGGGAAGGGCTATGTCTCCAAAGTGGATCTCGATAAAAGCCACAACGATGTGCTCAATGCGCAGCTCAACCTGACGCTGGAGGAGAGCACTATTCTTGAGCTTGAGGCACGAAAAACCAGCCTGACCGACAGCACCCAGTCGCAAATTGACTCTCTGAGCGAAGAGCAGCTGTATGTGAAAAACCGCATCAGCGAAATTGACCGCAACCTGTCCAGCCGGGGAAGTTCCACCATGGCGATGTTGGCCCCTTCCGACGGTTACGTGGTGGCGATTAACTTCCCGCCTGGCCGGGCCATTACGCAAAATAGCGAGGTGGTGGTGGTGATCCGTAAAAATACCGCGGCGACGATGGAGGGGTACCTGTATGTTCCGGCAACGGGGGTGGGGCGCGTGGCGAAAGGCGATAAGGTCAAGCTGCGCTTCGACTCGTGGCCCGTGGACAAGTACGGTTCCGTGGAGGCAACGCTGTCCGATTTCTATGAGGTAAACATTGATGCCCATTCGGCGCTGATCCCGCTCCAGGAAGGGCAGAACTACTACCTGGCTAAAGTGCGCGTCCCCTCCTGGTTTACCGACCCGGACAAGAAAAAGCGCATGCTGATGGGCGGAATGACGGTGAACGCCGATATCGTTATCGATCGTAAGCCGCTCATCAATCTGCTGATTGCGCCGCTGGAAAGGGTACGCAAGCGGTTTATCGATTGACCCGATTTCATCGATCATCGCCCTTTAGCCCACATTCTTAACGGCACCCTGGGGCTATTCTCCTTCTCATACCAACCGGAGGATAGCCCATGAACATTACGCAAATTCGCAATGCCACCCAGCTGATCACTTACGCGGGAAAACGCTTTTTAATCGACCCAATGCTGGCGCCAAAAGGCACTTATCCGGGTTTTCCCGGCACGGCGCGGGCTGATATTCGCAACCCGATGGTCGATCTTCCCGTTGACGTTCAAACGCTTCTGGATGCTGACGCGGTGATCGTCACCCATACCCATGCCGATCACTGGGATCAGTACGCCGTTGAGCTGATCGCCAAAGGCAAGCCGATCTACGTGCAAAATGATAGCGATGCCGCGCTGCTGCGCAGCCAGGGATTTACCAACCTGACGATCATGACCGGGGAAACAACGTACGGCGATATCCGGATAGTGAAAACCCACGGCGGCCAGCACGGTACTGACCGCGCCTACGCGGTGCCGGAACTGGCAGAACGGCTAGGCGAAGCTTGCGGCGTGGTCTTCAGCCACCCGGATGAGAAGACGCTCTATATCGCCGGGGATACTATCTGGCGTGAAGAGGTGGCCGCCGACCTGCAAAAACACCAGCCGGATGTGGTGGTGCTTAATGCCGGTTATGCGCATGTGATTGGCTTCGGGCCAATTATCATGGGCGAGCAAGATGTGCTGAACGTCCACTTCCAGCTGCCACAGGCGCAGCTTGTCGCGACCCATATGGAAGCTCTCAACCACTGCCTGCTGACCCGCCGCGCGCTGCGCGAGTATGTTGATGCCAACGAGGCAGGTGACGCGGTGAGCATTCCCCAGGACGGCGAAACCGTTATATTCTGACTGTTAAAGGGGACAGGAGAGACAGATGCCGCTTATTAACGTTGCCATTGTCGCGGTGGACGGGTTTAGCCCGTTCCACTACTCCGTCCCCTGCATCCTGTTTGGCGACACGGTATCCGGGGAAAAGCGCTTTAACGTCACGATCTGCGCTGAAAAACCGGGATTCCTGAACTCGAAAGACGGTTTTGCCCTGCATGCGACGCAGGATTTTTCCGCGATCGCATCGGCTGAAATTGTGGTTGTACCCTACTGGCAGCACGTTCTGGAGCGCCCGCCTCAGACGCTGCTCGACAGCCTGGTTCAGGCCAGAGACAACGGGGCGGAAATTGTTGGGCTGTGTCTGGGATCGTTTGTGCTGGGCTATGCGGGCATACTCAGCGGCAAACGGGCCGCCACTCACTGGGAGTTTGAACGCCAGTTCCAGTCGCTATTTCCGGACGTCCGCCTGGATATCAACGCCCTCTACGTGGATGACGGCAATATGATTACCTCGGCGGGTACCGCCGCCGCGCTCGACTGCTGTTTGTATATCATCCGCCAGCGCTTTGGCAGCGTCGTCGCCAATCAGATTGCCCGCCGGATGATCGTCCCGCCGCACCGAGAGGGCGGGCAGGCGCAGTTTATTGCGCAACCTGTGCCGAAAGATACCCGTGATGGGCGGATTAACTGTCTGATTGACTACCTTCAGCAGCATATTTCCGAACCGCATAACCTGGACTCTCTTGCGGAAGTGGTGTCGATGAGCCGGCGCACGCTGACCCGCCATTTTATCAAAGCGACGGGCATGAGCGTTGCCGACTGGCTTACCGCCGAGCGCCTGCGGCGCAGCCAGGTCCTGCTGGAGTCCGGCAACCTGCCAATCGAAAACGTCGCCGGGCAGGTGGGGTTTTTATCAGCGGTGACGTATCGGCAGCAGTTTAAGGCGCGCTTTGGCGTCAGCCCGGCGGAGTGGCGCAAGACGTTTCGTACTCGCCAGTAGGCCAGGTAAGCGTAGCGCCACCTGGCAATTACCCCAGCCTCTCCATCCTCGTCTCCCCCTCCGCCATCGACAGCTGATACAGCGAAAACGATCGGTGCTTCTCAATCAAATGCGCCAGCTCCGGCGAATGGCTGGTGAGCCAGATCTGCGAATAGCGGCTGGCCTCGGCAATGAGGCTTGCCAGGGCGGGCAGCATCTGCGGATGCAGGCTGTTTTCCGGTTCGTTGAGGGCGATGAATGCGGGAGGGCGCGGGCTTAACAGCGCCACCGCCAGGCACAAAAAACGCAGCGTGCCGTCGGAGAACTCTGCCGGTTCCAGCGGTCTGCTCAGCCCCTCGCGCTGCATCATCATGCGGAAGCGCCCGCCGGTGTTGTCGCTGTAAAACACGCAGCCGGGGAAGGCCTGGTCGAGAATGCGCATCAGCAGCAGCTCGTCGCCAATTTCGACAATGGTCTGAAACGCGGCGGCCAGGTTCGCGCCGTCGCTGGCCAGCACCGGGGAACGAAAGCCCACCTGCGGGGCACGGATCGCCGAGCCGGATGAGACGGAAAACTCGTGATAAAATCGCCAGTTACGCAGGGACTCGCGCATCTGCGACACTTCGGGGTAGAGGTGCGGTTCACCGAGCTGACCGAACACCGACTCGTTCTCATACAGCGTACCGCTGTGGGTCACTTTTTCGTGATGCACGTTGTTCAGGAATACCGCCTGATTCTTACGCTTCATCAGCTGTGACGACGGGCGACGGTGCTGTCCGCCGAGCCAGATAGATTCCTCCTTGATCACCGGATCGAGCTGAAACTGTGAGGGGTAGGGCAGCTTTTCCACGAACCCGACCTGAAGCTCATATTCATAGGTTTCCGTTTCCACCGCCAGGTTCATGCGTCGCAGCTGGTCGCTGCGGGTTTTTCCCGCCCAGAACACTTTCAAAATTCCCCCCTCGTTCGCCAGCGCCTGGGAGAATTGCCCCTGCGCCGCGCTGTGCATCAGGTAAATCGCTTTATAAATATTGGATTTTCCGGTGCCGTTGGGGCCGAACACGATATTGAGCTGTTCCAGCTCAAGCGACATATCGCGAATTGAGCGGTAGTTCTGAATATGCAAATTTTTGATCATCGGGGTACTCCGCTGTGCACGCTTAACCTGTACAGAATTACAGTATTTTACGCTGAGCGCAAAAAAAAGACGACAGTGAGGGTGTCGTCTAAACGGGGTACTGCTTTGGGCCTCTGTGGGTCAACAGGGCCTTCGCTTCTTTCTTATCAGGTAACGGCCAGACGCAGACCCAAATCATCAGGATAGGGATCAAAGTAGTTTTGCGTCATCAGATACCGGTCAGGGTATTCAGCCAGATAATGCTTCAGCAGCGTCAGCGGCGCGAGGATCGGCAGCAGCCCGTCCCGGTAATGCAGGATCACATCCCGCAGTTCTCTACGCTGGCGGCTGTTCAGCTGGTTACGGAAATAGCCCTGAATGTGCATCAGCACGTTAGTGTGATTCTTCCGCGAAGCGGGTTTTTTTAGAATGGTCATCAGCTTGTCGCGATAGGCCACGAAAAACGCGTCCAGATCGTCCCACTCGTGCAGTGATGCCACGAACGGGCCAATTTCACGGTAGCCTGCCTGATGGTGCGCCAGAAGCTGAAGCTTATAGCGGCTGTGAAAGTCCAGCAGGGCACGGCGCGTCAGGCCATTTTTACGCATTACGTTCAGTTCGTGGAGAGCGAAAACGCGCTCAACAAAGTTTTCCCGTAGTACCGGATCGTGCAGGCGACCGTCTTCTTCGACGGGCAGCCAGGGGAAAGTTTCAAGGAGGGCGGCGGTGAACAGCCCGACACCCTCCTTGCGGCCCCGGTTGCCGTTTTCGTCGTACAGCCGCACGCGCTCCATGCCGCAGCTGGGGGATTTTGCACAGACGATAAAACCCGCCAGATCGCCGATTTTCGGCAGATAATCTGCCGTAAATGCGGCCATCTTCTGCGTGACGTCATCGTGCGGCGCTTTGCTGAACCGCATTTCTGTCTCGCCGCCGGTGGTCATCACCAGACGCAGCGCCGGACGAGGCGTGGGCAGGCCGATAGCCATTTCAGGGCATACCGGACGGAAAGCGACCCACTGCGCCAGCTCATCCATCACAAAGCCCATACGCTTATGCCCGCCGTCAAAGCGAACGGCGGAACCGGTCAAACATCCGCTAATACCCAGCACAGGTTTTGTTGTCATGGTGTGCACCTCCCGATCTCATACCTAAAAGTTACACAACAATGCGTATTTGTCCAAGTATTGGCGGGATTATTTTTAAATCGTCTTTAAAATCAAGAGCAATCAGCTGCCCTTGTAGGTTGAGTAACCGTACTGGCTGAGCAGAAGCGGGATGTGCAGTTTTTCATTGGTGCGGGTGACGGTGAACAGCACCGGCACTTCCGGGAAGAAGGAGTCCAGCTTTTTACCGTGGAAGTAATCGGCGGTTTTGAAGGTCACTTTATACACGCCAGGCGCCATATCCTGATCCTGCGGATAGAGCGATTTGATGCGCCCGTCGTGGTCGGTTTTACCGCTGGCAATCGGGGTCCACTTGTCCTGCTCCTGCTTCTCCAGCGTGACGGCCACATCCGCTGGCGGCATACCGGTTTGCTGGTCCAGAACGTGAACGCTCAGGGTGCCTGCCGGGGCGCTGAACGCGGCAGGCGCGAAAGCCATTGTAGCCAGCATCATCAGAGGGAGTGTCTTTTTCATCGTGTTTTCCTGTTGAGTTGTCGGTGACAGGAAAACGTTAGCACTCGCTGTGCGAAAAAATATTCAACTTTTCGTGAAGATTGCCTCAGCAGAAAATAATCAGAGGATAATCACCTCAAGGGAAACCTGCTGCTGCCACTGCGCAACCTGCTTTTTCCGCACGGCGGTAAGTTTACCGCTGGTGACCAGCAGCCATTTGCGGTCCGGGAAAATTTCCGGGGCCAGCGCGGCAGGGGGAACCGGCAGTATGTCGATGCGGTGGCCCTGGCCGGTGCGCGTCAGAGCTTCAAGCCAGATCTCACACGGGTCGTTCAGATGCCAGCCGCTGATGAGGATGTTATCGCCCGGCGCTTTTTTATCGCCCTCAAGGCAAAACGAGGTATAGGCGATGAGGATGCCGTCGAGGATCTCACGCAGCGTCATGGCGGCGGCGACGTTGGCCGATATCTGGCTGCGCAACGGACGCAGCACGTTAGTGACCAGCTCTGGCCTTGGGTATTCGCGTCCGGCGTCGTAAATCATCTGACGCAGGGACTCAATTTTCCCCTCCTGCAACTTTTGCAGCATGGCCTGTTGCAGGGTTTGCCAGTTATTGGCGCGGCGCGGCACAGGGCGTTCCAGCAGTAATTTAACCTGACCGATGGGTACGCCTTTTTTTACCCAGTCGAGGATTTTCAGCGCCTGCTGAACGTCCTCATCGCTGTACAGGCGGTGACCGCCGTCCGTACGCTCGGGTTTGAGCAAGCCATAGCGTCGCTGCCACGCCCGCAGCGTGGTGGCGGTGATGCCGCTGAGTCTGGCGAATTCGCCGATGGAGTAAGCCATGTCTGCATCCGAAGAGAAGGAGTTGTCTCAATATACTACGAATATTCCCCGACGGGATGAAGCGCCGCACGGGTGCGCTACACTTAACGTCCAACCGCGTAAATGAAAGGAGTTCTCATGAGGCTATGGCCTGTCGTTACCGGTGTCGCCATTGCGCTGACGCTGGTTGCCTGTAAATCTCCCACGCCGCCGAAAGGCGTGCAGCCCATTACCGGCTTTGATGCCAGCCGCTATCTCGGCAAATGGTATGAAGTCGCCCGACTGGAAAATCGCTTCGAGCGCGGTCTGGAACAGGTCACCGCGACATACGGCAAGCGTAGCGATGGCGGTATCAGCGTACTGAACCGCGGCTACGATCCGGTGAAGAAAAAATGGAATGAGAGCGAAGGAAAGGCGTACTTTACCGGCGAACCGACCACGGCTGCGCTGAAGGTATCGTTCTTCGGCCCGTTCTACGGCGGCTATAACGTGATCAAGCTGGATGATAAGTACCAGTACGCGCTGGTCAGCGGCCCGAACCGCGACTATCTGTGGATTTTATCGCGCACCCCGACCATTCCGGATGCGGTAAAACAGGACTACCTGAACACCGCACGCGAGCTGGGCTTCCGGGTCGATCAGCTGGTGTGGGTGAAGCACTAACCTACTGATACGAAAAGGTGATGCTTGCCAGGGCGTTGGCCGAGCCGGGGACCAGTTCACCGGTTCGGATGTACTGCGCCTGGAACGGCAGGGACAGCGTTTGTGCCGAGCTGGTGGTCTGGATGAAAAACTGTCCCGTCGTACCTGCGGACGAGCTGTCCGGCCCCATCATCAGCGGCCCGGTACCGTTATAGAAAAACTGTACGCCAATGCCGGAGGCCGTGGAGTCCCCGGTCAGCGTCACGACCGACGAGGTATTTGACGGTGTGGTCTGATCGGTCATCACTGCGTTAACCGCCACGTTCTCATCGCAGGTCAGGCTGACGTTAAACTCCCCCGACGGCGAGGTGCTGCCTACGCTGGGCAGCGTGTGAACATCAATGGTGCCCAGGTCGACGTTGGCGCTTTTCGTGCCTACCGTGCAGCCGCTTGCCGTCACCGTGATGGTGGTGGGGTTGATGATCACCTGCGCGGTTTTCACTTCGTTGTTATAGGCCGTCAGGATCGCCGCGTTAATGGTCGGGGTCTGGTATACGCCGGATTTCAGCGGAACGCCGGTCTTGATAAACGTCACTTTTGCCGACCAGCCCAGTGCGGTGGCGTAACCGTTAGTCCCATCGGCCGGATAGCTCTGCGTAATGCCCGTCTGCATCGGGACATAGGTGGTGCCGTTATAATCTTTAAGCCCAAGAATGAAGCCGATGCCGGGCACGCCCGTTTCAAATACCATATAATTTGCGCCATCAAGAATAACCGTGATGCCGGTGGCGGTTATACTGCTGCTCGGCTCCAGCGTCCCTTTGGAGCAGGTAAATACCAGGCCGCACCAGAACACTTCCGAGACGCTCGCAGAGGCGCTCCATTCAGAGCCGATCGTCTTTCCAGGCACGATGGAGTCTGCCGGGCCGGACCACGACATGGGCGTTGGCGAAAGGGTGATATCCGATGTCCAGGAGAGGGCAAGTGCCTGATAGGACATGAAAAACAGGGCTAAAAACAGTAAACGCATTATTGATACTCCGTCGTCCAGGTCGCCACTGCCGAAACGTCTCCGGCATTGACCGGCGCACCCGTGGCGGCCAGTCGCGCATAGAAGGTCATTTTTACGCTGTCATCCCCCGCCGCGCCGTAAGCAGCGGTTTGGGTGTCCAGCGGGATAAGTACGCTGTCTTTATCCAGAATCTGCACCGCCACGCCGGTCGCGCCGCCGTCAGCGACTTTCAGAAGCTGCGGGTTCTCGTCATCCGGCGTACCGCTGAAGCGGATTTTCACGCCAGCAAAGGTGGGGCCGCATGCTTCAAGGGTGAGCGTGAAGGGCGTTTTGATATTGCTGACCGCGCCCGCCTCGCTAAATTGCTTCACGCCGAGGGTGCCCAGCGGCACGTTTTGCTCCTTCGAATCTTCCGAGACAATGCAGGTATTGCCGATCACGTTGCCGGTCACGGAAACCAGCACGTCATAGCCGCGCGCGGGAACGGTGATGAACATCAGCAGGATCAGGGGGAGGAACCGGATGGTTACTGACATATGACCTCCTGGGAATAAAGCCCGGTGCGGGCGTGATAATTCTGCGGGTTCAACGCATAGCGGATCGTGCAGCGCTGGGCGCTGTTGCGCCCCCATACGGCATGCAAGGTTCCCTGCGCTGACAGGCCGGTCAGATACACGCTGCCGCCGTCGCCGACGATACCGCTGGCTTTGTCATCCTCTGACGAGACCAGCGTACCGAAGGGGAGCACGTCTTTAGCGTGACGTACGATAAACATCGCTTTTGCCCCCTGACGCGTGGTGAGGGTGGCGCGAACCAGTGCCCCGTCGGTGGGGATTTTATTGGCGATGGCGTTCTCAAGTTCCACGTCATTGCCCACGGTGGTGACATCCAGCGCAACCTGATTAACGCGATACGGCGTGGCGTACGGGATCACCGCATAGCCCCGGCTGTCGGTTTTGATGCCCTTGTGGTTGAGCACGGCGACATGGCTGGCGCCCGGGGCTTTCACCAGAATATTGGTGTTCCCGAGCGGCTGGCTCAGCGTCAGACCATCCTCATGCAGCACCGCACCGCCGCTCATCCCGTAACTGAGGTTGCGGGAGTCACCGGCGTAGCTGTAGCCCAGGTTATAGTCTCCCCACGCGCCCTCGTATTGCAGCGCGGCATCGCCGCCGTAGTGCTGCTGCGCGCTGTAGCGCTGGTTGACGCTATAGAAAAGATTCTCCTGCCCCGGCAGATAACCACTGACACCGGTACTGGCGGTGGTGCCAGCGGGATCCGCATGGGTAGCGGTAAAGCGGAGACGGGTCGACAGCGCCGGGTTACCCAGCGGCACCGACAGGGACAACGCGAGGATATTGTCTTTCTTGTTGTCGTACAGGCCAGAGCTACGCTGGGCGCTGATGCCAAGCGACAGGTTACGAAACGTCGCGTTCCACGCGAACTGCAAACTTTGCGTGGTTTTTGACGTATTCCAGTAGGTTTGTTGATCCCAGGACAGCGACAGCGCGCCGTATTCGCCCATCGGCTGCGACAACAGAAGCTGATTTTTTGCCTTACGCGACATATGCAGGTTGTAAACCGTGTCGTAGTGAGTGGTGACGGTGCCATCGTCTTCCACGGTCTGTTTTGGCGCTCCGCCCGCCATGCCTTTGTAAGTGGTATCGCTGAGGGTATAAAACCCTGCCGTTGAGTAACGCAGCGAGAAGAAATTGACTCGCGTACCGATATCGTTCAGCAGCTTGCTGTACCGCAGGCGCACCGAATCACCGGTGTAGTGCTGGTTATCAGCCAGCTGGCTGCGGGCATGGGTGAGGTCGAGGGAGTAGGCGCCAAAGCGGCCGAGATTCTGCCCGATACCGAAGGCCAGGCCGTTGTAGCGATCGGAAAACTGCGCCCCGCCATAAAACGTGAGGCCGTATCGCCAGCCCAGGAACAGCTCGCCCTGCGCGAAGGAGGGCGTGATCTGATTGCCCGCAGGGCGGTATTTCCCCGCACCCAGAGCATATTTGACCTGACCGTTACGCACCAGATTCGGCACGCTGGCAAAGGGCAGGGTGTATTGCGTCTGGCTACCGTCGCTCTCCTGAATGGTGACCGCGAGATCGCCGCCGGAAGAGGTCGGATAGAGATCTTTCAGCACAAACGCCCCCGGCGGAACGGAGGTTTGATAGATGACGTTACCGTTCTGGCGAACCGTCACCGTGGCATTGCCGCGCGCGATGCCGCGCACTTCGGGCGCGTAACCGCTCAGGCTGGCGGGCAACATATTGTCATCGGTCTTCAGGGCAACCCCACGCAGGCCAACGGCGTCAAACACCTGCGATGAGGTGAACGTTTCACCGGCATAAACCTGGGCACGCAGGGCGCGGATATCCCGCTGTAGCCAGGTCTGGACGTGGGTGAGCTCGTTACTCTCTTTGGTCCACGTGGTGAAATCACGCAGCCGCCATGCGCCCAGGTTGGCGCCGCTGTTGAGGCTCACAAACAGCTGTTGTTCCCGCGTGCGCGTCTCGCCCCGGTAGTCATTATTCGCGCCATTGACCACATAGTTCAGCCACGCGGCAGGGATGCCGGACTCCCAGCTCTCCGGGCTGACGTACCCGCGCGGCAGAGCGCGCATCGCGCTTTGCGGTACGGTGAAGTTGAGGGTAAGCGTCCTCTGGTCAAAATCAAACCGGGTATCGGCGAATGACTGGGTTAAAAAAATGCAGCGCTGCGCAGGCGGCAGCTCACCCCCTTTAGCCTGATGGCTGTCGATGCCAAGTGCGGCGAATTGCGCAGGCGTAAGGCACGGCAGGGCTTCACCGGCGGTGTTTTCAGCGACGCGAAACGTGACGTTACCTGTGAACGCGAACTGGGTGTTGATATACACGTTAAGATTGTACTCGCCCGGCGGCAACGCGCTCCCGGCGTTGACCCAGGCGAGATCGGCGCTGTTGGCGCGCTCGCCGTTGAGAAACGCAGGATTAAATTGCAGCTCGCTTTCGGCAGCCACGGCTTGCCGAATCACCAGGGCGATCGCCGTGGCGCACAGGATTTTAATTTTCATGTGGTCACGCCTTACTGTTTTTATTATTGGGACAATGACGTGCGGGTAACGGGCGTCCAGGCGCCATAATCGTTAATCGTCTGGTAGCTTAAGCTGCTCGCATGGCTGAAGGTGTCTGCCAGCGTCACGCTGGATTTCGGCGGTACCATGACGGGCGACACCGGCCTGCCATCAATTTTCACGTTAATGGTGGTGAGGTAATACGGCGTTGGGTTGGTCAGCGTGACCTTGCCCGCGCGGTAGGCGCCGGCAAGGTTTTTCCATGCCTCCCCTGCACCTTCCCTGAGCCGCTCCGGGCGATAAAAGACCTTGATGCGGTTGGCAGAGGCGAATTGCAGCGAATTGCCGGAACCGTTTTTAACCTGCTGCGGGATAGCTTTGACCGTCATCCAGTACAGCGTCTCGCGATCGGCTGGCAGGGCGTCGCCGCTGAACATGATTTTCACCGCGCTTTCGCTGGCGGGCTTCATGACGTACAGCGGCGGCGTGATGACGAAGTCGTTGGTACGGCTCCCTTTCTCGTCTTCCATCCAGGACTGGATCAGAAACGTGGCATCAGGGTGGGTATTTCTTACCTGCATCATCGTCTGCGTAGCCGCGCCGGTGTAGATCAGCCGCGTTGCGCCTAACCCCACGCCGCCTGCGTACACGGCGGATGAACATAACGTGCCAGCCAGACAAATCCATGTGTTTACGCGCATAGTGCGTCTCCTGAAAGCTGAGTCAGACCCGGCCAGCAGACCGGGCCTGAAGATTACGAATAGGTCACGGTGTAGGTGGCGACCGCGCTGGCATCACCCGCCGTGGCGTTGCCCAGTGGGGAGTAATATTTCGCGCTGAAGTTCAGGATGTTCGCCCCCGCACGCAGGGGGATCGCTGCTGCCGGCTCACCCAGCCTGACGACGTTGCCCTGTTCGTCATAAAGACGGATAGCGACATGCTGCGCCGAGCCCGCGCCGCCGTTTACTCCCGCGGCCAGGCTATTCACATCGGTACTGTCCGGTGTACCGGTGAAGGTGATAGCCACGGTCGTTGCGGCAATAGGGTTATCTTCCGTGGACGCGGAGGTATCGGCGATTTCGCAATCTTCCAGGGTGATGGAGAAGGCTTTTGCGGTACTGGCTTCACTGCCTGCGGCAGCCAGCGTGGCGGTACGCACTTCACCCATGTCGACGTCGATATTGGCGCTACCGGCGCTGATGGCACAGGCGGAGGTCACCACTTTACCGCTGAAGTTAACCGTGCCGCCGCTGGTGGTGGCGGCCAGTGCTGAGCCCGCTGGCAGCAGGGCGGCAATGCTTAATGCCAGCAGAGAATGGCAAGTAAGGCGTGCTTTCATTTCATAGTTCCTTGATTTTTTTATTACGAGATTTGCTCTGAAAGCGGCAGGTCTAACTGGTTAAAAAGACCAGCAAATCTGTCTTATTCCTGAGCCCGAGTTTCCTTATCGCTGAGCTTTTTAAGGCGCTCACGCGGCGATAAGAAAGTTTCTCCAGTTCTGCGATGTAACGTATATCCAGTCCGTTCCTGAGTTCCTTTAATACCCTCCTTTCTCCAGGCGTCAGCGATAACGCCGCTGGCTGCTTTTGGGGCCGATAATGGCTATCGACCATTTTTGCTAGCTTTATCCGCCACTGATAAACCGTGTTCTGTAGCGAGATATAGGCATCAATATCTTCCCGGACCCATAACAGGGAATGGGCAGAGGTTGAGTACAGGCAGATAATCACTTCAGGCTGCGTGACTTTGATTTTTTTTAAATATTTCAGTGAGTCATACCCTGTATGGTATTTCTCTGCGCCGGATATAAATAAGATATCGATACGAATCGACGACAGCGCCTTATCCAGTTCCTGATAACCTCCTTCGATGATAATGATGTGAAGGTCGTCGCGGATGCTGCTTAATAACGTTTTAATGCCGTTTCTTGCATAATGATCGCCGCCCATCAGTGCAACAGTTATATGCTGTGTTATTTGGCTATTGTTCGTCATGTTATTCCTCGATTTATAATAGTAATCAGGCGAATTATTTATAAGGTTATCGCCAGTATTCTCGAAGCAATGACGTATTGCATACTGTAGGCCTACTATACGTCGGCCAATAAAGAGGTAATCTGAATTAATCTAAAATTGTATTAATTACTAAGATCGAGACCGGTTACGACGCTTCCCTCTGATTGGTCTTATTCCGCTTCGCTTTCTGTAAATTATGATAGCCGCTATTTTTAATGAAAATTTAGCTTTGATAAATGTTTTGTAAGGAGTTTGTCGTCTGGTGTCAGTGCGGGTGTGAAGTTGCTGACGGGGAATAACAATTTACGAATGTTATCATCGATAAAAACTGATAGAAAGGTGGCTAAAAAGCATACAAAAACCATGTAAGCTATTGATATTGGTCAGGTTGAGAAAACTTAAGGCTTAAGGATGCTGAATATTTTAGACACGCATGTCCGTGGCGTACAATGTTTTTTTATGTAGATATTTGTCAATGTCAAGAGGCGAGGAGTGCGCCAAAAGATGAGGCCCTGATAAATGAGATGCTGCCGGTAGTCAGATACTTCTGTGGAGCGGAAATTCACTTCACAAAACATCATAATGAGGATGATTGCGGATGAAGCGGCTCTGCAAGCCGCATTCTACAAGGGTTGAGTTCTTATGCAGGTTCAGTGAAGCTTAAGGGATGAAATATAAATTAAGATTTTTCGCCAATGGCGAAGATATACAGCATGACGTTAATCAGTCACATTAATCCCGACGTGAATGTCATCCCATACATGCGGTGACCCAGGTTCAACATCTGTTAACCGGAGAATTCATACTGCCCCTATGCATAAGCATTACATTATAAATAATATCGTCGAATTTCATCCTGCGGCCAGCACGTTACGTGATATCAACAATCCTGACCGTGTGGTTGTGTTAAATTCGCCAGCAGGCCGATGCCTGTTGTTATTAATCGACAGAGCGGGGTCGATTGTCACTCAGCAAGAGTTCCTTGATATTGTCTGGCAAAGCCGCGGCATGCTTGTCTCCTCCAATACCTATTACCAGAACATCTCCATCCTGCGCAAAGGGCTCAAAAAGATTGGTTTTGAAACTGACCCTATCGTTACCATTCCGCGGATTGGGTTGACGCTGGCAAGCGACACGCAAATAACCGTCAGAGAGTCTTCACCCGTCGCGCCTCAACCCGCAGAGGAACAATGTGGGGAGGCGCCAGCGATCGAGGAGGTCTCTGCATCCTCCGAGCCAGCAACGCCCGTTGCCAGGAAGCCCACGCGCTGGCTGGCTGTCGTCATGGGGCTATTGATCGTCCTGGCCGGGGCAGGCGTGACGGGATATATGAACGCCACAGAAAACCGTTTTGTTGAGGATTACCGTTTTGCGGCATCCGTCGGAGCCTGTCGCGTTTATCTTGCGAACGACATTCAGACTCACGCTGAACGCGCTTCAGCGCTGACCTATGTGGAACAATTCAAGGCTGAATGCGCGCAATATCCCTGGGTTTACATCAGCTGGTACGCTCTGCTTCCTCGTGCGTCGGTTATTCGCTGCGACCGGCCAATGAAAGAGCCGAACCGCTGTATATCTGATTATTTCCTGAAGGATAGCTAGCATGACTCGTTTTCGGCAGATGCTGTATATCATCGTGACGGGCCTCGTCACCGCAGGCGTGCTGACGGGCTATTACCTGTGGCACCGAACTTACGTTCAGCCTTTTTCATGCCAGGCTAATCTGGTACAGCACCATCCGGATGAGACGCTGACGGTCTGGCTGAATTACACCTTCGACGGGAAACTCGGCACCCTGAGCATGAATGGCCGGGCAAAGAGCGATCCGGGTAAAACCATTGACAGGAAAATTTCCTTTCGGGTGGAGAGACAAGATCATCTCTATTTGCTGACGTCAGAAAAAAATATGACGTTCCCGGACGATAATGTCGAAGACAGCTGGCTGGAAAAATATGAACCGCAATTCTTTGTCTATCCGGGCAAGAGTATTTATATGCGGATCAATGAACAACATAATGGTAACTATATCTTTACCTTAGGAACATTACCGACATATGTGTGTCGTGGTTCAAAAAAAGAATGATATAAACGAGAAAAACATTATATTTTCCTCCTGTCTCATTTATGCTTGATTTAAAATATCAGGATTACCTTAGAAATAAAAAGTGCGACAGATCATGTTGCGATAATGTAATTAATTTTAAATTTGGCAAGTAAATGAAAAGTGTATTTGACTCCTACGATGGGGGGAAATCAGTACCGGAAAAGTGTCTGCATATTGGGTTGATATTATGGCCCCGTTATTCACTCCTGGCCGTCTCCGGGTTGCTGGAGGCGCTGCGTTATGCAGCGAAAGCTCAGGATAAATTAGCATTTAAAATCAGCCTGATAAGTGAATTTCCTGATATCCCGATTATCAGCAATGCGGGGATTATCATGAGACCAGATTCTCCCCATGCGCCGCCGGACAGTTTTAACTATCTTGCTGTTATCGGCGGTGAATTGCAGTATCTGGACTTAGGGTATCAGGGGGATAAAGCGTATCTGGCACATGCCCACCATGCCGGGGTTCCGCTCATTGGCATTGGCACCGGCAGTTTTGTCCTCGCACAGGAAGGATTGCTGAATGAACGACGAGCGTCCATCCATCCTTTCCACCTTGATGCATTTCGGCAGGCTTTCCCGCTGGTTTATGCTGAGCAAGGGTATGATTTCATCGACGATGGCGATGTGCTGACCTGCCCGGGCGGTATTTCCACCCTGACGCTGGCAACTGAGCTTATCCGCGCCCATGCCGGGGATGATATCGCCAGCACCACCTGTCAGCGTTTGTCGCTCGTTCCGCATGAAATTGCCACCCCGCGTCCGGCGAATTTTGCGCTTATCCCTGACTCGCGGTTGCGCCGCGCCGTCATGCTGATAGAACAGTTCCTGACCCGGCCGCTCACCACCGCCGGGCTTGCGCGAGAAGTGGCATTGAGTGAACGCCAGCTCAACCGTCTGTTCCACGCAGAATTCGGCAAAACGGCCCGCGAATTTATCCGCAGTGCCAGACTGCGCTATGCTTGCTGGCTGCTGAAGAACTCACAGCAAAGCGTGACGGATATTGCGCAGCGGATGGGGTTCAGCGACTGCGCGCACTTTATTCGTCATTTTCAGACGGAGTATGGTTGTACGCCTGGCGTGTGGCGCACGTCGCAGAGCTGAATATCATTACATTGCTGCCCTGAAACTTTACTCAACCGGAATATCACCATGAAAATAGAAGCCGCACACCCCTCACAATTTGAACGCCTCGTCGCAGTCTGGGAGTCGTCCGTTCGCGCCACGCACCGCTTTTTGCAGGAAAGCGATATCGCGGCGCTGCGTCCGTTATTGCTCAACGCATATTTGCCTAATCTCAGGGTTGTGATTGCCCGGGATGACGTGGGTATTATTCACGGCTTTTTGGGCGTGGATAACAATCGCATTGAAATGCTGTTTGTGGATGATGCGAGCCGGGGGAAGGGTATCGGGAAAATGCTGCTGCAATATGCCATTGCAGAATTCGGCGTAAATGAAGTGGATGTGAACGAGCAGAATCCGCAGGGGGTGGCGTTTTATCGTCATATGGGGTTTGAGCAGGTCGGGCGTTCAGAACTGGATGGGCAGGGGAATCCGTTTCCGCTGTTGCATATGCGGTTGAGTGGACAGGCTTAACGCCCTCTCCCTCTGGAGAGGGCGTCTGCAAGCTAGTTACTGGTAATTTGCCCGATGATTACACCACGCACTTTTTCGCCATCGAAGTAATACGAGACCGTATTACTCTGGATGAATCCATTCTGTACTGGCGTCTCCTGATAAAAAAGTATCGCTTTCTTTTTGGCGATCCCTTTCTTGCCGAACATTTCAATTAGATTCCTGTGAGTAGCATTCAACAATGGAACATTCGCGACTGAGACGCTGACAGGTTCCGTTGTTTTAGCACACTCTTTATGGATGCCATCTTTGGCAATAACTAGCGCAGTTAACAATCCTGCACCCATTTCGTTATCAGAAATGAACCAGTAATTCGTGCCATCGTCGTCATGAAGGCAGACCCAGCGTGCTGAGCTGTCTTTGTTAACTGGTGTGCTGGTGATATCTGACAGGTGAGTAACCTCCATTCGTACGGCTTGCTTGCCTATAGCGATGGTCGGTGAAAGGGGCACTGTTGTAGAAATTTCCGTCAATGATCCGTCTTCATCGTAATACTCGGTCGCGAAGCCGGTCATTTCCGTTGCTGAGACGTGCGAACTGACTGCAACGAGTAATGGCAATAAACAAAATAAACGCTTCATTTGACTATCAATACCGTATCGTTGCTTTTCCAGATACTCCTTCTGGCACTCAGAGGAGCAATGATGCAGCCCTCTGAAGAGTCGTCAGGGTGCAAACTGCTTTTACCATGTATTTTAAATGAGTCTCTACCACACATCTCATTTGTCGAGTAGGGCGTGAGGCTGAGAGTATATTTCCCGGTGTGGGCTGAATTATGAGGGGAACCAATTGTGTATTTCCCTCGAGGTAGAGGCCCACTGTTTTTTACACATTCTTGAGATGGATCGTTTTTGTAACCACTTGCTCCTGCATAATCTGCATCGAACTGATAAACACCATCAAGATAAAATTTGTGCTCTTTTACATCATATTCCCAGGACATACTTTCTCCTTAAGCGCGTTCCTTCCAGGTATCAGAATGAATGATGTTTCCATCTATGTAATGCCATGTTATTTTTTCATATGTTAGATCTACATATTCACAATGTGTATAGCGTTCGTTTCGCGGTAGTTTAATGTCAAACATGAGTGGTTCAATTTGAACTACTCTTGCATTTTCTAAAGTTGTCTTAAAGTAAGCCTCTTCAAGTCCGTTATAGTTGATTCTGTAAAATATGAACTCTGCTTTTTTAAGTGTTTGCCCAGTGCATAAGGCTTTGTATAGATAAGAGGATGATGAATCAATCTCTTTCATGAATGCATAGGTACTACAAATGCGTTTTGCAGTGATTTTACCGGAGAATTTATCTATAGGTTGTTCTATAGAATGCATAAATTCAATCACTTCTATTGAACCTTCGCGATCTTTTATATCGACAGATCCATTAATCCTCCGGCCTGAATCATCCTCGAGCCATAAGTAAACAGGTATAGCCATCTCAATCTCCTTTTATAGACTGAGGGAAACTACTCTTCATTATGGATTTAAATTGTGACTTTCATTTCAAAACAGGAATGTTAAAGAATTTTGGTTGGTTTAATAGAAAGTTGTAGTTGCGAGGTATGGATGGTATCAATTGACGTTTAAAAATTTATAAGGTTGATTTATGACTATTCTTCCATCGCAAGAATAATAGTCACTAAAAAAGCATCAAATATTGAAATGATGAATATCATTAAATAATGAACCTATGCCGGGATTAGCGCTTAGCCCGCTTATCCCATTTTAATAAGCCGACAATATCTTTCTCACCTTCGGCCTCTTTCAGCAGGCGCTGCTTTTTTTCATATTCGATGTATTCTGAGCACGCCTTTTCATCAGCCGCTTTCTTGCTGATTTTTCCTGTGCCTTCTAAAACGTCCCGGTCGTTGAATTGCAGAAACTGATCGAGCTTGGTTTGCCAGTCTCGTAAAAATACCTGCTTGCGGCGTTTGGCCTGATCTTCGGCAAAATCGAGCCACATATTAACGACGCGATTAAGCTCGCTCACCTCATCCTGAGACAGATAATTTTTTGCGGTGGTGACATCGCTTTTACGGACTTCTTCGCCTTTATAGCTGGTCAACCCCATATGCGGTTGAGTGGCGTCCGCACGTTGGTGAATCAACTCAGCAGCGGTGTGCCCAGTGCAGGCAAAATGCAGTTTATTCTGGATGGTCTGAAAGAATTGCGTGGTTTCTTTGAGCGACGGCTGATAGTCAGCGGCTAATGCGAAAATCTCCCTCACGCGAAGATAGACCCGGCGTTCGCTGGCCCGTATATCGCGAATGCGTTCCAGCATTTCATCGAAATAGTCAGGGACGGCGGAAGATCCCACAGGCGGATTTTTCAGGCGCTCGTCGTCCATAACGAAGCCTTTAACCAGGTATTCCTGGAGCGTTTGGGTGGCCCACTGGCGGAACTGTGTGCCTCGCGTGGACCGGACACGATAGCCGATGGCGAGAATGACGGGCAGGCTATAGTGAAGTGTGTTGCGATTGACCTTGCGCTGACCTTCTTGCTGAACTTGTAAGTAAGCCTTACAAGTTGCTTTTTGTTCAAGCTCACCTTCTTCGTAAATAGCTTTAATATGCTGAGTAATAGCTTGAGGGGTGACCTGGTAAAGAGACGCAATGGCTGCTTGCGACAGCCAGAGTGTTTCATGTTCAAAGCGACATGTGATGCGAACCGTTCCATCATCACTGGCAAACATAACAAATTCGCCTGTCGGGGATTGGATTACGTCTTTATCTGCCATGTCGCCTCCACATCTAATGCACCTGGCAGGTAGTATGCCAGAAACAGCCGTTAAGCCAGGTGGTTTGTATTTGATTTTGCGAGGCGCTTTCCAGCATGTGGAATTTGGATCGCTGCAAGCGCGTCCTCTATCTCAATAAGCTTTGCTTTCGTCCGTTTATAATCATCCTGCAAACGCTGCTCCTGCTCGTTATACGCCACCAGAACGATGCATCCTTTCATGACCTTTACTGTGACCTGCTGTCCTGTATCAAAACCTGCCGCGCGCAGCCACTTGCCGGAAAGGATGATTTTCGGCGTGGATTTGTCGTAAACATTCGGGCGGTATCCCACAATTAACGAACGCTCGGTTCCGGATTGGTCGGTGTCTGGGGTAGAATGCGAATCAGCCATAATCAACTCCTTGATAGTTGGTGAGGTTAGACGCTCCGGTTGTGTTCCCGCACATCGGAGCGTTGCAAATACAGGAGGTTTAGGTGGCCTCCTATATGTGTCAGAGTAGATGGATAGGTGGCCTCATGTCAATCATATCGCGTGAAAAAAAACCAAAAGGCGGTGGGCAGTCTCCGCAGTTTAAAATGCGTATTGATCCGGCATTGAAGGAACAGCTGGATGCGGTAGCGGCTGAGGAAGGGGTGAGTCTCGCCAGCTGGTTGAAGGAACTGGCGAGGGAGGCTTTGCGATTAAGGAAAATTGAACCTAAGGGTTAATATTGAGAATATAGGATTCAGCTATGCCTAAAGAAATGGATCGATATGGTGCTGTTAAAGTAGTCTCTGGGAAATTTAAAGGGCGTATTGGTTATTACGATGATGATGACTTGATTTTTCCAGAAGATTTTGAATGGGATGAAAATGATAGTCTGGAAAACAACGAGAATATTACTCCAGTTGCTATTGTCTATTTTGGTAATTTTTTGTTAGCTACAGAGCACTACGCTATCCCTTATGATGATTTAGATTACCCTTCAATGAATGATCTAATGAAAAGGAAAAATGAGCTTACAGAGTTATGCTCACCTTTTAATGTTAAAAAAAGAATTCCATATAAAAAATTAAGCAGTTATTTTTCAGAGTTACATTACGTTGAAACTACTCTTCTAGAAAAAATTGTGGAGCAGCGCTACATGAGTAAGCCAAGTGGAGCTAAAGTCTTTATCTCCCATTCGTCATTGGATAAACCATTTGCAAAAATGTTATGTATGGATCTTGAAGCAAATGGATATATTCCATGGTTGGATGAATGGGATATTAAAGTTGGTGAAAGTATACCTGAACGAGTTTCTAACGGATTACAGGAAGCAGATTTTGTAATTGTTATCCTCTCTGAAAATGCTATTTCTTCAAAATGGGTTGAGAGAGAATGGCAAAGTAAGTATTGGAATGAAATTGAGCATGATCGTATTCATGTGCTTCCTTTACTTTTGAAAGATTGCAAAATACCTGAGTTATTAAAAACAAAAAAATATGCGGATTTTAGAAAAGATTTCAATACTGGATTAAAAGACTTATTAGCAGCACTTGAAGCTTTGTATAAAAAGAAATGAATTTTTGGCGGAAGATCACAGGAGTCGAACCTGCCCAGGAACGCTGGCGCCCCCAACTGGATTTGAAGTCCAGCCACCTCACCGGAGATGACGATCTTCCGCGCCTGCATTGCTACATGGAGGCGGGGCGCATTATAGCTACTTTCAGGCATTTACCACATACCCCACACCACTTTTTTCACCTCTCTTTTGACCTGAATCCCCCTGTTTCAGCTAATTCTTAAGAAAATCCTCAGGTTAGCATTTCGTGCTCATCAACTTTTATCCCGATCACAAAAAACAAGAAACGTAATCTCTTAACCAGAAAACGCAATACCCGCCTTTGAAACAATGGTTTAAAACCAATGCAACCGGTCTCAGCGCCCCCTACAGCGTGAAGGATAAAAAAGATGAGCGAAGTATTGTCAGTAAAAGAGAAGATTGGCTACGGCATGGGAGACGCCGCCAGCCACATCATTTTTGATAACGTCATGTTGTACATGATGTTTTTCTACACCGATATTTTCGGTATTCCCGCCGGGTTTGTCGGCACCATGTTCCTGCTGGCGCGCGCGCTGGATGCAATCTCCGACCCGTGCATGGGGCTGATTGCCGACCGCACCCGCAGCCGCTGGGGCAAGTTCCGCCCGTGGATCCTGTTCGGCGCCATCCCGTTCGGCATCGTCTGCGTGCTGGCGTATACCACGCCGGACCTCAGCCTCAACGGTAAAATGGTTTACGCCGCCGTTACCTACACGCTGCTGACCCTGCTCTATACCGTGGTCAACATCCCGTACTGCGCGCTGGGCGGCGTGATCACCAACGACCCGACGCAGCGTATCTCCCTCCAGTCCTGGCGCTTTGTGCTGGCGACGGCGGGCGGCATGCTCTCCACGGTGCTGATGATGCCGCTGGTGAACCTGATTGGCGGTGATGACAAAGCGTTCGGCTTCCAGGGCGGGATCGCCGTGCTGTCGGTGGTCGCGTTCCTGATGCTGGCGTTCTGCTTCTTCACCACCAAAGAGCGCATCCAGGTGCCGCCGAGCACCACCTCCATGCGTGAAGATCTGCGTGATATCTGGCAAAACGACCAGTGGCGCATCGTCGGCGTGCTCACCATCCTCAACATTCTCGCCGTCTGCGTGCGCGGGGGCGCGATGATGTACTACTGCACCTGGATCATGGGCTCGCCGGAGATGTTCGTCGCCTTCCTCACCACCTACTGCGTCGGCAATCTGATTGGCTCCGCGCTGGCGAAACCGCTCACCGACTGGAAGTGCAAGGTCAGCATCTTCTGGTGGACCAACGCCGCGCTGGCGGTGGTCAGCGTGGCGATGTTCTTCGTGCCGATGCATGCCACCGTCCTGATGTTCGGCTTCATCTTCGTTATCGGCGTGCTGCACCAACTGGTGACGCCGATTCAGTGGGTAATGATGTCCGATACCGTCGACTACGGCGAATGGACCAACGGCAAACGTCTGACCGGCATCAGCTTTGCGGGCACGCTGTTCGTGCTGAAGCTCGGCCTGGCGCTGGGCGGGGCGATGATCGGCTGGATGCTGGCAGGCGGCGGCTACGACGCGGCAGCCAAAACCCAGAACAGCGCGACCATCAGCATCATCATCGGCCTGTTTACCCTGGCCCCAGCGGTCTGTTACGTGCTGAGCGCCATCATCGCCAAACGCTACTACACGCTGAAAACCCCCTTCCTGACCAAAATCCTGGGCGAGCTGGCGCAGGGCGCGCGCCGTAATCAGCAGGAATTTGAAAACCTGCCGGTCAGCAAAGAATTGCAGAACTAAGAGGACGTAAGCATGAAAATCAGTGATGGAAACTGGCTTATCCAACCGGGCCTTAACGTGACGTATCCGGTGCAGGTGTTCGACGTGGAGCAGCAGGGCAATGACCTGGTGGTATATGTGGCGCCGCGTGACGTGCGCGAACGCACCTGGCAGCTCGACACGTTGATGTTCACGGTGCGCCTGTTTGCTCCGCAGGAGGGGATTATCGGGGTGCGCATTGAGCACTTCCAGGGCGCGCTGAACAACGGCCCGCACTATCCGCTGAACGTCCTGAAAGACGTCAAGGTCGGGATTGAAAACAACGCCGAATTTGTCGAACTGAAAAGCGGCAGCGTCAGCGTGCGCGTCACCAAAGGCGAGTTCTGGGCGCTGGATTTCCTGCGCAACGGCCATCGCATTACTGGCAGCCAGCTGAAAAACAACGGCTACGTGCAGGATACCAACACCGATCGCAACTATGTGTTTGAACGTCTGGATCTGGGCGTGGGGGAAACGGTCTACGGCCTGGGCGAGCGCTTTACCGCCCTGGTGCGCAACGGCCAGACGGTCGAAACCTGGAACCGCGACGGGGGCACCAGCACCGAGCAATCCTACAAAAATATCCCGTTCTACCTGACCAACCGCGGCTACGGCGTGCTGGTGAATCACCCGGAAAACGTCTCGTTTGAAGTCGGCTCCGAGAAAGTGTCCAAAGTGCAGTTCAGCGTGGAAGGGGAATATCTCGAGTACTTCGTGATCGACGGCCCGACGCCGAAAGAAGTGCTGAACCGCTATACCCGCTTTACCGGCCGTCCGGCGCTGCCGCCTGCGTGGTCGTTCGGCCTGTGGCTGACCACCTCCTTCACCACTAACTATGACGAAGCGACGGTGAACAGCTTTATCGACGGCATGGCCGAGCGCGACCTGCCGCTGCACGTGTTCCACTTCGACTGCTTCTGGATGAAGGCCTTCCAGTGGTGCGATTTCGAGTGGGACCCGGTGACCTTCCCCGATCCGGAAGGGATGATCCGCCGCCTGAAAGAGAAAGGGCTGAAGGTCTGCGTGTGGATAAACCCGTATATCGGCCAGAAATCGCCGATCTTCCGGGAGCTGAAAGAGAAGGGCTACCTGCTGAAGCGCCCGGACGGCTCCCTGTGGCAGTGGGACAAATGGCAGCCGGGGCTGGCGATCTACGACTTCACCAACCCGGACGCGTGCCGGTGGTATGCGGACAAGCTGAAAGGCCTGGTGGAGATCGGCGTCGACTGCTTCAAGACCGACTTCGGCGAACGTATCCCGACGGACGTCCAGTGGTTTGACGGTTCCGATCCGCAGAAGATGCACAACCACTACGCCTACATTTATAACGAGCTGGTGTGGAACGTGCTGAAAGAGACGGTGGGAGAAGAAGAGGCGGTGCTGTTTGCCCGTTCTGCCTCCGTGGGTGCGCAACAGTTCCCGGTACACTGGGGTGGCGACTGCTACGCCAACTATGAGTCGATGGCCGAAAGCCTGCGCGGCGGGCTGTCGATTGGGCTGTCCGGCTTCGGGTTCTGGAGCCACGATATCGGCGGGTTCGAAAACACCGCTCCGGCGCACGTCTACAAACGCTGGTGCGCGTTCGGGCTGTTCTCCAGCCACAGCCGCCTGCACGGCAGCAAATCCTATCGCGTGCCGTGGGCGTACGATGACGAGTCCTGCGACGTGGTTCGCCACTTTACGCAGCTGAAATGTCAGCTGATGCCGTATCTGTATCGTCAGGCGGCGCTGGCGCACGAGTTCGGCACGCCGATGCTGCGGGCGATGATGCTGGAGTTCCCGGACGATCCGGCGTGCGATTACCTCGACCGCCAGTACATGCTGGGGGATTCGGTGATGGTGGCGCCGGTGTTCTCCGAGGCGGGCGACGTGCAGTTCTACCTGCCGGAAGGGCGCTGGACGCACCTGTGGCACAACGATGAAATCGAGGGTAGCCGCTGGCATAAGCAGCAGCACGATTTCCAGAGCCTGCCGGTCTATGTGCGCGACAACACGCTGCTGGCGCTCGGCAATAATAACCAGAAGCCGGACTATGCGTGGCACGAGGGGACGGCCTTCCAGCTCTTCAACCTGAGCGATGGCGCAACGGCGGTGAGTGAAGTGCCTGCGGCGGACGGTTCTGTAGTGTTTGCGCTGAAGGCGTCACGTCAGGGCGACGTCGTGACCTTTACCGGCGCGGGAGATGCGCAAAACTGGTCGGTATGCTTGCGCAACGTGCAGAAGGTCGGCGGCGTAAAAGGCGGTTCACATGCGGGTAGCGAATGGGGTGTGGTGGTGAAAGCCGAGGGGGATGAGGTGGTAGTTCACCTCTGAGCTGGAAAAATGCCCGGTGGCGCTTCGCTTACCGGGCCTACGGTAATTATGCGGTCTGATGCCCTCACCCACGGTAGAAGGAACCAAAACCTCGTAGGCCGGGTAAGGCGAAGCCGCCACCCGGCTTTTTACTGTGCCGGAGCCTCCGCCGACACCATCCCGCGGGTCATCGTCTGTTGCACCTGCCGTTTATCCATATTCACCGCGCTCAGCTTCCCATTCACCGTCGGCTTCAGCGGCGCATTGGCCTGCACGCTTCCGCTGGCGGTGAGCTGAATATTGCCGTCGCCCGCAATCGGCAGCGCTGGCCAGCCCCACTGCTGCATAACGTTGAGTGGTACGCCGCGCCCGTTCAGGCTCACGGTGGTTTGTCGCTGTGGCAGCTGTGACACGGTGGCGGTTGCTTCCAGGATCCCTTTCTCGGTAAAGGCGCTCAGATCGGTAATATTTACCGTTGCGGCGTTGGCATTCAGCGCCAGCGACGGGCGACGCACGTCGACGCGGTTAAAGGTTGCTGCCGCCCCGTTGAGGGTTGCGTTACCGCCCCACACGCCCCACTTGTGATCCTGCGCCAGCCGCAGATTAGCGCCATAACCGTCGAGGGAGGTGATCTGCCACGGGAACGCCGGATCGATGTCGATCACCAGGTTGCGGCTCAGGCCAAATTTTTTCAGCGTCACGCTGTTCAGCCATGCCGGGAGCGGGTCCATCCACAGCGTTTTCCAGTTTTCCGGAAGCGTATATTCCAGCCCGGCAATGGCAACGTCGTCCAGCACCAGCGCCTGACCCTCGCGCAGCCAGTTGCCGGAGGTGCGCACCATGCCTCCTTCCCAGCGGGAGGTGAACTGACGCAGCGCAATGCCCTGCGGGGAGAATTCCGCATTCAGGATAGGGTCAAACAGATGCAGCGAGCCGTAGATAAATTCGCTGGCGTTCATGGATAACCGTCCCTCCTGGCTTTGCCAGTCACCTTTACTCAGGGTGAGGTTACGCAGGCTGAGATCGAGGTCGGTTACCGCCCAGTCTGGCCCCTGTAGACGGGCATCGGTCACTTCCAGCCGCCCAATCTGTAACGAAGGCAGGGTGGAGAGAGGGGCGAAGAAATCCAGCAGCGATTTGTCGCTTTGCAGGCGGATCTCATTCAGACGCAGGGTGTTGATAACCCAGCCACCGTCGGCATTACGCAGAGCCGACCCCGTAAGCGAGCCGCGCGCCATATCGGCACCGATGGTATTGAGCACCACCTCTTTGCCGTTGAGTTGTCCTTGAATCAGCACGTTGTTAGCCGGTATGCCGTTGAGCGTGAGCGACCCGGCGCTCATCTGGATTTGCGCATTTTTCCCGAGTACGTTCCCCGCCTCGGGCTGCCACGGGCTGACGCCGCCGGTCACCTTTTGCGCACTGAGATCCCACTCCGTATTCGGGCTGTTAAAGGCCATGTTATTCAGTTGCAGACGGTCGGCCTGGAACGGCAGCGGCGCCGTCTGCGGCGATAAATTCAGCGTGCCATCGAACAGGCTGATGGCGTCCATATGCAGCGGGTCGGTGATCTGGCGGCTGCTTAAGCCAATATCCACTTTTTTAGCGACCAGCGTGGCCGGTTTGCCATCTCGTCCGAAGGTAACGTTTTCCAGAAGGATGTGAGAAGGGGATGAAAAGCGGTGATCCATCAGGTCAAAGTTGAGCTCGTAATCGGTATTCACCGTGATCCAGCTGCTGACCTGCGATGCGCCCCAGCGGGTCTGGAGCAGAAAATAAAAGGCGAGCACTACAATGAGCAGGGCTACCAGAAGATAGATAAGCAGCTTTCCAATAAATTTCATGGTCTTCCTTCCCGCGAAACGCACATAAGGGTGTTATGCACGATTTATGCGCAATGCTCAAGGCGGGAATGGTGTAAAGAGATGTCACGGCAGGCATTGACAGCCTGCCGTGTGGGGATCAGTTCTTTTCAGGCGGGAAAATGAGATTCAGCACAATAGCGGTAATACCGCCCGCGGCGATGCCGGAAGAGAGCAGGTTTTTCACCCAGTCAGGGGCAAACTGCAAAATCATCGGCTGCTGGGAGACGCCAAGCCCTACGGCGAGAGACAGCGCAATAATCATGATTGCGCGGCGGTTCAGCGGCTCGCGGGAGACGATACGCACGCCAGAGGCCGCGATGGTACCGAACATGACCAGCGTCGCGCCGCCCAGCACCGGCTCAGGGATGTGCTGCACAAACCCGCTCACCGCCGGGAACAGGCCGAGGACCACCAGCATCAGCGCTACCACGAAGCCCACGTAGCGGCTGGCCACGCCGGTCAGCTGGATCACGCCGTTGTTCTGGCCAAAGCAGGAGTTCGGGAAGGTGTTGAACACCGCCGAGACAAACGAGTTCAGTCCGTTCGCCAGCACGCCACCTTTCAGACGTTTCATGTACAGCGGGCCGGAGACCGGCTGCTCGGACACGTCGGAAGTGGCGGTGATATCGCCAATGGTTTCCAGGGAGGTGATCATAAAGACCAGCATCAGCGGCAGGAGCAGACTCCAGTCAATGCCCAGGCCGTAGTAGAGCGGCGTGGGTACGGTAATCAACGCGCTGTTGGTTGGGGTAGTGTTTTCCGGCAGCATGCCCAGCGCCCACGCCAGCAGGTAACCGGCCGCCATGGCGATCACCAGCGATGCCACGCGCAGGTACGGGTTACGCTGGCGGTTAAGCAGAATAATGATCGCCAGCACGACGCCTGCCAGCAGCAGGTTTTTCGGCGCGCCGAAGGTATGGTCGCTCATTGCCGCGTAGCCGCCCCCGATGGAGGTCAGACCCACCTGAATCAGCGACAGGCCGATAATCATCACCACCACCCCGGAGACCAGCGGGGTGATCACCCGGCGCGCCAGGTGCAGAACGCGGGAGATGATCATCTCTGTGCAGCTTGCCAGCATCAGGGTGCCGAAAAGCGCCGCCATCATCGTCGGGACATCTGCGCCGCCGGTTTTCAGTGCCGTACCGCCCATGATCAGCGGCGCCACAAAGTTAAAGCTGGTGCCCTGAATCGACAGCAAACCTGAACCTACCGGACCCCAGGCTTTAATTTGAATGATGGAGGCCACGCCGGAAGCGAACAGAGACATACTGATGATGTGTTGCGTATCCTGCGCCGGTAACCCCAGCGCCTGGCAAATCAGCAGAGCCGGCGTGATGACCGCAACGAACATCGCCAGCAGGTGCTGGCAGGCGGCAAACAGGGTTTGCGGCAGCGGGGGACGATCTTCAAGGCGGTAAATCAGTTCGCTGTTTTGCTTCTGCGCAATCGGTTGCGCATCAGCAGACTCCAGAGTGTTAACAGACATCGGCGGCAATCCCACGGTGGAAAAGCGGGCATTTTATCTGACCACCTGGTAAAAGCAAACGATTGCCAGCAAAAAAAAGAGAGAAAATCTGCCGCTGTGAGCAGCTTTTCTACAACCCACCAGGAAAAAAAAATTACACTTTTCGCGCCGGCGGCTCATGACGAGCATCACCCGGCCCAGGATAACGCCGCGTGTGTATGGAATACGCGCATAACAGGAGCCTTTTATGATTCATCTCGATACGTTGTCGACCCTTGTTGCCGCAACGCTGGTTCTTCTGCTTGGTCGCAAGCTGGTACACAGTGTTTCCTTTCTGAAAAAGTACACCATTCCTGAACCTGTCGCCGGTGGATTGCTGGTGGCGCTGGCCCTGCTGGTGCTGAAAAAAAGCATGGGCTGGGATATCGATTTTGATATGTCCCTGAAAGATCCGTTGATGCTGGCCTTCTTTGCCACAATCGGCCTGAACGCCAACCTCGCAAGCCTGCGTTCGGGTGGCAAGGTGCTGGGCGTGTTTCTGATTGTTGTGGTGGGCCTGCTGCTGATGCAAAACGCCATCGGTATCGGTATGGCGTCGCTGCTGGGGCTGGATCCGCTGATGGGTCTGCTGGCGGGGTCGATTACCCTGTCAGGCGGCCACGGAACGGGCGCGGCGTGGAGCAAGCTGTTCATCGAACGCTATGGCTTTGAAAACGCAACGGAAGTGGCAATGGCCTGCGCGACCTTTGGCCTGGTGCTTGGCGGGCTGATTGGCGGCCCGGTGGCGCGCTATCTGGTGAAACACTCCACCACGCCGGAAGGCAGACCAGACGATGAAATGGTGCCAACCGCATTTGAAAAACCGGACGTTGGCCGCAGCATCACCTCGCTGGTGATGATTGAAACCATCGCCATGATTGCCATCTGCCTTACCGTGGGCAAAATCGTTGCGCAATGGCTGGCGGGAACGGCTTTCGAACTGCCAACCTTTGTCTGCGTGCTGTTTATCGGGGTGATCCTGAGCAACGGTCTGGCGCAGATGGGCTTCTACCGCGTCTTTGAGCGCGCAGTGTCCGTGCTGGGGAACGTCAGCCTGTCGCTGTTCCTGGCAATGGCGCTGATGAGCCTCAAGCTGTGGGAACTGGCCTCGCTGGCGCTGCCGATGGTGGCGATCCTGGCGGTGCAGGCCGTGTTCATGGCGCTGTATGCCATCTTTGTTACCTGGCGCATGATGGGCAAAAACTATGATGCGGCGGTACTGGCTGCGGGCCACTGTGGGTTTGGTCTGGGAGCGACGCCAACGGCCATCGCGAATATGCAGGCGATCACCGAACGGTTCGGCCCGTCGCACATGGCGTTTCTGGTGGTGCCGATGGTGGGCGCATTCTTCATTGATATCGTCAACGCGCTGGTCATTAAGCTCTACCTGATGCTGCCGATGTTTGGCTGACCGTCAGGCGTTGGAATACCGCTCGGTTTCCGGCATCCAGCGTTCAATTAACGCTGCCGCCTGTTCGGGGTAGCGTTCATGAATATGACGCGCAAGGCGTTGTACTTCGGGGATCATGGCCTGATCGCGCAATAAATCCGCCACTTTAAACTCGGCGTTACCCGTCTGACGCGTGCCCAGCAATTCGCCCGGGCCGCGGATCTCCAGATCTTTTTGCGCAATGACGAAGCCGTCATTGCTGTCGCGTAATACCTGCAAACGCATCTGCGCGGTTTTCGACAGAGGGGCTTTGTAGAGCAGCACGCAGTGAGAGGCGATCGCACCACGGCCCACGCGGCCTCGTAGCTGGTGGAGCTGCGCCAGGCCCAGGCGCTCCGGGTTCTCAATAATCATCAGGCTGGAGTTCGGCACGTCCACGCCCACTTCGATGACCGTGGTCGCAACGAGTAAATGCAGTTCGCCCTGTTTGAACGACTGCATCACCGCCTGCTTCTCGGCAGGCTTCATGCGCCCGTGAACCAGACCGACGTTCAGCTCCGGCAGGGCGAGCTTTAACTCTTCCCATGTGGCTTCGGCAGCCTGCGCTTCCAGCAGCTCAGACTCTTCAATCAGGGTACAGACCCAGTAAGCCTGACGCCCTTCCTGGGTGCAGGCGTTGCGCACGCGGTCAATGATGTCGCTGCGGCGCGTGTCCGGAATGGCGACCGTTGTCACCGGCGTACGGCCCGGGGGGAGTTCGTCGATGGTGGAGGTATCCAGATCGGCATAGGCCGTCATCGCCAGGGTGCGCGGAATCGGCGTGGCGGTCATGATCAGCTGATGTGGGTGGAAGCCCTGTTGCAGACCTTTCTCCCACAGCGCCAGACGCTGATGAACACCAAAGCGGTGCTGTTCGTCGATAATCACCAGCGCCAGGCCGTTAAACTGCACCTGTTCCTGGAAAATGGCGTGCGTGCCGACAATCATCTGCACCTGCCCGCTGGCAATGGCTTCCTGCTGCGCAAGGCGCGCTTTGCCCTTCTGCTTCCCGGCCAGCCAGCCCACTTCAATTCCCAGCGGGGCGAACCAGTTCCGGAAATTGTTGGCGTGCTGCTCGGCCAGCAGTTCCGTCGGTGCCATCAGCGCCACCTGCTTACCGTGGGCGATGGCGCGCAAAGCGGCCAGCGCGGCGACCAGCGTTTTACCGGAACCCACGTCGCCCTGCACCAGGCGCATCATTGGCACATCCAGCGCCATATCGCGTTCGATCTCGGCAGTCACCCGCGCCTGGGCGCCGGTGGGTTTAAACGGCAGTGAGGCCAGCAGCTTATCTTTGAGCTCATCACGCTGGCTTAATGGCTGCGCGTGGAAACGCTGCGCACCTGCGCGCAGGGCCAGCATGCTCAGGTTGTGAGCCAGTAATTCCTCAAGGATAAGACGCCGTTGGGCGGGGTGTTTCCCGCTCTCTAAATCAACAAGCTGAAGCGTTGGCGGTGGACGGTGCAGGGTGCGCAACGCCTCCGGCAGGCTCATCATGCCCTGCGCCAGCTCCGGCGGCAGCAGCTCGTTAATGGCGCAGGTATCAAGCAGCTCCAGCGCCTGGTCGGTGAGCTTGCGCAGCGTAGCCTGCTTAATGCCTTCAGTGGTTGGATAGACCGGCGTGAGCGTCTCCTGTAGCTCAGGTGAGCTGAGATCGCCCTGCACGCGGTATTCCGGGTGGATCATCTCCGCGCCGTATTTGCCCCGTTTGGCTTCACCGTACGCAAGTACGCGTCGTCCAGTGGCAAGGCTATTTTTCATCGCCGCATTGAAGTTGAAAAAGCGCATGGTGAGAATGCCGGTGCCGTCGCTGATCTGGCAGGTCATCATCCTGCGTCCGCCAAAGGTGATGTTGCAGTTCAGCACTTCCCCTTCAACGGTGGCGTAAATAGCGGGCAGCAGATCGCCAATCTTATAAAGCTGAGTACGGTCTTCGTAACGCAGGGGGAGGTGGAGCAGGAGATCCTGCACGGTGTGCAGGCCTATCTTCGCCAGTTTACTGCTTTGTGCCGCGCCCACGCCCGTCAGGCTGTTGAGCGGTATGGCGTCCAGCAGGCGGCCTTTCATGATTTACCCCGCGTACTGCATGGTGGACCACCACTCGGCATCGGCTTCTATTTCGCCCTGCGCGTTGACGTGGGGGTAAGGCAATTTCTTCTGCTTCGCAACGCGAGCCAGCACCGGATAGCCACCTTCAAACAGCAGGCGCTGCTGCTCCTCTTCAGGCAGCATGCTGTTGCTGCGCTCGTACATTCCGGCATTCTGACGCTGGCGCTGCGCTTCATACAGGATCAGCGCTGAGGCGACCGACACGTTGAGTGACTGGACCATGCCGATCATTGGAATGATGATGTCCCGATCGGCCAAATCCAGTGCTTCCTGCGTGATCCCCGTTTTCTCCTGGCCCATTAAAATGCAGGTCGGACGGGTGTAGTCGATCTCACGGAAATCCACGGCTTTAGCAGAGAGGTTGGTTGCCAGAACCTGCATGCCACGCCCTTTCAGGTGCGAGACCGCTTCACCAATAGTCTGGTGAGTTTTCACGGATACCCAGCTGTTGCTGCCTGCGGCGGTGGAGGCCATGGTACGCATACGTGCGCCAGGCCAGACGGCATGGACTTCATGCACGCCGACGGCATCTGCGGTGCGGACGATAGCAGAGACGTTATGAGGTTTATGGACCTGCTCCATGCAGACCGTCAGATCAGGCTGACGCCTGGCGAGCATTTCGCAGATTCGCTCGTAACGTTTTGAATTCATAATGCTAGTTTCGGTTACGGGTGACTTTAATGACATCTGGCATCACGCGGATCTTGCGCATAATATTGGCCAGATGCACGCGGTCACGGGCGGTCAGGCGAATAAAGGCGCTATAAACGCGGCCATCTTTTTCTTCCGTATTCAGGCTTTGAATATTGGATGAGGCCGTGTTGATCGCTGCCGTCAGGTTCGCCAGGGCACCCTGGTGGTTGAACATATCCACCTTGATTTCAGTGATAAATTCCTGCGCCGTCTCTTTATCCCACTCGACCGCCATGAACTTCTCTGGCTCTTTCTGATAGCCACGGATGTTACGGCAGGATTCATGGTGGATCACCAGCCCTTTACCTGGGCTGACGTGCGCAATAATCGGGTCGCCCGGGATAGGACGGCAGCATTTGGCGAAGGTGATGAGCACCCCGTCAGCGCCTTTGATCGGCAGGTGACCATGATTTTGCGTGGTGGCAGGAACGGCTGTCGTTTCGCCTTGTTGCAGATTCTTCGCCACGACCACGCTCATGGCGTTGCCGAGACCAATCTCTGCCAGCAGGTCATCCAGCGAGGCGAGCTTCATACGCTCCAGCTCATGCTGAATGTTTTCTGGTGGGATCTCTGCCAGTTTGCGGCTGCCACCCAGCGCGTGATTGAGCAAACGACGCCCAAGGCTAACGGAGTCGTCGCGCTTGAGGTTTTTCAGCAGCTGGCGGATTTTTGCGCGCGCTTTTGAGCTCACGACAAAGTTCAGCCAGGCGGCGTTAGGACGTGCCCCCGGCGCGGTAATGATCTCCACCGTCTGTCCGCTGAAAAGCGGCTGCGACAGCGGATAAGGCTGCCTGTCGACGCGGGCACCTACGCAGGCATGGCCGATATCGGTATGCACGGCGTAAGCGAAGTCGACCGGTGTCGCGCCCGCAGGCAGTTCGACAATGCGCCCTTCCGGCGTGAAAACGTAAATTTCATCCGGGAAGAGATCGGATTTAACGCTCTCGATAAATTCAAACGAGCTACCTGCGCTCTGTTGCAGCTCCAGCAGGCTCTGCATCCAGCGCTGGGCGCGGATTTGCGCGGTGGTGCTGCTTTCGCCGCCGTGCTCTTTATAAGCCCAGTGCGCCGCGACACCCATCTCCGCCATCTGATCCATATCTTCGGTACGAATCTGCACCTCAACAGGGACACCGTGCGGGCCAATCATGGAGGTGTGCAAAGACTGGTATCCGTTCGCTTTTGGAATGGCGATGTAATCTTTGACGCGCCCCGGACGCGGCTTGTACAGGCTGTGCATCTGCCCCAGCACGCGATAACAGGTGTCTGAATCGTGGACGATGACGCGGAACGCGTAGATATCCATGATCGAGTGAAAACGCTGCTCCTTGAGCACCATTTTGCAGTAGATAGAGTACAAATGCTTTTCGCGACCGCTCACGCGGCACGGAATGCCCGCTTCCTGCAAACGCCCTTCGATTTCAGAGAGGATCTTTTGAATCATCTCTTTACGGTTACCGCGAGCGGCTTTCACCACCTCTTTAATCACGCGATAGCGGTTCGGGTACAACGCCTCAAAACCCAGCTCTTCCAGCTCGGTTTTAATGTGATGAATACCTAAACGGTGCGCCAGCGGACTGTAAATTTCGAGGGTTTCACGGGCGATGCGGCGACGTTTATCCGGGCGAAGTGAGCCCAGCGTGCGCATATTGTGGGTGCGGTCAGCCAGTTTGATGAGAATGACGCGGATATCCTGCACCATCGCCATGATCATCTTGCGGAAGTTTTCGGCCTGCGCCTCTTTCTTATCGCGGAATTTCAGCTTATCAAGCTTAGAGACCCCTTCCACCAGCTCGGCAACGCTTTTGCCAAACAGCTGTTCCATGTCCTGGTAGGTGGCAGGGGTATCTTCAATCACGTCATGCAGCAGGGCGGCCATCAGCGTTTCGTAGTCGAGTTTCATCTCGGCCAGAATACAGGCCACCGCTACCGGGTGCGTGATATAGGGTTCACCGCTTGAACGTGTCTGGCCCTCGTGAGCGTCACGTGCAACGAGATACGCCTGCTGAAGACGCTTAATCTGGTCTTCAGGCAGGTAGGTTTGAATCAGTTGATTCAGGCTTTCAAACAGATACAAGGGCGACCCGCAGGTTTAATTAACGACGACCTTCAGCAATAGCGGTAACAGCTTGTAATTCAGCGGCTTCCTGCTCTTGCTGCTCCTGGCGCTCACGCACGTCGAGGATCTGGTTGTTGATCAGACCTTCTTCGATTTCGCGAAGTGCAATAACGGTGGTTTTATCGTTTTCTTCCGGTACCAGCGGATCTTTACCGCCTACCTGCATCTGACGAGCGCGACGCGCGGCGACCAGCACCAGGTCAAAACGGTTACCAATTTTCTCTACAGCGTCCTGAACAGTTACGCGTGCCATACTTAAAATGCTCCACAGGTGAAGAAATGACTGGGCATGATACTGAAAGTGGGTTCAGTCTGCCAACAGTTTGGTGATTAATGCGTCATGTCGCTGCTTCTGGCGGCTCATACGCAGACGTTCTGCGCGAAGGATAGTTTTGAGATCGCTCAGCGCGGCATCAAAATCATCATTCACAATAAGGTAATCATATTCCGCGTAATGGCTCATTTCTGCAACTGCCTGCGCCATACGCTTCGCGATAACTTCTTCGCTGTCCTGGCCGCGACCACGCAGGCGGCGATCCAGTTCATCTTTCGATGGCGGTAAAATAAAGATACTGCGCGAATCAGGCATTTTCTTACGAATTTGCTGCGCGCCCTGCCAGTCGATATCCAGGAACACGTTCACGCCGGTCGCCAGTACCTGCTCAATGGTTTCACGCGAAGTACCGTAGTAGTTACCGAAAACTTCTGCGTGTTCAAGAAACGCGTCTCTGCCAATCATCGCTCTGAATTCGTCGTGATTCACAAAGAAATAGTGTTCACCGTGCACTTCACCCGGACGCGGTGCTCGCGTGGTGTGAGAAACAGAAACCTGCGTATCGTACAACGGTTGGGTTTTTAACAGTGCCTGAATTAGGCTGGATTTACCCGCGCCACTAGGGGCAGAAACAATATAAAGCGTGCCTTGAGCCATGAGAGTCTTTTGTATGTGTTAACGAAGAAGTCCTACATACGGGCTTATTATACACGTCGCCGCTGTGTGACGTAGCCTTTGTCACACTTTTTCCCGTGGATGATTAAATTTTGCGTGCCGTTTTCAGCTTTTACCTTCCTTTTGCTGCAATAAAAACAACGCGCTGAAGCGCGCTCGTAAAATGCAATTTTGCAGCTGGTCTGCGGCTCCCGGGCAGGGTATACCCTTCGCAAAACAGGGAGGGGTAATAATGGTGAAATGGATAAGCATACTGATGATCTTCTTAAGCAGCGGGGCGATGGCTATCTGCCCGGTCTGGTCACCGGCTAAAGCCGGGCAGGAGATCGCGGCCCTGAAGGCGCAGCTGACTCGCTGGAATGATGATTACTGGAAGCAGGGCAGCAGCGAGGTGAGCGACGACGTTTACGACAGGCTTAACGCCCGCTTAAAACAGTGGCAGCGCTGTTTTCACGATGAACCGCTGCACGACGATCTTCCAGCTGCCAGTGGGACGGTGAAACATCCCTTCGCCCATACCGGCGTGCATAAGGTAGAAAGCAAGCAGGCGCTTAGCCGCTGGATGGCGACGCAGCAGGATCTCTGGGTACAGCCAAAGGTGGATGGTGTTGCGGTCACCCTGGTCTACAAAAACGGCAAGCTGGTGCAGGCGATTAGCCGGGGCGACGGCTTACAGGGGGAAGAGTGGACGGCACAGGCGCGAATGATCCCCGCTATTCCGCAAACGCTGGCCGGGCCGCTTGCCAACAGCGTGTTGCAGGGTGAACTTTTTCTGCTGCGCGACGGGCATATCCAGCAGCGGATGGGGGGGATGAACGCGCGTGCGAAGGTAGTGGGGGCAATGATGCGCGCGACCGATCGCGCAGCGCTGAAGCAGACAGGCATTTTTATCTGGGCCTGGCCGGACGGCCCAAAAGCGATGAAAGCACGCCTTTCCGCGCTGGCGGAGGCAGGTTTTACCCTGACGGCCCGCTATACCCTGCCGGTTAAAAACGCGGTTGACGTGGAGGCGCAGCGGACGGCCTGGTTTAAGGCTTCGTTGCCCTTCGCCACGGATGGCATTGTGGTTCGCGCCTCGGCAGAGCCGCCGGGCGAGCGATGGCTGCCGGGGGAAGGGAGTTGGGTCGTCGCATGGAAATACCTTCCTGTGGCCCAGGTGACGGAAGTCAAAGCGATTCACTTTACCGTTGGCCGTACCGGGCGGATCACCGCGATTGCGCAGCTTGAGCCGCTGATGCTCGACGATAAACGCGTACAGCGCGTCAGCTTAGGGTCGGTTAACCGCTGGCAGAGGCTGGATATTGCCCCCGGCGATCAGGTGCTGGTAAGCCTGGCGGGACAAGGTATTCCCCGGCTGGATAACGTGGTGTGGCGCAATGTGGATCGCCGTAAACCGCAGCCGCCCTCATCGCGCTATAACGGCTTAACCTGTTTCTATGCCTCCCCGGAGTGCATGGAGCAATTTTTTGCCCGGCTGACGTGGCTAAGTTCCAGGCAGGCGTTAGATATCGAAGGAGTGGGCGAATCAGGATGGCGGACCCTCTATCAGGCGCATCGGTTTGAGCACCTCTTCTCCTGGCTACAGCTCACGCAGGCGCAGCTCACCGCGACGGCGGGGATATCGGCATCGCATGGCGCTGCGCTGTGGCATCAGTTTAACCTGGCGCGGGAGCGACCTTTTATCCGCTGGATCACCGCGATGGGAATACCGCTGGCCCGGTCGACGCTCAAGGCGGCAGGGGATCGCACCTGGCAGGCGCTGATTCAGCGAAGCGAAGCGGAGTGGCGGATGCTGCCGGGTGTCGGGCAGGAGAAGGCCCGCCAGATCGTAAACTGGCTGCATCAGCCTCAGATTGATGCCCTGGCAAAATGGCTGGCCGCAGAGCACATCGGTGGATTTTAATCTGCGTGCGCTCCTGAACAGACTGGCGAGGGGGCACACTTCCGCTGCCGTGAATAGCGTATTTATGAGACGCGGTTTATATACGCAATAATTATGAATATAAATGAATTATTCATGGTAAATATATTTTGAGGAAATATTATCCCTGA
>NZ_JADBRE010000005.1:160332-239463 GCF_014930525.1 Enterobacter cloacae complex sp. S1
AAATATTATCCCTGAACCCAATTTCAGAATTTGCTCTGCTTGCGTTTTTATTTTCTTTGAGAGAACGGCTTAATTGATCTCAATCACTATTAATCGAGAGCAATAGCCGGGAATGAAGGAGTTATAGGCAATGCAGCCTGAGTATTGTTCATATTTTTGCTTTTAATTTCAGCTGTTTAACTATTTTATTAATAATATGTTGAGTGTTTTCTGGTTAACAATTAGTCATATTTATTCTGCCGGAAATCATTGCGTCAAATTATTATAAGAATTATCTTATCCAAAATTTTTAAGGTAGTTACCGCTGGGGTGCATTTCGCATCACTTCTGCGTTTTCCTTTCTTTTTGCACCCCGTGAGGGAGTTAACTATCTGAACTCCAATTGAAGCAATTAAGGGTACCGAAATATATCCTGGCGGTTTATATGCGCTGGTGTTCAGAGCCCAGGGCTTTTACATGGATGATTTTCCGTCCCTGTCGGGCCGGAATTCAGCCCCGGGCTTTATGCCCGTTAACCGGGACCTGGTTTCCAGGTGCTCATATTTTCCTTCATTTGAATGAGGAGCAAAAATGAAAAGGACGCTTTGTACAGTGCTGACGGCACTCACGCTGGCGACTGCCCTGCCTGCTATAGGCGCTACCACCGAAGCAGGTAGCACCAGCGCAGCAACAACCGGTACAACAACCGGAGCAACGGTGGGAACTACCGCTGGCACTACGGGGGGACTGGCGGCAGGCGCGATTGGGACAACCGCTGTTGTCACCACCGCTGCGATTGCCGGCGTAGCGACGTTAGCCGTTGTCGCGGCAAGCGACAGTGGCGATGACTCAGGCAATGGTACTTCCACGACGACAGTTACCCGCTAAGGCTGGTGCGCAAGGCGATATAGCTTTGCGCTGAACAGCGCAACGACTTGACCCGGTGGCGATATCAAAGCCGGGTATTTAATTGATTTCAATGTTATTTAATCAAGGATTTCTGGTGAGACTGTTTATTCTGCTCATCATGACTCTGCTGATCCAGGGATGTACGCCGAGCCAGCAGAGCATTATTGAGACCTTTAACGCCAGCCTGGACGGGCGCCAGGATGTGACGGTAACGGACGAGCAGATTCAGGTGCTCCCATACTCAACCATGTACCTGCGTCTGGATAATGGCCCGAGGATCCTGGTGGTTCTCGGATACATCGAACAGGGAAACAGTAAATGGTTATCGCAGGATAATGCGATGATCGTCACGCATAACGGTCGCCTTATCCACACGCTCAAACTTCCTTATAACCTGCTTGAGGTAACCAACCTTGAGCACGATCCGCTGCGCCACACGCCGCAGCTCCGCGACGGCAGCCAGTGGTCGCACGATGTGCGCTGGCAGGAAGAGGGGCGGTATCGCTCCGCACACCTGACCTCGCGCTTCTCCCTGAGCGGGACGGAAAACCTGACCCTTGCCGGAAACACGCTACGTTGTCAGGTCTGGCAGGAGACGGTGCAGGCCGACGGCCTCGATCGTCGCTGGCATAACACCTTCTGGATCGATTCCGCCACCGGCCAGGTACGCCAGAGCGAACAGATGCTCGGCGCGGGCGTATTCCCTCTCGCCATGACGATGTTGAAGCCCGCCCCATGAACAGACTCAGAAAATGGTTACCTGGCGTAGGGCTCTCTCTCTTCAGCCTGTCCGCCTTATGCGCAAGCGTCGTTACCGTGCATCAGCCGGGCAAAACGTGGTCTGCTGGACAGGCCGATACGCTCTCCCGGCTGGTCACCCAGCCGCAGCTGGAAAACGTCTGGTGGCAGGGCGCTGTCATCGCAACCCCTTCCGCCACGCGGCGCGCGCAACAGACGCAACAGCAGGTGCTGGCGTCGCTTTCAGCCTGGCAGAATCGTGCCGATGACGAGCAGATCGCGACCATTCGCGCTGTCGCTGCACAGATCCGCTCCCTGCGGATCGTCGGGCGGCAGTTTGTCAGCCTCGATCCAGACGCCGTGCGTACCGACGCCCGCGGCGATCGTTCCCTTGAGGGCCGTTACGATCTGTGGCTCTCGCCTGCGCCCCGCACCGTCACGCTGATGGGGGCGGTCGCCACACCGGGGAAACTGGCCTGGCGACCGGGCGCAAGCATCAGGGATTACTTACAGGGGCAGCTGCGGCTGGCTGGCGCCGACAGGAATAACGTGACCGTTATCGATCCTGACGGCAGTAGGGTTGTTGCGCCGGTGGCGTACTGGAACGCACGCCATATTGAAGCAGAGCCGGGCGCTGTTCTGTGGGTGGGGTTTGATCCCCGGGCGGTGCCGGACGATTTTACCGATCTGAATGAGCAAATCGTTGCGCTCCTGACGCGGCGGATACCTGACTGATGAACAAACTTTTTTTACTGAGCGGCCTTGCTCTGGCTATCTCTTCTGCCTGCCACGCGGAGCTGCGTACCTGGCCCGATCCGACCGGACCTTCACAGTCCGACTTTGGCGGCACCGGCCTGATGCAAATGCCCGACGCGCGCTTTGGTCGGGAAGGGGAATTCAGCGTCAACTACCGCGATAACAACCAGTATCGTTTTTACTCCTCTTCGGTCGTGCTCTTTCCGTGGCTGGAAGGGACGATTCGTTATACCGACGTCCGCACCCGCAAATACAGCAGCGACGAGGATTTCAGCGGCGATCAAAGCTATAAGGATAAGTCGTTCGATTTTAAGGTTCGTCTGTGGGAAGAGGACTATAGCCTGCCGCAGGTGGCGCTCGGCAAGCGCGATATTGCGGGCACCGGCCTGTTCGACGGTGAATATCTGGTTGCCAGCAAAATGGCCGGACCGGTCGATTTTACCTTTGGAATAGCCTGGGGATATCCCGGTAATAGCGACAACGTGGGTAACCCGCTGTGCCACGACAACAATAAGTATTGCACCCGCGGCGAATCACATGATGCCGGGGATATCAGCTTTAGCGATATGTTTCGTGGTCCGGCGTCGCTGTTTGGCGGCCTCCAGTATCAGACGCCCTGGCAGCCCCTGCGCCTGAAGCTCGAGTATGACGGCAACAATTATGCCGATGATTTTGCCGGCTCCATTAAGCAGTCGAGCCATATCAACGTGGGGGCAGTCTATCGCGTTGCAGACTGGGCCGATCTCAACCTCAGCTACGAGCGCGGCAATACGCTGATGTTTGGCTTCACCCTGCGGACCAATTTTAACGATCTGCGCCCCGCGCTGCGTGATAACCCGAAACCGGCCTGGCAACCGGCACCGGCAGGCGAGACGCTGGACTATACCTCGGCGGCAAACCAGCTCACCGCGCTTAAGTACAACGCAGGCTTCGATGCGCCGGAGATCCTTCAGCACGGCAATACCTTATACATGACCGGCGAACAGTATCGCTATCGCGATCCGCGCGAAGCGGTGGATCGCGCCAACCGTATTCTGATCAATAACCTGCCCGACGGGGTCGACACGATCGCTATCACCCAGCGGCGTGACCATCTGCCGCTGGTCACGACGCAAACCGACGTCGCCAGCCTGCGCAAACAGCTGGCGGGACAGCCGCTCGGCCAGGAGGAGGCGCTCAGGCAGCAGCGCGTCGAGCCTGTGGATACCACAGCGTTCGGGCGCGGCTACCGTATTCGCGCCGATCGCTTCAGCTACAGCGTCAAACCGACGCTGGCGCAGTCGCTGGGCGGTCCGGAAGATTTCTATATGTTCCAGGTGGGGGTGATGGCCAGCGCCAGCTACTGGCTGACCGATCGTCTGCTGCTCGACGGCGGCGTGTTCGCCAACCTCTATAACAACTACGACAAGTTCAAATCCTCGCTGCTTCCCGCTGACTCCAGCCTGCCGCGCGTCAGAACCCATATTCGCGATTATGTCAGCAATGACGTCTACATCAACAACTTACAGGCCAACTATGTCGATGCGCTGGGGCACGGCTTCTATGCCCAGATTTATGGCGGCTACCTCGAAACCATGTACGGCGGCGTGGGAGCAGAGGCGCTCTGGCGCCCGCTTGATAGCGACTGGGCGCTGGGCGTGGATGCGAACTACGTCAAGCAGCGCGACTGGGACGACATGATGCGCTTCACCGACTACAGCGCGCCAACCGGATTTATCACCGCCTACTGGAACCCGGCGAAGCTCAACAGCGTGCTGATGAAGCTGAGCGTCGGGCAGTACCTGGCGAAGGATAAAGGCGCCACCCTCGACGTCGCGAAGCGATTCGACAGCGGCGTGACGGTAGGCGTCTGGGCGGCGCTGACCAACGTCTCGAAAGAGGATTATGGCGAAGGTGGCTTTAGCAAAGGCTTCTACATCTCGATCCCGCTTGATCTGATGACGATCGGCCCAAATCGCAACCGGGCGGTGGTCTCGTGGACGCCTCTCACGCGTGATGGCGGCCAGATGTTAGGCCGTAAATATCAGCTCTATGACATGACGTCAGAACGCGAAACCCCGGTAGGGCAGTAGTACCGGATGAAACAGGCATTACTTAACCAGATGATTTTCCTGAATGAAAAACGTTAAATTTTCCGTGCTTGCGTTGGCTATGATGGCGTTAAGCGGTTGTACTATCGTACCGGGCCAGGGACTTAGCACCCAGGGCAAAGATATTATCGATCTGCCTGACAGCAATTACGATCTGAATAAGATGGTCAACGTCTATCCGCTCACGCCGGGGCTGGTGGAGCAGTTGCTGCCTGGCAAAGTCGACTCCCGCGCGAATCCTGAACTGGATCGCCAGCTTCAGAACTACCAATATCGCATCGGCGTCGGCGACGTGCTGATGGTTACCGTCTGGGACCACCCGGAGCTGACCACCCCCGCAGGTCAGTACCGTAGCGCCAGCGATACGGGCAACTGGGTGAATGCCGATGGCACGATCTTCTACCCCTATATCGGCAAAATCCGCGTCGTCGGCAAAACGCTGGCCCAGGTGCGCGATGAGATCGCCGCCCGGCTGGACTCGGTGATTGAGAGCCCGCAGGTGGATGTCAGCGTCGCGGCGTTCCGCTCGCAAAAAGCCTACGTGACGGGCGAAGTGGCCAAGTCGGGCCAGCAGCCCATCACCAACATTCCGCTGACCATAATGGATGCGATCAATGCGGCAGGCGGCCTGACGTCGGAGGCGGACTGGCGCCACGTGGTGCTGACCCATAACGGCCAGGACACGCACATTTCCCTCTACGCGCTGATGCAGCGCGGCGATCTCACCCAGAACAAACTCCTCTATCCGGGCGATATTCTCTTCATTCCCCGTAATGACGACCTGAAAGTGTTTGTCATGGGCGAGGTGGGTAAACAGAGCACCCTGAAGATGGACCGTAGCGGCATGACGCTGGCGGAAGCGCTGGGTAATGCGCAGGGCGTAAATCAGGATATGGCCGACGCCACAGGGATCTTTGTGATTCGTCCGTTGCAGGGCAAGCAGAACGGCAAAATCGCCAACGTCTACCAGCTTAACGCCCGGGATGCCACCGCGATGGTGTTGAGCACCGAATTTCAGCTTGAGCCTTACGACATCGTCTATGTCACCACCGCGCCGCTGGTGCGCTGGAACCGCGTGATCTCTCAGCTTGTGCCGACCATTACCGGCGTACATGACCTGACTGAAACAGGGAGATATATCAGAACATGGCCAAACTAACGTTTAACGCCATCCTGGTGATCTGTACCGGCAATATCTGCCGCTCTCCCATTGGGGAACGGCTGCTGCGCCGGCTGCTTCCCGCCGCCCGGGTCGATTCAGCGGGAACGTGTGGCCTGGAAGGGCGCACCGCCGATTCACAGGCGACAGAGATCGCCGCCGAACGCGGCACCCTGCTTGAGGGCCACGTGGCGCGCAGGCTCACCCCCGCCATGGTGCGCGACTACGATCTGATTCTGGCGATGGAGCTGGAACATATCGAGCAGGTCACGGCTATCGCACCGGAGGCGCGCGGCAAAATGATGCTCTTTGGTCACTGGACGGGCAGAAAAGAGATCCCGGACCCCTACCGTAAAAACCGGGACGCATTTGAATATGTTTATGGGCTGCTGGAGCAGGCCAGTCTGGAATGGGCGAAACGGCTCAGTTAATCACACGGGATAGTTACGTTTTATGTCAACAAATAACCTTCACGCCCATGATGCGTCTGCCGCGAATAACGAGATCGATCTGGTGCGCCTGTTGGGTGAGCTGCTCGACCACCGAAAATTTATTCTCATCCTTACCGCGCTGTTCACGCTGGCGGCACTGCTTTATGCGCTCTTTGCCACACCGGTTTATCAGGCCGATGCGCTGATACAGGTGGAGCAGAAACAGGGCAACGCGCTACTCAGTAACCTTAGCGAGTTCATCCCTGACTCCTCGCCAGAGTCGGCGCCGGAGCTTCAGCTTCTCCAGTCGCGCATGATCCTCGGTAAAACGATTGATGACCTGAACCTGCGCACGCAGGTAAGTGAAAACTATTTTCCCCTTGTCGGACGCGGCTGGGCGCGGCTCATCGGCCAACAGCCTGGCATCGTCGATATCCGTATGCTCAATCTTCCCCCTGTCGCGGGCCGGGCGCAAAAGCTGACGCTGACCGTCGGCGAGAAGGGCCACTATCAGCTGGAAGGCGATAACGTGACGTTACAGGGCGTAGTGGGACAGCCGCTGAGCGCGGCGAATATCGCCATTACCATTGCCGCTATCCAGGCGAAGCCGGGTACGCAATTTACGATTACACAGCTGAGCGAGCTGGAGGCCATTGACGCGCTACAGCTGCGTTTTTCCGTGAGCGAGCGCAGCAAGGACAGTGGGATGCTTGGCCTGACCATCACGGGGGAAGATCCCGATGAGATGGCGCGCGTGCTTAACTGCATCGCCGACAACTACTTACAACAGAACGTGGCTCGCCAGGCGGCGCAGGATGCGAAAAGCCTGCAATTTTTGAAGCAGCAGCTTCCGCAGGTGCGCAGCGAGCTGGACCAGGCCGAGGAGAAGCTCAACCGCTATCGCCAGCAAAATGACTCCGTTGACCTGAACCTGGAGGCAAAAGCGGTGCTGGAGCAGATTGTAAATGCGGACAATCAGCTCAATGAACTGACCTTCCGGGAAGCGGAAATTTCGCAGCTCTACAAAAAAGATCACCCCACCTACCGGGCGCTGATTGAGAAACGCCAGACGCTGGAGCAGGAAAAAAACCGCCTGAATAAACGGGTATCGTCCATGCCGTCAACCCAGCAGGAGGTGTTGCGCCTGAGCCGTGATGTGGAGTCGGGACGCGTTATCTACCAGCAGCTGCTTAACCGCGAACAGGAGCTGAGCATCGCCCGGTCGAGCGCAATTGGTAACGTCCGCATTATCGATCCGGCCGTGACCCGGCCGCAGCCAGTCAAGCCGAAAAAAGCGCTGGTCGTCGTTCTGGGGGTTCTCCTGGGTCTGTTCGTCTCTGTGGGCTGGATCCTGGCGCGCAGTATGCTGCGTATGGGCATTGAAACGCCGGAGCAGCTGGAGGAGCATGGGATTAACGTCTATGCCACCGTACCGCTGTCGGAATGGCTGGCTAAAAAGATGCGTTTGCGCAAAAAAGACTTTATGTCCTCAGGGCTGCGCCATAAGACCAAACATATCCCCTTCCTGGCGGCGGATAACCCGGTCGATCTCTCCGTGGAGGCGATTCGCGGCCTGCGCACCAGTCTGCATTTTGCGATGATGGAGTCAGCGAACAATATACTGATGATCTCTGGCGCCACGCCTGACAGCGGTAAAACCTTTGTCAGCAGTACCCTGGCGGCCGTCGTGGCGCAGGCGGGCCAGAAAGTGCTCTATATTGATGCGGATATGCGTCGCGGGTATGCCCATGATCTGTTTAAGCTCGACAATACCTGCGGCTTATCGGAGATGTTGTCCGGTAAGGCGGAGTATACCCAGGGCGTTCAGACCTTCGATAAAGGCGGGTTCGATACCATCGTGCGCGGGCAGATCCCCCCTAATCCGGCGGAGCTTCTGATGCATACGCGTTTCCAGCAGCTGCTGGACTGGGCGAATGAACGCTACGATCTGGTGATTATCGATACGCCACCGATCCTGGCGGTCACCGACGCGGCTGTTGTCGGTCGTCGCGCAGGCACCACGCTGCTGGTCGCCCGCTTCGGGATGAACAGCGTGAAGGAGATGCTGGTCTGTGTACAGCGTCTGGAGCAGAGTGGCGTCAATACCAAAGGGGTGATTCTCAACGGCGTCGTTAAGCGGGCAAGCAACGCTTACGGCTACGGCTATCATCACTACGGTTACAACTATTCGAGTAATTGATTATCCGGCGCCTGCCCGTTCTGACATTAATGCGCATTGTGTTTGTAATGAAAAACGGGAAGGCCCAGCTTAAGGCGCAATGCCAGCATACGCGCGGTGAAGCCAAACAGCAGGGTGGAGATAACCACCACATCGTGGCTGGTGACATAGTGCTGCAAGGCGATATAAAGCACTGCCGCGGCAAAGGAGATGCCGGCATACAGTTCCTTCTGGAAAACCAGCGGGATACGTTTGCAGAACATATCCCGCAGCACCCCGCCAAACACGCCCGTGATCACGGCAGCAATGGTGGCGATAACCGGGCCTTCACCCATATCGAGAGCGATTTGTGCGCCAATGATGGAAAAAACAATCAGCCCAAGCGCATCCAGCACCAGGAACACGCGGCGCAGATGAGGCATCACCGGGGCCACAATCGTGGTTAGCACGGCTGCCGTTGCCACGATAATGACGTACTCAGGGTTTTTTACCCAGCCGAGCGGATAATGGCCAAGCAGGATATCGCGCACGGACCCGCCGCCGAGCGCAGTGGCTGTGGCAATGATAATCACGCCGAAGGTGTCCATACGGCGACGTCCGGCAGCGAGCGCGCCGGTCATGGCTTCTGCGGTAATGCCAATAAGATAGAGAATGTGAAGCAGCATAAACCCTCCGGAATGAAGAGGAGGAGATTAGCGATTTGTGCGGAAGATCACGATTGAGATTTTCTAAGGCGAGGGGGTTTGCCATACAGAAATTTATCAACGCATGCCTGGCGGGCTTGTGATAAGGCGGGAGGAAAAGAAAGTAAGGCTAAATAAGGATTAGAAAAAGTAATGGGTGATGTGCGAGGAAACACCACCCTGAAAGGAATTACTCGATATTCTGGATCTGCTCGCGCATCTGCTCAATCAGGACCTTCAGCTCAATCGCTGAATTGGTTACCTCTGCATTGATAGACTTAGACGCCAGCGTGTTCGACTCGCGGTTGAACTCCTGCATCATAAAGTCGAGACGGCGGCCTACCGCTTCTTTCTTCTTCAGAATGTTGTAAGTCTCTTTAACGTGCGCTTCCAGACGATCCAGCTCTTCAGCCACGTCCACACGCTGCGCCATCAGCACCAGCTCTTGTTCCAGACGGTTGTTTTCCAGCTGAACTTCCGCCTCTTCCAGTTTGGCGACAAGACGCTCACGCTGCCATTGCAGCACTTCTGGCATATGAGCGCGCACTTTAGCGACTTCGGCGCTCACGCCTTCAAGGCGTTGCTCAATCATCGCTTTCAGCGCCTGGCCTTCGGTTTCGCGGGCAACGATAAAGTCGTCCAGCGTGCCGTCGAGTGCAGCCAGGATTTCAGCGGTAATCGCGTCCAGATCCTGCTCTCCGGCGGCCATCACGCCAGGCCAGCGCAGAATATCAACCGGGTTGATCTCGCCTTCATCGCTCTGCATTTTGACCCAGTTCGCCGCATTAACCAGCTGTTTTGCCAGCTTTTCGTTCAGGATCAGTTCGCCCTGTGCACTGGCATCGGGCTCAAAACGCAAATTACATTCCACTTTCCCGCGGGTCAGACGCGTACGGATACGCTCACGCACCACAGGCTCCAGGCTGCGGAACTGTTCCGGCATACGGAAATACGTTTCCAGATAGCGCTGGTTTACCGAGCGCATTTCCCAGGTAGCGCTACCCCAGCTACCCTTGATTTCACGCCGGGCGTAGGCGGTCATACTGCGGATCATAGACATTCCCGTTTTTAAAGGAGAGATGGGGGGATTATAGCTTTCAGGGGCTTCTCAGGATAGGAATAAGCGTCCTTTATCCGTATAATGCGCAGCCACATTCGTTTCAAGCCGGAGAATCCATCATGCGTCCAGCAGGTCGTAGTGCCAACCAGGTGCGTCCCGTCACCCTGACCCGTAACTATACAAAACACGCTGAAGGCTCCGTGCTGGTTGAGTTTGGTGACACCAAGGTGCTTTGCACCGCGTCCATTGAAGAGGGCGTGCCTCGCTTCCTGAAAGGTCAGGGCCAGGGGTGGATCACCGCCGAATACGGTATGTTGCCGCGCGCAACCCATACCCGTAATGCCCGTGAAGCGGCAAAAGGTAAGCAGGGCGGTCGTACTATGGAGATCCAGCGCCTGATCGCGCGTGCGCTCCGCGCCGCGGTTGACCTGAAAACACTGGGTGAGTTCACCATCACGCTGGACTGCGATGTGATCCAGGCCGATGGTGGCACGCGTACGGCCTCTATTACCGGTGCCTGTGTGGCGCTGGCAGATGCCCTGAACAAGCTGGTTGCCGCCGGTAAGCTGAAAACCAACCCAATGAAAGGGATGGTTGCTGCTGTCTCCGTTGGTATCGTTAACGGCGAGGCGCTTTGCGATCTGGAATACGTTGAAGATTCTGCCGCAGAAACCGACATGAACGTGGTGATGACCGAAGATGGTCGCATCATTGAAGTGCAGGGTACGGCAGAAGGCGAGCCATTCACTCACGAAGAACTGCTCACCTTGCTGGCGTTGGCCCGAGGGGGAATCGAATCTATTGTAGCGACGCAGAAAGCGGCGTTAGAAAATTGATTTTAAGGCGACCAATGAGTCGCCTTTTTTTTGCCTGTAAGACTGAAAAGACAAAGGAGCAAATCCATGAAATCGTATCAGCGCCAGTTTATTGAGTTTGCGCTTAACAAGCAGGTACTTAAGTTTGGCGAGTTCACGCTGAAATCCGGGCGTAAAAGCCCGTATTTCTTCAACGCCGGGCTGTTTAATACCGGGCGCGACCTGGCACTGTTAGGCCGCTTCTATGCCGAAGCGCTGGTGGATTCCGGGATTGATTTCGACCTGCTGTTTGGCCCCGCGTACAAAGGCATTCCAATCGCAACCACCACGGCGGTGGCGCTGGCGGAACACCATGACCGCGACGTACCGTACTGCTTTAACCGTAAAGAGGCCAAAACCCACGGTGAAGGCGGCAATCTGGTAGGCAGTGCGTTGCAGGGGCGCGTGATGCTGGTGGATGACGTGATCACCGCAGGTACCGCGATCCGTGAATCGATGGAGATTATCCAGGCTAACGGCGCAACGCTTGCGGGTGTGCTGATTTCGCTCGATCGTCAGGAGCGCGGGCGCGGCGACATCTCTGCTATTCAGGAAGTGGAGCGCGATTATGGCTGCAAGGTCACGTCGATTATCACGCTGAAAGACCTGATTGCGTATCTGGAAGAGAAGCCTGAGATGGCTGATCATCTGGCGGCGGTGCGTCAATACCGCGAAGAGTTTGGCGTATAATTCAATTGCCCGGCGGCGCTACGCTTACCGGGCCTACCCGTTCGTAGGCCGGATAAGGCGAAGCCGCCATCCGGCGATGGCGTTACTGTAACTGAGCAGCCACTAACGGCCAGCGGGCGTCAAAATCGTCCGTTGGTCGATATTTAAACTCGCTGCGCACAAACCGGGAGAGCATCCCTTCGCAAAAAGCCAGGATCTGGCTTGCCAGCAGGGTCTCATCCGTATTATATCCCTCGCCTTCCCGCATTTTCTTCTCGCGCAGAACCTGACGCAGCTGGGCTTCGATACGCTCAAAAAGCTGGTTTATACGGCCTTGCAGACGATCCTGTTCAAACATAAGCGCGTGGCCGGTCAGAATACGGGTCAGACCCGGGTTACGTTCACCAAACCCCAGAATCAGCAGCACAATCAGACGCAGACGCGTGCTGGTGTCTTTTTCATCCTTCAGAATCAGGTTGATGCGCGTGATCAGGCTGTCTTCGATAAACTCGATCAGGCTGTCAAACATCCGGGTTTTGCTCGGGAAATGACGATACAGCGCCGCCTCTGACACGCCCACAGAGGCCGCCAGTTTTGCGGTGGTGATGCGTTGACTGCCGTCGCTGGATTCAAGCATCAGAGCCAGAGATTGAAGTATTTCTTCGCGACGATTCCTTTTCGCGGTTTGTTTTTCTGCCATGTTACAAAATACCCCTGAAAATAAGCACTTGTCAGGCTGGCAACCACACAGCGACCCGCAAACTGACGTTTGCGGTTTGTTATTGCATTATGGCGCTGTGAGATGCGTGTTTGTCGGGCGGTTATTTGCGCCCGGAATGGCCGAAGCCGCCTTCGCCACGGTCGGTAGCGTCGAAGTCTGCCACCAGGTTAAATTCTGCCTGCACCACCGGTACAAACACCATCTGCGCGATACGCTCGCCCGGCTCAATGGTGAAGTTGTCCTGGCCACGGTTCCAGACGGATACCATCAGCTGACCCTGATAGTCAGAATCGATCAGGCCGACCAGATTACCCAGCACGACGCCATGCTTGTGGCCCAGGCCAGAGCGCGGCAGGATCACCGCTGCCAGTGACGGGTCAGCAATGTGAATCGCCAGCCCGGTCGGGATCAGGGTCGTTGCACCCGGCGCCAGTTCTACGGCGTCATCAAGACAGGCGCGCAGGTCAAGACCGGCAGAGCCGGAGGTGGCATACGTTGGCAGCGGAAATTGCTCGCCAACGCGCGGGTCCAGAATCTTAACGTCGATTTTTTTCATCATAACGGGTAACGATCTCGTCCAGTAAGTGTTGGCCCAGGAGTTCTTTGCGCTCAAGCGGTAAGACTTTATCTCCATCCTGCCAGAAAAGGTGCAATGCGTTGCTGTCGCTGTTAAATCCTTGCGTGGACAGCGATACGTCGTTCGCGCAAATCAAATCGAGGTTTTTGCGGGTACGTTTTTGCCGGGCATATTCTTCCACATTATTCGTTTCTGCGGCAAACCCAACAACGTAAGGTCGATGAGTTTTCAATGCGGCGACACCGGCAACGATATCCGGGTTCTTCACCATTTTTATTGTTAATTCATCACCTTGCTTTTTAATTTTGGCGTCGGCAATGGTTTCGGCGCGGTAATCAGCGACGGCCGCACAGCCGATAAAAATATGCTGCTGTTGAGCATGTGCCTGTACGGCGGCTTCCATTTCCAGCGCGGTCGTTACATCAATACGCTGCACAAACGCAGGGGTGGTAAGCGACACCGGGCCGCTCACCAGCGTGACGTTCGCGCCGCGTTTGGCTGCCGCGGCAGCAATCGCAAAGCCCATTTTGCCTGAGCTGTGGTTGGTGATGTAACGCACCGGATCCAGCGGCTCGCGCGTGGGGCCCGCGGTAATCATGATGTTGAGATGTTGCAGATCGTTGACAGGCGAGAAATGGGCGGCAGCCATATCAACAATCGTCAATGGGTCGAGCATACGCCCTGGCCCAACGTCGCCGCAGGCCTGGCTGCCACTGTCCGGTCCCCAAATCAGCAGGCCGCGCGAGGCCAGCGTGTCCAGATTATGCTGGGTAGCGGCGTTGCGGTACATCTGCTGGTTCATTGCGGGCACAACCGCGACGGGCGCAGGCGTGGCGAGGCAAATGGTCGTTACCAGATCGTTCGCCATACCGGCTGCCACGCGGGCAATTAAATCTGCCGTGGCGGGGGCAAGGATAACCAGATCGGCCCATTTCCCCAGCTCAATGTGGCCCATTGCGGCTTCGGCTGCCGGGTCGAGCAGGCTGTCTGATACCGGGTATCCCGAGACGGCTTGCAGGCTCAGCGGGGTGATAAAGGCTTTGCCGCCTTCGGTGATCGCGACCCGTACGTCGGCCCCGCGCTCGCGCAAACGGCGCACCAGGTCTGGCGTTTTATAGGCAGCAATACCGCCGCTGACGCCAAGAACGATTTTTTTACCGGCCAGGCTCATCATGATTCTTTCCTGTTGGGTTTCACCAGAGAGCGGGCATTTTATCACAATCCCTAAAACGGGGTGATGATGTCCTTAATTCACTTTGCGAGGCGTTACGCAAGAACGAAACGCCAGCGTCGAACCCCGAATTTACCTGTGGCAGCATAATGGCAAACAGAAGGAGGCCGGGCATGGAAGAGACTGAACTGCTGCTACCGCGTGAAAAAATGCTGCGTCATGGCGTCACGTTGTTAAAGGACGACGAGCTGCTGGCGCTCTTTTTACGCACAGGCACGCCGGGGAAAACGGTATTTACGCTGGCGAAAGAACTGATAGACCATTTCGGTTCACTGTATGGATTGCTGACCGCTGAGCTGGAGGCGTTTACGCACGTTGAGGGCATTGGCGTGGCGAAATATGCCCAGTTACGGGGCATTGCCGAGCTGGCCCGGCGATTTTACAACGTGCGTATGGAGGAAGAAGACCCGATCCTCACCCCCGACATGACCCGCGAATTTCTGCAAAGCCAGCTCTCCGATCTGGAGCGGGAGATCTTTATGGTGATCTTTCTCGATAACAAAAACCGGGTACTGAAACATACCCGCCTTTTTTCGGGAACATTGAGCCACGTTGAGGTGCATCCGCGTGAAATTGTGCGGGAAGCGATAAAAGTGAATGCAGCCGGCGTGATCCTCGCGCATAATCACCCCTCTGGCTGTGCAGAACCAAGCAGAGCTGACAAAGCAATTACCGAACGTATTATCAAATGCTGTCAATTCATGGACATTCGTGTGCTGGACCATCTGATAATTGGCCGCGGAGAGTACATTTCTTTTGCCGAACGTGGCTGGATTTAGGCCTTTTCTCGCGATCCATCGGGATCTTTGTCTGTTCGGGACTTGAGCACACCGCCGAGTCAGCGTATACTACGCCACCTTTGAGAATCTCGGGTTTGGCATTTGGGCCTGGCAATCGAGAGTTCAATAGAACTATGCGATGACCGGGCTGTAAAGCCTGACGAGGCGCCGATACCCCATACGAAGCTCGAGCTAATTTGATTTTTGGAGAATAGACATGTCCCGAGTCTGCCAAGTTACTGGCAAGCGTCCGGTGACCGGTAACAACCGTTCCCACGCACTGAACGCGACTAAACGCCGTTTCCTGCCGAACCTGCACTCTCACCGTTTCTGGGTTGAGAGCGAGAAGCGTTTTGTCACCCTGCGCGTATCTGCTAAAGGTATGCGTGTAATCGATAAGAAAGGCATCGATACAGTTCTGTCCGAACTGCGTGCCCGTGGCGAAAAGTACTAAGTACTTAAAGAGGAAATAAATCATGGCTAAAGGTATTCGCGAGAAAATCAAGCTGGTTTCTTCTGCTGGTACAGGTCACTTCTACACCACCACGAAGAACAAACGTACTAAGCCGGAAAAACTGGAACTGAAAAAATTCGATCCAGTTGTACGCCAGCACGTACTGTACAAAGAAGCTAAAATCAAATAATTTTAGTCTACTTGTATTGAAAAACCCCGCAACTGCGGGGTTTTTTGCATTCTGCATCTCAACGGAGGAACCATGCCTGAATTACCAGAGGTAGAGACCAGCCGCCGCGGCATTGAGCCCCATCTGGTTGGCGCGACTATTCTTCATGCTGTCGTTCGCAACGGGCGTCTGCGCTGGCCGGTGTCCGATGAGATCCACGCGTTAAGCGACAAACCCGTCCTGAGCGTGCAGCGCCGCGCGAAATACCTGCTGCTGGAGCTGCCTGACGGCTGGATCATTATCCATCTGGGCATGTCGGGAAGCCTGCGCATCCTCACCGAAGAGTTGCCTGCGGAAAAGCACGACCACGTTGATCTGGTGATGAGTAACGGCAAAGTGCTGCGTTACACCGACCCGCGTCGCTTTGGCGCATGGCTGTGGACCAAAGAGCTGGAAGGACACAACGTGCTGGCGCATCTCGGACCTGAGCCGCTGTCAGAGGCGTTTAACGCGGATTATCTCAAAGAGAAGTGCGCGAAAAAGAAAACCCCGATTAAACCCTGGCTGATGGATAACAAGCTGGTGGTGGGCGTGGGAAATATCTATGCCAGCGAATCGTTGTTTGCCGCCGGGATCCATCCCGATCGGCTGGCCTCCTCGCTGTCGGCGCAGGAGTGCGAGCTGCTGGTCAGAGTAATTAAAGCGGTACTGCTGCGCTCAATTGAGCAGGGCGGGACGACGCTGAAGGATTTCCTGCAAAGCGACGGGAAGCCGGGCTATTTTGCGCAGGAGTTGCAGGTTTATGGCCGTAAGGGTGAGCCGTGCAGAGCCTGCGGGACGCCGATTATTGCCACGAAGCACGCTCAGCGCGCCACGTTTTACTGCCGTCAGTGCCAGAAGTAGGGTTACTTTAGCTTTTCCATCAACGCCTGGTGGACGTTAACCGGCAGGAAGTGGGTAACGTCCCCGTGATGGCGCGCCACCTCTTTCACCAGCGAAGAAGAGATGAAGGACCACTCTTTGGAGGGCATCAGGAATACGCTCTCCAGCTCCGGCATCAGATGGCGGTTCATGTGTGCCAGCTGCATCTCATATTCGAAGTCTGCTACCGCGCGAAGACCGCGGATCAGGATATTGGCCTGCCGGTCACGGGCAAAGTTTGCCATCAAGTCGCTGAAACCGACGACCTCAACATTCGACAGATGCGAAATCGCATCGGTGGCAAGCTGCACGCGTTCGTTCAGGTCGAACATCGGCTTTTTGCTCGGGCTGGCGGCAATGGCCAGAATCACCTTGTCGAACATACACGCCGCACGGGTGATGATATCAAGATGACCGTTAGTGATCGGATCGAAGGTACCCGGATAAATCGCTTTTGTGCTCATGGCTCACGTTTTCTCTGAGTAGCCGCGGTTCAGCGCCCACAGCTCGGTGTATTTGTTGAAAGTATACTGGGCATTCACTACGGCCAGTAACCAGCCCTGTTTGCCGTCCAGCACGCCGCCACGCAGCAGCAGCGTTTTCAGAAACGCGCCCAGCGTGTGGGTGAAGATGCCGGTCAGCGTGGCCTTCTTGCCGCGCGTATGCCGCTCCTGTGCCCAGGCGGTGGCATAGTTCAGCTGTTTCCGCTGGAAGCTGGCGAAATCGCGGCAGGTCAGATGAAGCAGATCGCCCGTCAGGGGGATGACCTGAGCGCCATCGCAGGCCAGAGATTCATGGACCAGGTTGTCGTTGTACTGATAACGCTCGCGCGCATAGAGGCGCATCACGCGGTCGGGGTACCAGCCGCTGTGGCGCATAAAGCGGCCCAGGAAATAGTTACGACGCGCGATACTGTAGACCGCGCCGGGCTGTGGCGCGGTAAGCACCGTTTGAATGGCCTGTCGGAGTTCCGGGGTGACGCGCTCATCGGTGTCGATCATCAACACGTAATCGCCCGTGGCGTAACCCTGCGCACGCTGGCGCTGAATACCGTAGCCCTGCCAGTCGGTGTCGGTAAAGACTTTTGCCCCGGCTGCACGGGCAACGTCCGCCGTGTTGTCCGTACTTCCGGAGTCGAGAATGACGATTTCGTCAGCCCAGGCAACAGAGGCCAGGCAATCCGGAAGCAGGTCGGCGGCGTTTTTGGCGATCATCACGACCGACAGACGCGTTGACATTAGTGGCTCCGCTGCGGCAGGTAAGGTTGCAGAAGTTGCAGCAGACGGGTCAGTGCGCCCTGGTTCTGATGCAGGACTTCAACGGCGTGACGACCGTACCACAGGCGGTAATCTTCGTCAGTCAGAAGGGTAGAGACCTCTTTGACCACCGAATCCGCGTCGGTCACGGTGATTAAGCCATCGGCTTGCTGCAATTTCGCGCAGATATCTTTGAAGTTAAACGTGTGTGGTCCCATCAGCACGGGGATGGCGTGGGCTGCTGGCTCCAGCGGGTTATGACCACCGCGCTCCACCAGGCTTCCGCCAACGAATGCAAGATCGGCGATCCCGTACAGCAGCATCAGTTCGCCCATCGTATCGCCAATCACCACCTGCGTGCTGCCAGAGGGGATTTCGCCGCTGCTGCGCAGGGTGAAGCTGAAACCGCCTTTTTGCACCATCTCGCGGGCATCTTTAAAACGCTCAGGATGGCGAGGAACCAGAATCAGCAGTAAATCAGGGAATTTTTCCAGCAGCTGGCGGTGAGCCTGAAGAATAATGGCTTCTTCGCCGTCATGGGTGCTGGTGGCAATCCAGACCTGGCGACGCGGCGCCCACTGACGACGCAGTGTTACCGCACGGGCGGCGAGTTCAGGGGTGACGGAAATATCGAACTTCAGGCTACCCGTGACCGCAAGCTGGTTGCGCTTCAGGCCGAGGGCGATAAAGCGCGCGGCATCTTCTTCGTTCTGCGCGGCGATCAGCGTGATTTTGCTGAGCAGGCGACGCATAAATTTACCCAGCTTGCCGTACCCTTTCGCCGAGCGTTCCGACAGACGCGCGTTGGCGATAACCAAAGGAATTTTACGGGCATGCAGGGCGGAAATCATATTCGGCCAGAGCTCGGTTTCCATGACGATCACCAGTTTAGGGCGCACGGTATTCAGGAAACGGTTCATGGCGCAGGGGAGATCGTACGGCAGGTAGACGTGATGCACGTCTTTACCGAAGGCAGACATCACGCGCTCTGAGCCGGTTGGCGTCATCGTGGTGACGGTGATGGGCAGTGACGGATAACGGTGGCGCAGGGCACGCACCAGTGGAATGGCGGCCAGCGTTTCCCCGACTGACACGGAATGCAGCAGAATACCGTCCGGCGCCACTTTATTGCGGCAGTAGCCATAACGTTCGGCCCAGCGTTTACGGTACGCAGGCGCTTTACGGCTACGAAGCAACAGTCGCAGCCACACCAGTGGCTGAATGATGTAGAGCAGGGCGGTATACAACAATTCCAAGCGATTATCCGTTTTTTTAGTTTCGGCCGGGAAATTCTAAGCATTTAAGCGTGCTAAAGCTATCTCTTATGCCAGATACCGTTTTAAACGGAAGTAGCGTCGGCCCAGGCGCCAGCGCAAACGCGGGCTTTTGGCACTTTTCCAGATGAGCTTCCAGATCCCGGTGTCGAAGAACTCTTTGATTATCATTGATTTCTTCGCCTCATCCTTCATGTTGTCGAAGGTATGAATAATTCCCAGACCCTCTTTAGCGATTTGCCAGTAACAGGCCGGGATATTTTTCACTTTATCCGGGTAGCGCTGGTTAATGGCATCAAGCATCTTCAGGATCTTCATATAATGGCGCGCAGAGCGAATCAGCGTGTCGTCATTATCCGGGGTGTGCGATACCGAGGCGGAGTGAATGTAGTAGTCGTAAAAGCGTTCGCTGGTGTACTGAACGCGTTCCGCGGCAAGCAGCACCTCAGTCGTCCACGGGATATCCTGATGGCGCAGGCCAGGCTCGAAACGGAAGCCGTGCTGACGAATAAAATCGTGACGATAGATATTCAGCCAGGTCACATGCAGGAACTTACGTGAATCCAGCGCCTTTTTTAACCATGCCGCGCCATTCATGACGCCCGTTGAGGCTAGCTTATCTTCAGGGAAGATAGGGCGAGACGGTTTTTTGTTATTTTCCCAGACGTAGTTGCCATTGCAGGTGGCGACATCCAGGTTCTGCGTGACGGCCATATCCAGCAGACGCTGGTACATGCCGGGTTTGAAGACATCATCAATATCCGGGAAAGAGAGATACTGCCCGGTCGCAACGGCCAGGCCAGTATTACGCGCGATGGACACGCCCTGATTAGGTTGTTCAATAACCTGCATCTGTGGCAGCTTTTCGCGCCATTTTTCGACAATCTGCATCGAGCGGTCAGTGGAACCGTCATTCACGATGATGACTTCCATACTGTCGATGTGTTGATTTACAAGGCAGGTAAAGAACTGATCGAGAAAAGCTTCACCGTTATAAACGGCCACCACCACGCTTAATAAAGGCGCTGAATTTTGCATATGAAACCTGATTATTTTTGGTTGTCGACCAAAGCAATGTATTGCTGGCAAATGGCGTTGATACCGAACGATGCGATCGTTTCGCGATCAACAACCGGCGGAGAGGCATACAGTTCTGCCAGTGTTTTCGCCAGTGATTCGTCGGTTAACGCTGTCAGACCACGCGCCAGGGGGCCAGTAAGGATCTCAGCAGGGCCGCCAGGGCAGTTTGTACTCACCGGTGGGGTCTGACAGATAATGGACTCTACCAGTACATTACCAAAACCTTCGCAGTCGGAACTTAACACTAAAAGGCGTGCCTCTTTGATCCACGGGTAGGGGTTGGTTTCGAACGGGCGGAAGACGATCTTGTTTTCAATTCCCAGCTTAGCGGCAAGCTGTTTGAGCTGATTTATTTTCGCGTCAGAACCTTTGCCCATCAACACCAGCGATGCGTCGATCTTGCTCAGCGCAAACGCCCGCAGCAGCCTGTCGTGACGTTTGTGTTCATGAAAACGGCCAACATGGATAATGTAATCCTGCCCCTGCATCTCAAAGGGCGCTTCCGCCAGACGCTGAATTTCAGGGATATCAAAGGGGTTATGGATAACCGCTTTGCGCCGCAGGGGGATCGCGAGTACTTCAGACAGATCGTGCAGCACGGCGCCGGATACCGCCACCACGTTGCGGTTTTCATAGGTATGACGGATTTTATAATGCTTAAACCAGCGAGAAAGCCCGCTGCGATGGCGCAAATAGGAGAAGGAGAACATCCCGTGTACGCAGAACCAGACCTTATCCCGATCCAGCACGCGGCTGTGCGCCACGATACGGTCGGTTTTATGCAGATGTGAGAAGACGACATCAAATTTACCGCTGCGTTCTGCCTGCTCGATGGCGCGATCCAGCAAACGGGCGCGACGCGGGATCTCGGTCAGCTTCCGCCAGGGTTTTTTACAGGTATCCTGCACAACCTGAAAATCGATGCCTTCCGGAATGGCGTAGTCGCACACCTTCCGTAAGGAGAAAAGGGTGACCTGATGCCCCAGTTCTGTCAGTCCGCTGGAGAGGGTGAGAACCGTTTTTTCGGCTCCTCCACCGGGTAAACCATCAATAATCATTAGGATGCGCATTATTAATCCAGTAATTTTTGATAAAGCGAAATAAGCTGACTTGATAGTTTTTCAGGGGTTGCTTCTCTGACGCGTTCACGCGCCGCAAGCCCCATATTGTTATTTTTTTCCAGTGAAGGGATGGACATGACGGCCTCCTTCAATGTGTGGATATCAAGTGCATCACAGTAAAACCCGTTCTGGCCTTGCTCAATAAATTCTGAACCACCGCAACTCTCTGACGTAATGACGGGCAATCCACAGGCCATTGCTTCAAGTATGACGTTAGGGAAAGGATCATACAGCGTCGGCAGCAGTAAACCATCAGAAAGCTGATAAAATGGCAGCGTCTCTTTTTGCATCCCCAGGAAACGGATTTGCCCCTCACAGCCTAATGAACGGGCGAGGTCGCGATAACGGCTTTCCGCTTTATCCTGACCGACCACAACCAGCCACGCCGAGGTTCCTGCTATAGCCCGAATAGCGCTTGCCAGCCCCTTGCGTTCAAACCCTGAACCCACGAAGCAGAAAATGACGGCATCAGCGGGTAAGCCAAATTGCTGACGCAGTACAGCGCGTTGCCTCTCTTCTGCCGGAACGAAGCGGCTGGAATCTATTGAATTATAAATCACATGTATCTTTTTTGCGTCAATATCAAAGTCTTCGACGATTTCGCGCTTGATCATCTCCGCATTACAGATAACGGCTTTCAACTCGGGAGCCTGGTACATTTCACGTTCTGCGTGCATCACGTAGCGGTGATAGCGATCGTGCATAAGCAGCTTCGCGCGCCAGGCGGGAAGAATACGCGTACGCTGTAGCAGCCAGCGTCGATGTACACCATCCCCGGCGCGGTAAATATCGCAGCCCGGAATACGTTCGTGGCTCTGGACAATATCAAACTGCTGTTGCTGCCACAGCGCGCGTGCGGCGTGTGCAAAGCCGCGCTCACGGCTGATGCGGCCCCACTTTCGGGGATCGCAAATATGAATATGCCAGTCGTCCTGCTTTTCGCCCTGCCACTCGCGGGTGATGACGTTGAGCTCAAGATTTTGATTGCTCAGCGCGGTAAGTGCCCTGGAGACAAAACGTTCTGCTCCCCCATCCGGACGATATTTTTGGCGCACAATGGCCAGACGATGAAGCTTCATTGCAGGTATCTCCTTGCGGCGGAGACGACAGCATCAACGGGGATGGCGTCGAGATAACGTTCCGTCGTTTTTGTATCAATGGCGTCAGGGTTGGGAAGCGGGCCGTAGTTACCTGCCCAGATGACCTCTCCGTTAACCTGCCATGGCGACCAGAACGTCAATTTTGACGGGCCAAACAGCGCCACGCAGGGCGTCTGAAGGGCGGCGGCCATGTGCATGGGTACGGAGTCAACGCCAATGAACAGGATCGCGTGATCGATTAGCGAGGCCAGCTGGCGCAGGGTTAACTGCCCTGCCAGCGATACAACACCCGTCTGCGGGGAGGCGGCAAGAATGCGGTCAATCATCGCCAGCTCTTTCTTATCCGGTCCCGCCGTAAGGACGATAGTGTGGCCGTCCTGCTGCAACGCGGCGATAGTTTGCGCCATTTTGCCTTCGTCCCAGCACTTAAAGAACCAGCGTGAAGTGGGTTGAATAACGATGTAGCGGTCTCCCACGCCCTTTTGCGTCAGCTTTTGGTGAGCATGGCGCCAGTCATCCGCGCTGTAAGCCATGGTCACGGTAGGGTTGGCCATTACCGGCAGCGCTGACAATATGGAGAGATTTTGTTCAACGGTGTGCAGCGACTGATGGCTGGCGACCGAGACCAGTTCACTGTGACAAAAACGCCAGAAGGCATTATTGCGCTTGTTAAAAGCGAACCCGAGCCGAACCGGTGCGCCGGTGAAGCGGGTAACAATCGCGCTGCGCCACTGATCGGCAAGATTGATCACCAGATGATAATGCTGAGCGCGTAAAGTACGAAGCAACTGCCACTCTTTTTGCAGGTGCTTCAGCGTCCCCAACTGCTTCCATTTACGATCGATACCATAGATAGTCCCGATTGCCGGATGCGCGGCGAGCATGTCTCGCGTCTCTTCATAGAGAAGCACGTCGATTTGGGCTTCAGGCCATTTCTGGCGTAATGAATTGATGACGGGGGTGGTGAGTAACATGTCACCATGATGGCGAAGTTTGATCAGTAAAATGCGCAAATCAGGCGTGTCAGGTAAGTTATTCATCATCATCTTATCGGCGTTGTACTATTGGCAATTCTAATAGACCTGGTAACGACTTGCACTCTTTCTCCATAATGTCAGGAATTTCCCTGGAAGGGTTTACTCCTGCTTTCGGGCGTGCGTAACATAGCGCTAACTATTTTGTCTTGCGGGCTCATTATGAAAAAACCAGCGTTTATCATCACGATCGATACCGAAGGGGATAATCTCTGGCAGAACCACCGGGTGATCAAAACGGAAAACGCGCGCTACCTGGCGCGGTTTCAGGCGCTTTGTGAACGCTTCGGCTTTAAGCCCGTCTGGCTGACCAACTACGAGATGGCAGTCGAACCGGTATTCATTGAGTTCGCGAAAGAGGTCATAGCCCGCGGCCAGGGTGAGGTGGGAATGCATCTCCATGCCTGGAATAGCCCTCCGGAGCACGATCTGACCGGTGATGACTGGCGTTGGCAGCCTTATCTGATTGAGTTTTCAGACGAGGTCATGCGTGAGAAAGTGCTGTTCATGACCCGCTTACTGGAAGAGACTTTCCAGACAAAAATGCTCAGCCATCGCGCCGGGCGCTGGGCATTCGACAGTCGTTACGCCCAGTTGCTGATTGAGCTGGGGTATCAGGTAGATTGTTCCGTTACGCCGCGCGTGAACTGGCGCAACGCGAAAGGTGCCCCGCAGGGTAATGGCGGAACGAATTACCAGCATTTTCCCGATCGTGCCTACTTTTTGGACGTAGACGACATTTCCCGGCCGGGAAACAGCCCTCTCCTCGAAGTGCCGATGAGCATCCAGTATAAACACCCGGCATGGCTGAATTCCCTGAAGCAGGGTTATGATCGTCTGCGCGGTAAATACCGTTCTCCGTCAGTTAACTGGTTACGCCCGTCCGGAGGAAATGCGGCTGAGATGATTAAGGTTGCGCAGCAGTGCCTGGCTCAGGGGAATGACTACGTGGAATTCATGCTGCATTCGTCGGAATTTATGCCTGGCGGGAGCCCTACTTTTAAAGACGAGGCCGCGATTGAGGGGCTGTATCAGGATCTGGAGCAGCTCTTTACCTGGTTATCAGATAAGACCGTGGGGATGACGCTGGCGGAGTTTTACCAGTACAAAAAATAGTTATGCCCGCCAGGCGGGCATATTTGTTATTGCTGTTTTGTTTGTGAGAAAGGTGTACTTAACGCAAACAAAATCATAAAGAAGATTAAGGCTTCTGAACTGAGCAGTATGACATCCGTCAGTCCATACAAAAGCAAAAGAAGCATCGACGTCAGCAGCAGTGCGTTTCTGTTTCGTAGGGCATACACAATCATCGAAACGAAGAAAAAGAGCATTACCGCTACGCCGGGGATCCCCTGCAAAGAGTATTTCTCAATAAATTCATTATGCAGGTGGACTTTGATGTATTCGAGTGCACTGCCAAGGTGAGGATGGCCGTCTTTAATGTAGTGTCGGGTCCACGCTTCACGCTCTTCCAGCGATTGCCCTAACGGATGGGCAAGACCATTCTCGATCCCGATAGTCCACATCGAAAAACGTGCGCCGAGTGAGGTGCGGTCAAAACCTTGTTGATAACGTTCAACCTCACGTTGGGTTTGTTGTATTTTTGGCGAAATCAATGGCTTGTAGCTAACGATTACAACGCCTGCAACAATGCATAAAAAGATGAGGGCTGATTTAAGATGAATCTTTCTGAAATGATAAAGCGTGAGCACAATCGCCAGAAGCAGATATAAACCCATCGCAGCGCGGGTCCCCGTCAACAGTATGACGAAGTAAGAGATTAATATAGTGAAGCCCGCAACAACATACAGCTTCACGTTCTGTTGAAGGTAAAGACTGTATACGAAAGCCAGTGACAGGACAGAATAAACATAAGCTGAAACGGTGGCACGGTTAATTGCCATCTCAACGCGAGTCATACCTTGCGAGGCCTGCCACAAGCCATACCCTGTGGCGAGCACAAACCCCAAGGCCGTTGCGAAGAAGAAGAATTTCCTGAAGGTATCCTTATCGATATAAAACTTAAAGCGGTCGATATAGAAAATCAGGACACTCGCTAAAATTAACTTTTTGCTGGCACCGAGGTAGTCGCTGTAAAGGTTGAGGCCCTCGTTATGATACTCATAGAGTAAGTACCAGCCGAGGTTAAGTAACCCAATCAGCAGAATGGGCAGTGCTATAGTAAAAGGTCGCAGAGTGATTTTTTTATATTCGAAAGCCAGGCCAATAATACTGACGTAAATAGCGATATAGAAAAATTCTCTTTGCTTCCCAGAACTGACTAAAGCCAGTATCAAGGAGATGAGGCTTAAAGCGATCGTCAGTTGATATAGCCGTGGTTTTATTTTTTCCATAACGCCTCAATAACCCTTTTTTTGTAGCTAAAACGAACATCGGTGGACATGAAAAAAGACAATGTATACATGGTCTTTACGCGTTGTTTCACGAGCTGCAATTGTTGGTCTGTCAGACAGGACCGATGGTTGCTGTAAATATCAAACCAGTGGCAATTGACGAGATGTTTGTAGCGTGACGGAAATGTTCTTTCCATCTGTAACGTGCATTCGACAAGCGTTGAAATTTTGCTGGCGTCCAGACTGCTCGACAAACTGTCGCGACGCTTGATGTAATAATAATGCCCCTGGCGCTGATAGGCTATTTTACTCGATTGCATCAACATTCCCGGGAAGACAGCGAAATCCTCATAACATAACATCGGAGGTATGGGATTTTTCTCGTAAAGACTACGATGAATAAACTGGCCAATGAGATGTGCCTGAAAGTCTTTATGACGTAAGAAACGAGCAATTGCTTCATGTTGTGACAATGGCACAGGATTAAATCCCTGCCAGTCTGAAGTCATTCTCCGGGGATCGCGAATCTCAAGCAAACGTGTCAGTAACATATCCGGACGTTGCGCTTTCAGGTAGGCCATTGCGTCCCTGAGGCTGCCCGGCTTTAAGCAATCGTCACTGTCGAGCATCGTAATATACTCACCCGATGCCAGCGCGACAGCGCTGTTTCTTACCCGGCCTACGTTACGAAAGTTCACGGTGCGCTTTATGATCTGAGGAAATTTCGGCGACCACTCTTCAATTATTGCCTGCGTGGCATCCTCAGAACTGTCATTGAAAATAATAATTTCAGTGTCCTGATCGGTTGCTGCCAGCAGGCTTGAAAGCGTGGCGTGCAGCGTAGCTTCAGCGTTATGCGCAGCAATAATGACGCTTAAAAAAGCCATAAAAATTAGTTTCCTTGAGCGTCGGTAGCGCTAGCCAGTGAGCGGGCTTTTGGTAATGTACGGATAAACTGCTGAAGATCGTGTAACGCGGAGTCAGTGACAGAGAATAGCGCTTCCCGTTCTTGCGGGAAGTAATAGCGCGTTTCAAACACATAAGAACAAATGTTATCGTCATTCCCGATCAGCATCACATTGCCAAGCGGACGCTGTTCATAGTGACAACACGGTCCAAACAGCAGGACCACCGGCACGCCGACGGCGTCTGCGATGTAGACATTCCCCGAGTCAGACGCGATATAGCAGTCCATCTTAGAAATGGCCCAGGGAAGCTCTTCCAGCGAAATTTTGCCAATAAGATTGATAAAATTGGGGATTTCACCGTAAAGACGGGTGATATCGTCCATCCACGACTGTTCGTTTGGCGCGCCGAAGACATAAAACTCGCAGGGTAAATCAGCGAGTTGATCAACAATCCGCTTCCAGATAACCGGAGGGACGGTTTTGGCTTTATTGCCCGCCGCAATACTGATGCCGATGCGGATAACGTCAGGTTTATCAAGAATGGCCGGCCAGGTCGTCGGCTTGAAGAGTGGCTTTGTGGCGTGCTTGGGAGAGTCTTGCCACGTGAGCGAGCGGTCGGCCAGTTTCAGGTAGTTCGTCACCGAAAGCGTTTTTTTGCCATGCTCAACGGTACCGTCGGCCGCGAGATAGAAAATCCCGTGATACCACCTGCGCGTGTAAATGCTTAAAAATTGTTTGTTTTTGGCATTGCAGACGGCGGCAAAAAAGAGGTTCACGCTGTTGGGCTGTAGCAGGTAGACGTTGTCGTAGCGGTTCATGATCCTGCACGCGAAGCACAGTTTACGCCACAGGTTGCGCTTATGCTGCTCAATAAAATAGATCTGCTCAATAGTCTCATCATGCTTCGCCAGTGCGCCAACGCTGCGACTGATCAACACATCGCTTTTTTGCAGATATGCCAGAAGAGGCGTCGCATTAATAAAGTCACCGATTTTGGCTGTCTGAATGACAAGATTCTTGCCCGTGTCCTTTCGAAACAGCTTCCGGATGAGTTTCACCGGAAAGAGTAAAATCAGCAGAAATACATAACTCATGGGTTAAATATCCCTGTTGGAAAGCCGATGGCTGCCCTGTAAAAATGAAAAAATAGCATCTGCGCTAATATCCTTCGTTTGCTGCGTAGGGCTGACCATCTGATGCTGGTTTTTACCGTAACCCCCGATCAACCCCGGATCGGTCGGGCCGAAAATCGTGATATTAGGACGATCCAGTGCGGCGGTTAAATGGCTTAACCCTGTATCCACAGAAACGACGGCGTTAGCGCCCGCCAGCTGTGCGGCAACCTGCGCCAGCGTGAGTTTGGGTAACACCTCGACGTGGGAAAAACCCGCTGCCAGACGTTCCGCTCGCTGTCGCTCATGTTCAGCGCCCCACGGGAGTTTAATATGGATACCGCAAGGTTGCATTAGTTCAATCAGCCTTCTCCAGTGCGTTTCCGGCCAGTGCTTATCGTCGCGCGTTGTGGCATGCAGGAAAACCAGATAGGGCGCGATATCCTTGTCCGTTTCGCGCAGAAAATGCTGTGCGATGGCGTAGTCACCCTGGAGGTCGGGTTTTGCATAGCCGAGACTCTTAGCGAACAGCTCGCGGGTACGTTCCACGGCGTGCTGCTGCTTCGCAATATGGTGGCGACGGTTATAGAACAGGCTTGCCAGCGGTTCGCGGGCGGTTTGCCAGTCCATGCCGTGCTTTACGCCGTGCGCCAGACGCGTCACCAGCGCGGCGCTTTTGACCAGCCCCTGCGCGTCGATGATGGCATCGTAACGTTGCGCCTGCACCGCCTCGCGGAAGGCTTTGCGTTCGGCTTTAATCGGGGCAGAGAACCACGCTTTGCGCCAGCGGCGAATGGCCACCGGGATCACGCGATCAACCGCTTCATGCCAGGTGGGGATCTGCGCGAAGCCTTCTTCCACCACCCAGTCAAAACGGATGCCGGGAATGGCCCGCATGGCGTCCGTCAGCGACGGCAGCGTATGCAGAACATCACCCATTGAGGAGGTTTTAACGATCAATACCCGCATCCGTTATCCTTCTTCGCTCAACAGCAGTGCGTTGAGTTCTTCGAGAACACGCTGCGGGGTAATGTCGATCAGGCTCTGATGGTAACCTTCTGCGGCATCGCCTTTGCGCAACTTGTGGTAGCCGGTGATCAAACGGATCACGCGCGCCTTGTGCGAGAGCGGCGGCGTGAAGTCCGGGCTGCTTGGGCCATACAGCGCGACCAGCGGGCGGTCCAGCGCGGCGGCGACGTGCATCAGGCCAGAGTCGTTACTGACCACGGCCTTACAGGCGGCAATCAGGATAACCGCCTGCTCGAGCTGCGTTTCCCCGGCCAGGTTGCGGCACCATGCCTGTTGCTCGGTGCTCAGCGTGGCGAGAATTTCATTGCCCGCCTCATGATCTTTCGCCGAGCCAAACAGCACAATCTGATAGCCTTCATCGATAAGCTGTTTCGCCAGCTCTGCATAGTGATAGTGCGGCCAGCGTTTTGCCGGACCGAATTCTGCGCCAGGGCAGAACCCAATCATCGGGCGTTCGGACGAAATGCCAAATGCGTTGCAGGTGTGGGATTTCTCCCCATCGCTTACCTGGAGCTGCGGCCACAGCAGCGGCTGCGGCAGATCTTTCGCGCTGCGCATCACGCCTTTGTCGTAGGCCAGCGCCACGTAGCGCTCCACCATCAGCGGCCAGGCCTCTTTATCCAGCACCCGGGCGTCGTTCAGCAGGCCGTAACGCATTTCACCGCGCCAGCCGGTACGGTGCGGGATGCCCGCAAAGAAGGGCACAAGGGCGGATTTGAAGGAGTTAGGCAGCACGTACGCGCGGTCATAGCGTTTCTCGCGCAGGCTGTGGCCGAGTTTGCGGCGTTCACCGATTTCCAGCGCCCCGTGTCCGAGCGGCATCGGGATCGCCTCGTTCACTTCCGGCATACGCGATAACAGCGGACGGCACCATGCGGGTGCCATCACGTCGATTATCGCCTGGGGATAACGCGCCTTGAGCGTGCGATAGAGACTTTGCGACATCATCATGTCGCCCACCCATGACGGGCCGATCACCAGAATTTTCATACTTATGCGTCGCGGTTCAGCCAGGCCATATATTCCGTTACGCCTTCGGCAACGGTCTTGAACGGCTTGTCGTAGCCTGCGGCACGCAGGTTAGTCAGGTCCGCCTGGGTGAATGCCTGGTAGCGGCCTTTCAGCTTATCCGGGAACGGAATGTATTCGATGCTGCCTTTCTTATGGTACGCCAGCGTCGCGTCTGCCACCGCCTGGAAGGATTCCGCGCGGCCGGTGCCCAGGTTGAAAATGCCGGACACGCCATTTTCCAGGAACCACAGGTTTACTGCCGCCACATCGCCCACGTAGACGAAGTCACGCTTGAAGCCGTCGCTGCCTTCGAACAGTTTCGGGCTTTCGCCGTTATTTAACTGGGTGTTCAGGTGGAACGCCACGCTCGCCATGCTGCCTTTGTGGCCTTCGCGCGGCCCGTAGACGTTGAAGTAGCGGAAGCCAACAATCTGCGAGTTCGCTTCTGGCAGGATCTGACGTACGTACTCATCAAACAGGAACTTGGAGTAACCGTAAACGTTCAGCGGCTGCTCATATTCGCGGGATTCGATGAAATCTGAAGTGCGCCCACCGTAAGTTGCCGCGGAAGAGGCGTACAGGAACGGAATTTCACGCTCCAGGCAGTAGTGCAGGAGCTCTTTGGAGTACTGATAGTTGTTATCCATCATGTACTTGCCGTCCCACTCGGTGGTGGAGGAGCAGGCACCTTCATGGAAGATAGCTTCGATCTCGCCGAACTCTTCACCCGCCATAATCTGGATAAGGAAGTCTTCTTTATCCATGTAGTCAGCGATGTTCAGATCCACCAGGTTCACGAACTTGGTGCCGTCTTTCAGGTTGTCCACCACCAGAATGTCGGTGATGCCTTTGTCATTGAGGGCCTTAACAATATTGCTGCCGATAAAGCCCGCGCCGCCAGTAACGATGATCATAACTGTAACCTTTGAAGTATGAGTCGGGGAATATCCCGAACGCTAATCTCTTTATCATATCATCACAATGCTCAGGCTTCAGCCATTCACCGATATGCAGCAGGGGTACGCGTGATTTATGCTGCAAAAACGAGAAGAGATACTGCGTCATCTCGTCATGAACTATAGGTTTGGGTAATATGTGCCAAAATTTGCCGAGTCTGGAGAATTGCAATGCGTGGTGATTTTTACAAACAGTTAAACAGCGACCTCGACACCGCACGTGCGGAAGGGTTGTTCAAAGAAGAGCGTATTATCACGTCTGCCCAGCAGGCGGACATCACCGTTGCCGACGGCAGCCACGTGATCAACTTTTGTGCGAACAACTACCTGGGTCTTGCGAATCACCCTGAGCTGATTGCCGCGGCGAAAAAGGGCATGGACACCCACGGTTTCGGTATGGCCTCCGTTCGCTTTATCTGCGGTACGCAGGACAGCCATAAGCAGCTTGAGCAAAAGCTGGCGAACTTCCTCGGAATGGAAGACGCGATTCTGTACTCCTCCTGCTTCGACGCCAACGGCGGTCTGTTTGAGACCCTGCTTGGAGCCGAAGACGCAATTATCTCCGACGCCCTGAACCACGCCTCCATCATCGACGGCGTACGCCTGTGCAAAGCGAAGCGTTTCCGCTACGCCAACAACGACATGGTGGAGCTGGAAGCGCGCCTGAAAGAGGCCCGTGAAGCAGGGGCTCGCCACGTCCTGATCGCCACCGACGGCGTGTTCTCCATGGACGGTGTGATCGCCAACCTGAAGGGCGTGTGCGATCTGGCGGATAAATACGACGCGCTGGTGATGGTGGATGACTCTCACGCGGTCGGTTTTGTCGGCGAAAACGGTCGTGGCTCCCACGAATACTGCGACGTAATGGGCCGCGTGGATATCATCACCGGTACGCTGGGCAAAGCGCTCGGCGGCGCGTCTGGCGGCTATACCGCTGCGCGGAAAGAGGTGGTTGAGTGGCTGCGTCAGCGCTCCCGTCCGTATCTGTTCTCCAACTCCCTGGCGCCGGCGATTGTGGCTGCCTCCATTAAAGTGCTGGAGATGGTGGAATCCGGAGCTGAGCTACGCGACCGCCTGTGGGCTAACGCCCGCCTGTTCCGTGAAAAAATGAGTGCCGCAGGATTCACCCTGGCCGGTGCCGATCACGCGATCATTCCGGTGATGTTGGGCGACGCGGTTGTCGCGCAGAAATTTGCTCGTGAGCTTCAGAAAGAAGGGATTTACGTGACCGGGTTCTTCTTCCCGGTGGTACCAAAAGGTCAGGCGCGTATCCGCACCCAGATGTCTGCGGCGCACTCGCCTGAACAAATTGAACGTGCGGTGGAAGCCTTTACCCGCATCGGCAAACAGCTGGGCGTCATTGCCTGAGGACGTATGATGAAAGCGTTATCCAAACTGAAAGCGGAAGAAGGGATTTGGATGACCGACGTGCCGGAGCCGGAAGTCGGTCATAACGATCTGCTGATCAAAATTCGTAAAACCGCCATCTGCGGTACTGACGTTCACATCTACAACTGGGACCAGTGGTCGCAGAAAACCATTCCGGTACCGATGGTTGTCGGTCACGAATATGTCGGCGAAGTGGTGGGTATCGGCCAGGAAGTAAAAGGCTTCAACATTGGCGATCGCGTCTCCGGTGAAGGCCACATTACCTGCGGTCACTGCCGTAACTGTCGCGGTGGGCGTACCCACCTGTGCCGCAACACCGTCGGCGTGGGCGTGAACCGTCCGGGCTGCTTCGCGGAATACCTGGTGATCCCGGCGTTTAACGCGTTCAAAATCCCGGACAATATCTCTGACGATCTGGCCTCCATCTTCGACCCGTTCGGCAACGCGGTACACACGGCGCTCTCCTTCGACCTGGTGGGTGAAGACGTGCTGGTTTCCGGCGCGGGCCCCATCGGCATTATGGCGGCAGCCGTGGCGAAGCATGTGGGTGCGCGCAACGTGGTGATCACCGACGTGAACGAATACCGCCTGTCGCTGGCGCGCAAAATGGGCGTCACCCGCGCGGTGGATGTCTCGAAAGAGAGCCTGACCGATGTGATGGAAGAGCTGGGCATGACCGAAGGCTTTGACGTGGGTCTGGAGATGTCCGGCGCGCCACCGGCGTTCCGCACCATGCTCGACACCATGAACCACGGTGGCCGTATCGCGATGCTGGGTATTCCGCCGTCAGATATGTCCATTGACTGGAACAAAGTCATCTTCAAGGGGCTGTTCATTAAGGGCATCTATGGCCGTGAGATGTTCGAAACCTGGTACAAGATGGCCGCGCTGATCCAGTCCGGTCTGGATCTGTCCCCGATTATCACTCACCGTTTCTCCATCGATGAGTTCCAGCAGGGCTTTGACGCAATGCGGTCCGGCCAGTCAGGGAAAGTGATCCTGAGCTGGGATAAGTAATTAAAAAGGGGCCAGCGGCCCCTTTTTTTTACTGATTCTTTTTCTCTTCGTCCGTCAGGTAACGCACCTTGCGGGTGTAATCCTGGCCTTTGAACAGCAGTTTGTTATCCGGCGATTCCAGATACTTCTGCCATTCGGAAAGCGGGAAACCACCGTGCGCGCCAATCACCTCTTTCGGCACAACGGCTTCCTGACCGCCGATCTTCTTGGAGACCGGCCAGTTCATCCAGTCGCCCAGGTTAACCGTTTTTACATCCAGCATGTCCAGCAGCGCAGCGAGCGGCAGCTGATCGGTCGGCGGCTGCGTATCGTCCATCAGCTCCCAGGTATCCTGGAACAGCGTCAGCCACAGCGGGCAGATACGGCGCCAGGTCTTTTTGGTGGCGGCAAGAAACGCGCCGTTAACGTGATCGACCAGATACGGGCGCACCGTTTCTTTGTAATACGCTGGCACTTTCTCCGCTGGCGCGCCGTCCAGCTTGGCAATCATTTTGCCCTGACGGAAGCTGGAGTAGATGTGCATATCCACCATGTTGATCTCTGGCATTTTAAGCAGGTTGAGATCGGAGTCGATCATCAGCACACCTTCACCGCGCGCCTGCAACGGAGCGTTAAGCTTCACCAGACGACTGAGGTAGATCTGCTTATAGCGGTATCCTTCTTCACGTTTTGGAAGCGTGAGGGTAACAACGCGGGTTTTTGGCGGCAGCTCGCCGAAAGCGGATTCAGGCTGATCGCTGACGATAACAATCTCACTGACGTCGGTGGCATAACGCTCTGCAAAGGTCGCTGACAATAACGCCTCTTCGACGAAATCCGCGCCCGTACACGGGATCACAATGGAATCAACCGCAACGAGATCGCGCGTGACCGGAAGGGAAGCGTAAGGAATGTTATGACGCCCGGTAATGTGGCGGTAGCGAGCATTCAGGAATTTAAACATGTTCTTCTCGTTTGGTTATTGCGCGCCAAGAACGGCCTCGACACCGTTAACATAGCTTTCAATGGCATACATGTTGCAGACATTCTGGTGTGCGGCAGCGGCGAGCCGGGCGCGCAGAGCAGGATCCTGCCAGATATTATCCAGATGTTGAGCAAGTTGCGACACGTCGCTCCAGGGAAACAGCAGGCCGGTCGACTCATGATCGATCAATTCTGCCGTGCCGGTCACCTTTGAACCAATCACGGGAATATTCAGCAGCATCGCCTCCAGCACGACGCGCGGCAGGCCTTCGCTCTTCGAGGCCAGAATAAATGCGTCAAAGGTGGCGAGATAGTCAAAAGGCGTGTTCTGGAAACCGGTAAAAATGACGTGCTCAGCAATACCCAGCGCGTCAGCCTGTGCCGCCAGTGCGCCGCGCTCCGCCCCTTCACCGACCAGCACCATCTTCCATTTTGCCTGCGGGTGCCTCTGGCTGAACTGTGCCAGCGCCTCCAGCGTATGGTGGTTGGCTTTGCGAGGGATTAGCGAGCCAATGCTGCCGAACACAAACGTGTCGTCATCAATGTTCAGGCGCTGGCGCATCGCGCGTCGGTCGGGCAAAGGCTGGTGGATGTCGATAGCATTGTTGACCGTGGTACACAGCGCTGGCCGGACGCCATGCTGAAGCAACACGCGTTCAACGCCGTGCGAGACGGCGATAATTTTTGTGGCATGGGTATTGACCAACTTCACCAGCGGCGGGGTCAGCACCGGTTCAATCCGGCAGTGCTGGATTATCCGCGCATGCAGGTTTGCGCCCGCCAGATACCCTTCTTCGTTAGAGCCTGGCTGGTTGTTCATATACAGCGTATCGAATCCACCTTCCCTGAAAATGGTCTCGATCTTGCTGACGTTGGGGCGAATGCGCCACAGGGTATCGATATGCCGCGTAAATGCTTTGCGCGCTGAACGCGAAAAAAACAGCAGACCACGTCCCGCTTCTTTCAGTAGTTTTGCCCATGCCGGTTGCTTACGTTGAGGGATAACGAGTAGCGGGATCCCAATGCTATTGAGCACCTGGCCAATCGTTTGACCTTCAGCACGACTATAATCACTGTAAAAACAACAGGTAATGTCGAATTTGTCGCGGTTGATTCGCTTCAGAAGCTCAAGCATACTGTTGGTACCTCCCCCCCATTCTTTGCCCGTGTCCAGGAGGAGGATTTTACGTTTTTGCGGCATGTCTGAATCCGTATGCTACCCTTCATCTGACCGCATTATAAAGAATTTACTGAAATAAAATAGATTTTTTGTATTTCTTTGTCTTTTTACAAGAAAACATTTTAAACGCGCTTATTTTAAAAGTGCGATTTAAGACTTTAATCGCCTCTTCTCAATTCGATAGTATGAGTGCAAAAATTTTATGTTGTTATTGAGAGAGTGAAAATATGTTTAAAATAACGGTCTGCTTATTAACGTTTAACTCCGAAAGAACGTTGCACGATGTTATTCCTCCTCTTTTAAAAATAGCAGATGAATTCGTTATAGTGGATTCCGGAAGTACAGACTCGACGATATATATTTGCCAGAGTTATGGATTGTCGCCTATATTCAAAAAATATAGCTGGCACGGCGAGCAGATGAACCATGCCGTATCCCATGCGCACAACGACTGGGTGCTGTGCATGGACAGTGACGAAATACTCGATCAAGAAACCGTTGATGCTATTTTAAAATTAAAAATGGGCGATGAACCCGAACCGGATATGGCGTGGCGGATATGTCGTCACTGGTTTGTTTTGGGAGAAAATGTCCGAACGATTTATCCCGTCTCATCACCGGATTATCCGGTGCGTCTTTTTAACCGTACGCAGTCGCGATTTAATAACCGGCCAGTAGACGATCAGGTTGAAGGTTTTCTCCGTTCTGAACGTATTCCAGGTTATGTCAGACATGATACGTTTTATTCGCTGCATGAACTTTTTAATAAATTAAACGGATATACCACTCGCCTGGTTCAATATCAGACGATACGTCCCTCTCTTGGTCGCGGCGCGATCAGCGCTATTGGCGCATTTTTCAAATGGTATCTGTTTAGCGGTGCGTGGCGTCAGGGCAAAGTAGGTGTGGTGACAGGGTTTTATGCCACGGCGTACAGTTTTTTGAAGTATTTCAAAGCCTGGTATCAGGATCGGGAAAAGAGAGAGTCCGTTGCAAAAGAGCAGTCGGACTCTTATCTGGCAGAATAGGCGTTAGCCGATCAGGCTTTTTTTCCCCAACCCTGCCACTGTTGCTGGACGTATTTAACCAGTGTACTGCTGCTGATGCTTTCGCCAATCACCGAGAAGAAGCGGGTTGCATAGACCGGTTCAGGCGGCTGTTTCAGCGTGCAGTTCTTCACGCCGCGGAATGGATTACGCGGCTGCGTTGCGGGTGGTTGCGCGCTACCCGGACGAGAAGTATCCACCTGAGGTTCATTGAGCAGATCGCTCGGACGCACCAGCGTAATATCGGCGGGTAAGCCCGGCAACATTTGCTGCAAAACGCGAACGGTAGACGGATGCGGATGCCCAATGGCAATCGCCGAACCGTTACGGCGCGCCAGCTGTACCGCGCGGTTGAACTGCACGCGGATATCCGCTTCGTTCTGGGAGTCGTCCAGGAATACTTTGCGCTTGATGACTTTTACACCCGTCCCCTGAGCGGCACGCATCGCCTGGCTGTTGCCGATGGTCATGCTGTCGAGGAAATAGAGATTGTAACGCTCCAGCGCCTGCATCACTTTCAGCATACCGTACAGGCTGGAGGTCATCGCGCTGCCCATATGGTTATTCAGACCCACGGCATACGGCACTTTATTGTACGCATCGCGGATGATGCGATCGATCTCGTCGCTGCTCATGTCCGGGCGCAGGGTATCTTTTTCCAGCGGCTGCTTGCTGAGGGGGGCCATCGGCAGATGGATGAGGACCTGATGGCCGCCATTGTGCGCTTTGGTCGCCATTTCATGCGCGTGAGGCGCATTAGGCAGGACGGCGACAGAGATGGCTGGCGGCATCGCCAGCACCTGATTTTCATAGTGTGGTCGATAACCGAAGTCATCAATCACAATCGCGAGTTTGCCTGCATAAACCGGTGCAGCCAGCGCCAGTGCGCTGACTACGGAAACAACAATTCGACGAAATTGAAGCAAAACCTATCTTCCCAACCACGGCTGTGGATTGACCGCCTGACCCTGACGACGAATTTCGAAATAGAGTGACGGGCGGCCCTGACCGCCACTGCTGCCCACAAGGGCAATGGGTTGACCCGCGCGCACCTGGGTGCCAACGCTGACCAGCGCGCTCTGATTGTAGCCGTAAAGACTCATGTCGCCTTTACCGTGTTCAACCACCACCACGAGCCCATAACCCTGTAGCCAGTCGGCCAGGATCACGCGGCCATCGGCGATGGCTTTCACTTCGCTACCTTCAGACGCACCGATAACGATCCCCTTCCAACGTAGCTCACCCTGCAACTGTTCGCCATAGCGATGCAGGATCGTACCGCGAACGGGCCAGTAAGCCTGACCACGCGGGGAGCCGAGGCCGCCGGTACGCGACATCAGGGAACGTTCATTTTCAGTCGGTTTGTAGGTGGTGCCTTTCCGGGAGGCTTCCTGCTGCTTATTACGCACCGCCTGCGCTTCGCGCGCTTCTTTTTCGGCGCGCGCTTTGGCCGCGGCTTCTGCCCGGGCAATGCTGTTACGCAGTCTGGATTCGTTGGCGCGCATTTCGCTCAGCTGGCTTTGTCCTGCCTGGATAGAGGACTCCAGCCCGGCGAGCGTCTTCTTACGCTCATTGCGTGCCTGCTCAAGCTTCTCCTGCTGCGCCTGCTGATCGTAGAGCAGCGTTTGCTGCTGGCTCTGCTTTTCTTCCAGCTCGGCTTTTTGCGTGGTGACTTCTTCGCGCGTCTGTTTCAGCTGCGCAATGGTCTCCTGACGCGCCTGGTTAAGATAGCCGAAATAGGCCTGTAAACGCTGACCTCGCTGGCTCTCTTCACCGCTGAGGATCAGCTGAAGGCCTGTGTGCTCACCCTGACGGAAAGCAGCATCAAGCTGTGCAGCAAGGTTCCGCTCCTGGGCATCGCGCTGACGCTCCAGTTTCGCAATCGACGCGTTCATTTCATCGATTTGCTTATTGAGCTGGGCAAGGGTGTTTTGTGTTTCACGCAGCTTACGCGCGGCGGCGGAAATGGCCTCTTCCTGCTTTTTAAGCTGGGCGAGCAGGGTGGCGCGCTGCTGTTGCTGCTGACGTACCGCACGCTCTTTGGCGGCGATATCGGCCTGAATGGATTTAAGCTGATCGCGGTCATCCGCGTGGGCGGATGCGGCGCACAGCAATACGCCAGCGCTGAGTGCGCTGGCGCAAAGCAGAGGTCTGACTGATAACCGAAGCGGCTTCACGACCCATGTGATTGAAAAAATCGCCTTTCCCCTCATGGGGAGCGATTATTCCACGATGAACAGCGGCTTGCCAGTCATCTCTTCAGGGATTTCCATACCCATCAGCGACAACATGGTTGGCGCGATGTCGGAAAGCTTGCCGCCTTCCACAGCTTTCACTGATTTATCACCTACATAAATCAGTGGAACAGGCAGGTTGGTATGGGCGGTATGCGCCTGACCGGTTGCCGGATCACGCATCTGTTCTGCGTTACCGTGGTCAGCGGTGATCAGCAGCTGGCCGCCCACGGATTCAACCGCTTTCGCGACCTGCTCAACGCAGTGGTCCAGCGCTTCAACCGCTTTAACGGCTGCTTCCATCACGCCGGTGTGGCCCACCATGTCGCCATTCGGATAGTTACAGATGATGGTGTCGTATTTACCGCTTTCGATCGCGGCCACCAGTTTTTCGGTCAGCTCCGCAGAGCTCATTTCTGGCTGGAGATCGTAAGTGGCGACTTTCGGCGAGTTAATCAGGATGCGGTCTTCGCCTTTAAACGGCTCTTCTACGCCGCCGTTAAAGAAGAAGGTCACGTGCGCATACTTCTCAGTTTCGGAGATGCGCAGCTGCGTTTTATCGTTTTTCGCCATCCACTCGCCGAAAGTATTTTCCAGGGAAGCGGGTGGATACGCGCATGGGGCTTTGATATCCGCTGCATACTCGGTCAACTGGATGAAATCGATCTTCGCCACTTTCTTACGGGCGAAACCGTCGAAATCGCTGTTGACGAAGGCGCGGGTGATTTCGCGCGCGCGGTCAGCACGGAAGTTCATGAAGATCAGCGCATCGCCATCTTCCATGGCGGCATCGGCCTGGCCTTCAGCGCGGATCACGGTTGCCTTCACAAATTCGTCGTTTTCATCACGCGCGTAAGCCGCTTCCAGGCCTTCAACGGCGGTCGGGAACTGGAACTCGCCTTTTGCCAGGGTCAGCAGATCATAGGCTTGCTCAACGCGGTCCCAGCGGTTGTCACGGTCCATGGCATAGTAACGGCCAACGATGGACGCCACGCGGCCTTTGCCCAGTGCGGCAAATTTATCTTCAAACGCTTCAAGAGAACCTTTTGCGCTGCGTGGCGGCGTATCGCGACCATCCAGGAAGGCGTGCAGATAGATTTTTTCCGCACCGCGCTCGGCGGCCAGTTCTACCATCGCCATGATGTGGTCTTCGTGGCTGTGAACGCCGCCCGCAGAGAGCAGACCCATAATGTGAACGGCCTTGCCTGCGGCAACGGCTTTATCAACCGCTCCGGTGAGCGTTGGGTTGGCAAAGAATGTACGTTCTTTGATTTCAACGTCCAGGCGCGTCAGGTCCTGATAAACGATACGGCCCGCACCCAGGTTAACGTGACCCACTTCAGAGTTGCCCATCTGACGATCCGGCAGACCCACTTCCAGGCCAGACGCATCAATCAGGGTGTGGGGACGTTTTGCCCATAGCGCATCCATAACCGGGGTTTTGGCGTTGAAAATGGCGTTATCCTGTTGATCTTCACGGTAGCCATAGCCATCCAGAATCACCAGTACCATAGGTTTTTTAGAAACCGACATTGCGACAACCTCATGCTCAAGAGACAAAAAATTTGCGTAATTTTACTACAGCTGAATCGATAAAATAGCCGCAGAAGATCAAAGAAAGCGCGGGGGCAAGGCAGTTCTCAGGCCATTTTGAGGCTTTTTTTACGTGGCATGCCGCAGAAAATAGATTAGCTTTATGTCGCTGGCTGTATTTGCCACAGCGCACAGGTATACTCCTGTCCTGGTTTTTTTAATCACTTAGTCGGGAGTTGTTACCCCCCATGCAAGAAATTATGCAATTCGTTAGCCGCCACCCGGTTCTGAGCATCGCGTGGATTGGCCTGCTGGTCGCTGTACTGTTCACCACATTTAAGGGACTGACGTCTAAAATTAAGGTGATCACCCGCGGTGAAGCGACACGTCTGATCAACAAAGAGGACGCCGTGGTTGTCGATCTGCGTCAGCGCGACGATTTCCGCAAGGGCCACATCGCAGGTGCTATCAACCTGCTGCCCGCGGAAATTAAAGCGAACAACATTGGTGAGCTGGAGAAGCATAAAGCCCAGCCGATTATTGTTGTTGACGGCACTGGCATGCAGGCGCAGGAATCTGCCAGCGCACTGCATAAAGCAGGCTTTGAAAACGTAATGGTGCTGAAAGAAGGCATCTCCGGCTGGAGCGGGGAGAATCTTCCTTTAGTGCGCGGTAAATAAGGAGTTAAGTGATGGCCAATATTGAGATCTACACCAAAGCAACGTGCCCGTTCTGCCACCGAGCGAAAGCGCTGCTGTCCAGCAAAGGCGTAACGTTCAAGGAACTGCCGATCGATGGTGACGCGATTAAACGCGAAGAGATGATCCAACGCAGTGGTCGCACAACGGTTCCACAGATTTTTATTGATGCGCAGCACATTGGCGGCTGTGATGACTTGTATGCGCTCGACGCTCGTGGCGGACTCGATCCGCTGCTGAGCTAGAGACTTTAGGACAATTAAAAAGGGTTTTTCCATGTCAGAACAAAACAACACCGAGATGACTTTCCAGATCCAGCGCATCTACACCAAGGATGTCTCTTTCGAAGCGCCAAATGCGCCGCACGTTTTCCAGAAAGACTGGCAGCCAGAGGTTAAACTTGATCTGGATACCGCATCCACCCAACTGGCGGATGATGTGTATGAAGTCGTACTGCGTGTCACCGTGACCGCCTCTCTGGGCGAAGAAACCGCATTCCTGTGCGAAGTTCAGCAGGGCGGTATCTTCTCCATCGGCGGCATCGAAGGCAACCAGATGGCGCATTGCCTGGGTGCATACTGCCCGAACATCCTGTTCCCGTATGCCCGTGAATGCATCACCAGCCTGGTTTCTCGCGGTACATTCCCGCAACTGAACCTTGCGCCAGTAAACTTTGATGCGCTGTTCATGAACTATCTACAGCAGCAGGCTGGCGAAGGTACCGAACAACATCAGGATGCCTGATGAGCACTGTTAATGCGTCAATGACTGTGATCGGTGCCGGCTCTTACGGCACCGCTCTTGCCATCACCCTGGCAAGAAATGGTCACGACGTGGTCCTGTGGGGCCACGATCCAAAACATATCGCGACGTTGCAACACGACCGCTGCAATGTGGCGTTTCTCCCGGACGTTCCGTTCCCTGACTCCCTGTATCTGGAAAGCGACCTCGCGACCGCGCTGGCGGCCAGCCGCAATATTTTGATTGTGGTGCCAAGCCATGTGTTTGGCGAAGTCCTGCGTCAGATTAAGCCGCTGATGCCTGCGGATGCGCGTATTGTGTGGGCGACGAAGGGGCTGGAAGCGGAAACCGGACGTCTGTTGCAGGACGTTGCCCGCGAAGCGCTGGGAACAGCGATCCCGCTGGCGGTGATCTCCGGGCCGACGTTTGCCAAAGAGCTGGCTGCGGGCTTGCCGACGGCGATTTCGCTGGCGTCCACCGACCAGGCATTTTCCGACGATCTTCAGCAACTGCTGCACTGCGGCAAAAGCTTCCGCGTGTACAGCAACCCCGATTTTATCGGCGTGCAGCTGGGCGGCGCGGTGAAGAACGTCATTGCCATCGGGGCCGGGATGTCTGACGGCATCGGTTTCGGCGCGAATGCGCGTACTGCGCTGATCACTCGTGGCCTGACCGAAATGTCCCGCCTGGGCGAAGCGCTGGGTGCCGATCCGGCCACCTTTATGGGAATGGCAGGGCTGGGCGACCTGGTGCTGACCTGCACCGATAACCAGTCGCGTAACCGCCGCTTTGGCATGATGCTCGGACAGGGCAGCGATGTAAAAAGCGCGCAGGAGAAGATTGGTCAGGTGGTTGAAGGCTATCGCAATACCAAGGAAGTTCGCGAACTGGCGCACCGTTTCGGTGTCGAAATGCCAATAACCGAGGAAATTTATCAGGTATTGTATTGCGGAAAAAATGCGCGCGAGGCAGCATTGACCTTATTAGGTCGTGCGCGCAAGGACGAGCGCAGCAGCAATTAGCCGGGAAGTATCGTCACCTGAATGACCCAGCCAGCGCAGAACTGGCTGGTCATTAACTATCGTCTGGAGCAAGCAATGCCGTGTGAAGAACTGGATATCGTCTGGAATAATATTAAAGCCGAAGCCCGAGCGTTGGCCGACTGTGAGCCCATGCTGGCCAGTTTCTATCACGCGACGCTACTTAAGCACGAAAATCTCGGCAGCGCCCTGAGCTATATGCTCGCCAATAAACTGGCTTCCCCTATCATGCCTGCTATTGCCATTCGTGAGGTGGTAGAAGAGGCCTACGCCGCAGATCCGGAGATGATTGCTTCTGCCGCCTGCGACATCCAGGCCGTGCGCACGCGTGACCCGGCGGTGGATAAATACTCCACGCCGCTACTGTATCTCAAAGGTTTCCATGCTTTACAGGCGTACCGCATCGGCCACTGGTTATGGAATGAGGGACGCCGCGCGCTGGCCATCTTCCTGCAAAACCAGGTGTCCGTGACCTTCCAGGTCGATATTCACCCGGCGGCGAAAATTGGCCGCGGGATCATGCTCGATCACGCCACCGGCATTGTTGTTGGTGAAACGGCGGTGATCGAAGATGACGTGTCGATCCTGCAATCCGTTACGCTGGGCGGTACCGGTAAAACCAGCGGCGATCGCCATCCGAAAATTCGTGAAGGGGTGATGATCGGCGCGGGTGCTAAAATCCTCGGCAATATTGAAGTCGGACGCGGCGCGAAGATTGGCGCGGGGTCGGTTGTGCTCCAGCCTGTACCGCCGCACACCACCGCCGCTGGCGTCCCGGCGCGCATCGTCGGTAAGCCAGACAGCGATAAGCCGTCGATGGATATGGATCAGCACTTCAACGGTATCCATCACACCTTCGAATACGGCGACGGTATCTGAACGTCGGAACACCTAAATAAAAAAGCCCGGTGAGTCAATGCACCGGGCTTTTGATTAGTTGCGGTATAACACTTTGATAATGTGATAGCCGAACTGCGTATGCAGTGGGCCGGTTGGCTCCAGCACCGGGCAGGAGAAGACCACTTTATCAAACGCCGGGACCATCTGGCCCTGGCGGAACTCGCCTAAGTCACCACCGCGTTTGCCTGACGGGCAAATCGAGTGTTTCTTCGCCAGTTTGCCGAAGTCGGCGCCGTTTTTAATCTGTTCGAGCAGATCCTGTGCCAGTTTCTCTTCTTTAACAAGGATATGCAGTGCTGCTGCTGTTTTTGCCATGATCGTGCCTTGAGTCGACTAGTTTACGGTCGGTATACTACCACGCGTTTTTCCTCCTCTCCCGACTTTCATTGAGTGATCATTTATGCGTTTAAACCCCGGACAACAACAAGCTGTCGAATTCGTCACCGGACCCTGCCTGGTGCTGGCGGGAGCGGGATCCGGTAAAACACGCGTGATCACCAACAAAATCGCCCACTTAATTCGGGGTTGTGGATACCAGGCGCGCCATATCGCGGCGGTCACCTTTACCAACAAAGCGGCGCGTGAGATGAAAGAGCGCGTCGGCCAGACGCTGGGCCGTAAAGAGGCGCGCGGGCTGATGATCTCCACCTTCCACACGCTGGGTCTGGATATTATCAAGCGCGAATACGCGGCGTTGGGCATGAAGTCCAACTTTTCTCTCTTCGATGACACCGACCAGGTGGCGCTGCTTAAAGAGCTGACGGAAGGGCTGATCGAAGATGACAAAGTGCTGTTGCAACAGCTGATCTCGACGATCTCGAACTGGAAAAACGATCTGATGACGCCGGCCCAGGCAGCGGCAAGCGCCAAAGGCGAGCGCGACCGCATCTTTGCCCACTGCTACGGACTGTACGACGCGCATATGAAAGCCTGTAACGTCCTGGATTTCGACGATCTGATCCTGCTGCCGACGCTGCTGCTTCAGCGGAATGAAGAGGTACGCGAGCGCTGGCAGAACAAAATTCGTTACCTGCTGGTGGATGAATACCAGGATACCAACACCAGCCAGTACGAGCTGGTGAAGCTGCTGGTAGGGCAGCGTGCGCGCTTTACCGTCGTAGGCGATGACGATCAGTCGATTTACTCATGGCGTGGCGCGCGTCCGCAAAACCTGGTGCTACTGAGCAAAGACTTCCCGGCGTTGCAGGTGATTAAACTGGAGCAGAACTACCGTTCTTCCGGGCGTATCCTGAAGGCGGCGAACATCCTGATTGCCAATAACCCGCACGTCTTTGAGAAGCGCCTGTTCTCCGAACTGGGTTACGGCACCGAGCTGAAAGTGCTCAGCGCCAACAACGAGGAGCACGAAGCGGAGCGCGTAACGGGCGAGCTGATTGCCCATCACTTCGTCAACAAAACTGAATACAAGGATTACGCGATCCTCTATCGCGGAAACCACCAGTCGCGCGTCTTTGAAAAGATGCTGATGCAGAACCGCATCCCCTACAAAATCTCCGGCGGTACGTCGTTCTTTTCGCGTCCCGAAATCAAGGATCTGCTGGCCTATCTGCGCGTGCTGACCAACCCGGATGACGACAGCGCTTTCCTGCGCATCGTGAACACGCCGAAACGCGAGATTGGCTCTGCGACGCTGCAAAAACTGGGTGAATGGGCGATGACCCGCAACAAAAGCCTGTTCACCGCCAGCTTCGATATGGGGCTGAGCCAGACCCTGACCGGGCGCGGCTATGACGCCTTAACCCGCTTTACCCACTGGCTGGGTGAGGTACAGCGTCTGGCAGAGCGCGAGCCTGTGGCGGCAGTACGCGATCTGATCCACGGCATTGATTACGAATCCTGGTTGTATGAAACCTCTGCCAGCCCGAAAGCAGCCGAGATGCGGATGAAAAACGTTAACCAGCTCTTCAGCTGGATGACCGAAATGCTTGAAGGATCTGAGATTGACGAGCCCATGACCCTGACGCAGGTGGTCACCCGCTTCACGCTGCGCGATATGATGGAGCGCGGCGAAAGCGAAGAAGAGGCCGATCAGGTTCAGCTAATGACGTTACATGCCTCGAAAGGGCTGGAGTTCCCCTATGTCTATCTGGTGGGAATGGAAGAGGGCTTATTGCCGCACCAGAGCAGCATTGATGAAGATAACGTCGACGAAGAGCGCCGTCTGGCCTACGTGGGGATCACACGTGCGCAGAAAGAGCTGACGTTTACGCTGTGCAAAGAGCGCCGTCAGTATGGTGAGCTGGTGCGCCCGGAGCCGAGCCGTTTTCTGCTGGAGTTGCCTCAGGACGATCTTATCTGGGAGCAGGAGCGTAAAGTCATTACCGCTGAAGAGCGTATGCACAAAGGGCAGGCAAACGTGGCAAACATTCGCGCGATGCTGGCAAAAGCCAAAGAGAAGGGATAACTATTTGCAGGCCGGGTAAGGCGAAGCCGCCACCCGGCACGCTTCAAAGGGTCACTTCACATCAAGCGCCCAGTGCACATAGCTCTGCCACTGGTACTCCTGCTCAATCAGTTCCGCCCCAAGCGGATGATCCTCAAGCCAGTTTTCCGGTAGCGTCAGCGTCAGTTTCTCATCGTCTGCCGCCAGCGTAATGGCTGGCAGCAAATCATCACGACGCCGGCTGGCAAACAGGATCGCCAGGCGAAGCAGACGACACAGATGCTCCGCCACGCGCGGCGGTACAGCGTTCTGCTGGTGAAGGGAAGAGAGATCGACGGCGTTAGTCTGATTTAGCAGCAGGGTGGCCAGCAGCTTCTTCTGGGCGGGCGTATAGCCCGGTAAATCGAGATTACGCACCAGCCAGGCCGCGTGCAGCGGTGCCTGCTTGTACTCCACGCTAAGACCAATTTCATGTAGCGCACAGGCGCTTAGCAGCAGATCGCGGCTTAACGGTTCAATATCCCAGCTTTTTTTCACCTGATCGGCAAACAGTGACGCCAGTTGACTCACTCTGTGTGCCTGGTCGATATCAACAATAAAGCGGCGCTGAACGTTACGCAGCGTACGGCTACGGATGTCCTGATCGACCGACTGGTGCAGCATTCCGTAGACCAGACCTTCGCGCAGCGCACCGCCTGCCAGGGTCATACACTGGATATTCAGTTCAGTAAAAATGGCGATCAGAATGGCGAGCCCACTGGGGAAAACCAGCGCGCGTTCGAGCGTCAGCCCTTCTATTTCAAGCTCTTCCAGACGACCACACTGGATGGCGCGCTGTTTAAGCTGCTGGAGTTTGGCAAGCGTGATCCGCTCGTCCATTCCCTGTGCCATCATGATTTCCTGCAACGCCTGAACGGTTCCGGACGCGCCGACACACACTTTCCAGCCGTGATAGCGCAGTTCGTCCATAACCGGGCGCAGGACCGCACGCGCCGCGTTTTCCGCCTCGTCAAAATTCTCTTTGGCAAGGTTTCGATCGGTAAAGTAGCGTTCCAGCCAGGTCACACAGCCCATCGACAGGCTGAAGAGCGACGTCGCCTGCGCGCCTGTGCCCGTGACCAGTTCGGTACTGGCGCCACCGATATCGACCACCAGACGACGATCGTCGCCGCCGGTCGTATGCGCCACACCCTGATAAATCAGACGCGCTTCTTCTTCACCGCTGATGACCTGCACCGGACAGCCCAGAATTTCCTGTGCTCTGGCAATGAAATCGCCAGCGTTAACCGCCAGACGAAGGGTCGCCGTGGCAACAACGCGAATTTGACTGAGCGGGATATCCTGCAAACGTTCTGCAAACAGACGCAGACACTGCCAGCCACGTTCCATGGCTTCCGGGGAGAGGTGATTATCGCTGCTCAGGCCCGCCGCGAGGCGGACCTTGCGCTTAATGCGCGTCAGCGTTTGTATGCTTCCCGCCACCTCGCGCACAACCAGCATATGAAAACTATTCGAACCGAGATCAATTGCCGCATAAAGCGAGGTGGAGCTGAGCATATTTTTTAACCTGAACGACGACGATTACGCGGTGCACCGCCGGAACGACGCGGACCATTGCCGGAGCGTGGACGGGTAAGGCGCTTAGGTGGCGGCAGTTCGCTCAACAGCGCGTCCGGATTGTATTTGCTCTGTGGAATAGAGTGACCGATGTAGGTCTCAATGGCCGGAAGATTCAGCGCATACTCTTCACACGCAAGGCTGATGGAGTGACCGCTTGCGCCGGCACGACCGGTACGTCCGATACGGTGTACATAGTCTTCACAGTCATCTGGCAGGTCATAGTTAAAGACGTGCGTCACGGCTGGAATGTGCAGGCCACGGGCCGCCACGTCGGTCGCGACCAGAATATCAAGGTCGCCACGAGTAAATTCGTCGAGAATGCGCAGGCGTTTTTTCTGCGCCACGTCGCCGGTCAGCAGGCCCACACGGTGCCCATCTGCCGCCAGGTGACCCCAGATATCTTCACAGCGGTGTTTGGTGTTCGCGAAGATAATCGCGCGATCCGGCCACTCTTCTTCGATCAGGGTTTGCAGCAGGCGCATTTTCTCTTCATTAGAAGGATAGAAGAGCTCTTCTTTAATGCGGTGCCCGGTTTTCTGCTCCGGTTCTACTTCCACATATTCCGCATTGTTCATCTGCTCGAATGCGAGTTCACGTACGCGGTATGACAGGGTAGCGGAGAACAGCATGTTCAGACGCTGGTTTGCCGCAGGCATACGGCGGAACAGCCAGCGGATGTCTTTAATGAAGCCCAGATCGTACATGCGGTCTGCTTCATCCAGCACCACGACCTGGATTGCGCCGAGGTTGATATGGTTCTGTTTGGCGTAGTCGATAAGACGGCCGGTGGTCCCAATCAGGATATCGACGCCGCTTTCCAGCACTTTCAGCTGTTTATCGTAGCCGTCGCCGCCATAGGCCAGGCCAAGTTTCAGGCCGGTGGCTTGCGCCAGGGGCTCAGCGTCTGCGTGGATCTGTACCGCCAGTTCTCGCGTCGGGGCCATAATTAGCGCGCGCGGCTGGTTAACTTTGCGGTCTGCAATCGCCGGGTGAGAAAGTAAATAATGAAACGTTGACGTTAAAAACGCCATCGTTTTGCCAGTACCGGTTTGCGCCTGCCCTGCAACGTCGCGACCGGCCAGCGTCAGCGGCAGGGCGAGAGCCTGAATGGGCGTGCAGTTATGAAACCCTTTAGTTTCAAGGGCTTCGATCACCTTTGGGTGCAGGGCGAAGTCGGAAAACTTCTGTTCTGTTAAATGTGTTTTGCTCATAGTGTGGTAGAATATCAGCTTACTATTGCTTTACGAAAGCGTATCCGGTGAAATAAAGTCAACCTTTAGTTGGTTAATGCGACATCAACACGTCGTTGGTGGAGACAAAACCAACGTACCAGGCTTATTCCTGTGGAGTTATATATGAGCGATAAAATTATTCACCTGACTGACGACAGTTTTGACACGGACGTACTTAAAGCTGACGGGCTGATCCTCGTTGATTTCTGGGCTGAATGGTGTGGTCCTTGCAAAATGATCGCTCCGATTCTGGATGAAATCGCTGACGAATATCAGGGCAAACTGACCGTTGCCAAGCTGAACATCGACCAGAACCCGGGCACCGCGCCAAAATACGGTATCCGTGGCATCCCGACCCTGCTGCTGTTCAAGAACGGTGACGTGGCGGCGACCAAAGTGGGCGCACTGTCCAAAGGTCAACTGAAAGAGTTCCTGGACGCTAACCTGGCGTAAGGTTTCTCAGCTGAGCGTCCAGAACGCCTAATTAACGGCGAGCTCTGGACGCCCGGCTTTAGTCGTGCTAAGTTAGCTATGACTACGTTTTAAACATATCTTGTTGTTTGAATCTTGTTTTACCCGATACTTCCCGTTGTTAACTTAAACAGTGCGTGAAGTTGCTAGATTCCGGGCTTGTCACTCAATCCGTCTTGTCGTTTCAGTTCTGCGTTCTTTCCCTGTGACCAGACAGCGAACAGACATGAGGTGATGGCCGCTAAACAGGCATGGATGACCCTGCCATACCATTCACAACATTAAGTTCGAGAATCACCCCGAGTTTAAGAACCCACACCATTATGAATCTTACCGAATTAAAGAATACGCCGGTTTCTGAGCTGATCACTCTCGGCGAAAATATGGGACTGGAAAACCAGGCTCGTATGCGCAAGCAGGACATCATTTTCGCCATCCTGAAGCAGCACGCTAAGAGTGGCGAAGATATCTTTGGCGACGGTGTGCTGGAGATACTGCAAGACGGATTTGGTTTCCTCCGCTCCGCAGACAGCTCCTACCTCGCCGGCCCTGACGACATCTACGTATCCCCTAGCCAAATCCGCCGTTTCAACCTCCGCACTGGTGACACCATTTCAGGTAAGATTCGTCCTCCAAAAGAGGGTGAACGCTACTTTGCGCTGTTGAAGGTTAACGAAGTTAACTACGACAAACCGGAAAACTCCCGCAATAAGATCCTGTTCGAGAACTTAACGCCGCTGCACGCTAACTCTCGTCTGCGCATGGAGCGTGGTAACGGGTCTACTGAAGACTTAACCGCTCGTGTGCTGGATCTGGCATCGCCAATTGGTCGTGGCCAGCGTGGTCTGATTGTGGCGCCGCCAAAAGCCGGTAAAACCATGCTGCTGCAAAACATCGCGCAGAGCATTGCTTACAACCATCCAGACTGTGTGCTGATGGTGCTGCTGATTGACGAACGTCCGGAAGAAGTAACCGAGATGCAGCGTCTGGTGAAAGGGGAAGTGGTTGCGTCTACCTTCGACGAGCCTGCTTCTCGCCACGTTCAGGTTGCGGAAATGGTCATCGAGAAGGCGAAACGCCTGGTTGAGCACAAGAAAGACGTGATCATCCTGCTCGACTCCATTACCCGTCTGGCGCGTGCCTACAACACCGTGGTGCCGGCTTCCGGTAAAGTACTGACCGGTGGTGTGGATGCTAACGCCCTGCATCGTCCGAAGCGTTTCTTCGGTGCGGCGCGTAACGTGGAAGAGGGCGGTAGCCTGACCATTATCGCGACGGCGCTGATCGATACCGGCTCCAAAATGGACGAAGTTATCTACGAAGAGTTTAAAGGTACAGGCAACATGGAACTGCACCTTTCTCGTAAAATCGCAGAAAAACGCGTCTTCCCGGCGATCGACTACAACCGTTCCGGTACCCGTAAAGAAGAGCTGCTTACCACTCAGGAAGAGCTTCAGAAAATGTGGATCCTGCGCAAAATCATCCATCCAATGGGCGAAATCGACGCAATGGAATTCCTCATTAACAAACTGGCGATGACCAAAACGAACGACGATTTCTTCGACATGATGAAACGCTCGTAACGCAAATAATCCCAGTAAACGCCACGTTTTTACGTGGCGTTTTTTATTTATGGACTATACGCTATTACCACACACTCCCAATTTAGACCTGTCGGTGCGACAATAAGAAGGTTTGCACAGTCAAAGAAATAATTGATTGAAAAACATACAAAGGGAGTTGTGATGAGCCATCTTTAATCCTTCTGAGGCAGAGGCTTCATGGTTATACTTCCGGGACTAACATTTGTTGAGAGCAATCCATTGTGAATCTACTCACTGCTGTAACTGAGCTGATCAGTATTTTTTTATTCACAACCTGTTTTTTGTTCATTGCGCGCAAGGTAGCAAAAAGAATTGGGTTAGTGGACAAACCGAACTTCCGTAAACGTCATCAGGGGCTTATTCCACTGGTGGGCGGCATTTCGGTATACGCAGGCATCTGTTTCACATTCGGGATCGCGGATTACTATATCCCCCATGCCGCACTCTACCTGGCATGTGCCGGTGTGCTGGTACTGGTCGGCGCCCTTGATGATCGTTTTGATATCAGCGTGAAGTTCCGCGCGACGGTACAGGCGGCCATTGGCATCATTATGATGGTGGTAGGCGGCCTCTATCTAAGAAGCCTGGGCTACGTGTTTGGTCCCTGGGAGCTGGTGCTTGGGCCATTTGGCTTCTTCCTGACGTTGTTTGCCGTGTGGGCGGCTATCAACGCCTTTAACATGGTTGACGGTATAGACGGTCTGCTTGGTGGGCTGTCCTCTGTTTCGTTTGGCGCTATCGGCATCATCTTATGGTTTGACGGCCAGTACAGCCTGTCAATGTGGTGCTTTGCCATGATTGCCGCCATCCTGCCTTACATCTGCCTGAATCTGGGTGTGTTAGGGCGTCGCTATAAAGTCTTTATGGGCGATGCGGGCAGTACCCTGATTGGCTTTACGGTTATCTGGGTCCTGCTGGAAACCACGCAGGGTAAAACGCACCCTATCAGCCCGGTAACGGCTCTCTGGATTATCGCCATCCCGCTGATGGACATGGTCGCTATAATGTACCGCCGTCTGCGTAAAGGGATGAGCCCGTTTTCTCCCGATCGGCAGCATATTCATCACCTGATTATGCGCGCCGGCTTCACGTCTCGTCAGGCATTTGTGTTGATTACGCTTGCGGCTGCTATTCTGGCTGCGATTGGCGTAGCCGCGGAATACGCACATTTCATTCCTGAATGGGTAATGTTGGTATTATTCTTGCTAGCATTTTTCATGTACGGTTACTGCATCAAGCGTGCATGGAAAGTCGCGCGTTTTATTAAACGTTTAAAACGCAGGATGCGTCGGAACAGTGGCAAAAACACAACATTAACTAAGTAAAACCGGGACTATGATGACTCAACCGTTGGCGGGAGCGAAATCAGTGGGCACTGAGAACGAGCTGGATATTCGTGGTTTGTTTCGCGTGTTATGGCAGGGCAAACTGTGGATTGTGGGGATTGCCCTGGGGTTCGCGCTGTTAGCGCTTGCCTACACCTTCTTTGCAAAACAAGAGTGGAGCGCCACGGCGATCACAGACCGACCAACGGTGAATATGCTTGGAGGCTACTACTCCCAGCAGCAATTCCTGCGTAATCTTGATATCAAGGCCAATCTGGCGACCCCGGATCAGGCTTCGGTGATGGATGAATCCTACAAAGAGTTTGTGATGCAGCTGGCGTCGTGGGATACACGTCGCGATTTCTGGTCCCAGACGGACTACTACAAGCAGCGCATGGTCGGTAACAGCAAAGCGGATGCCGCGCTGCTGGATGACCTGATTAATAACATTCAGTTTATGCCTGGCGATGTGCTCCGTAACGTTAGCGACAGCGTGAAGCTGATTGCGGAAACGGCGCCGGACGCCAATAACCTGTTGCGTCAGTACGTTGCTTTTGCCAGCCAGCGCGCGGCCAGTCATCTGAATGACGAGCTGAAAGGCGCCTGGGCTGCGCGTACTATTCAGATGAAAGCGCAGGTCAAACGTCAGGAAGAGGTCGCTAAGGCTATCTTCGCCCGTCGCGTACATAATATTGAGCAGGCGCTGAAGATTGCGGAACAGCACAATATTTCCCGTAGCGAAACGGATGTTCCGGCTGACGAACTCCCGGATTCAGAAATGTTCCTTCTTGGTCGCCCAATGCTTCAGGCACGTCTGGAAAATATCCAGGCCGTTGGCCCTGACTTTGACCTTGATTACGACCAAAACCGCGCCATGCTCAATACGCTCAACGTCGGTCCAACGCTGGACCCGCGTTTTCAGACCTATCGTTATTTAAGAACGCCTGAAGAGCCTGTAAAACGCGATAGTCCGCGTCGCGCATTCCTGATGATCATGTGGGGGATTGTGGGCGCACTGACTGGCGCTGGCGTAGCGTTATTGCGTCGCCGCACAAACTAAGAACGCCGTCTACGATGAAGGCTGCGGCCTTCATCGTCTAATCGAAGAGAATCGATGTGAAAGTACTAACCGTATTTGGCACCAGGCCGGAGGCCATCAAGATGGCGCCTCTGGTTCATGCGCTAGCCAGAGATCCTGATATTGAAGCGAAAGTGTGCGTGACTGCCCAGCACCGTGAGATGCTCGATCAGGTCTTAACCCTCTTTTCTATCGTCCCGGATTACGATCTCAATATAATGAAACCGGGACAGGGACTGACGGAAATCACCTGCCGTATTCTGCAAGAATTAAAGCCTATTCTGGAGTCGTTCAAGCCGGATGTGGTGCTGGTGCACGGCGACACCACCACCACCGTGGCGACCAGCCTGGCCGCGTTCTATCAGCGTATCCCCGTTGGTCATATTGAAGCGGGTCTGCGTACCGGCAATCTCTATTCCCCGTGGCCGGAAGAGGCCAACCGTACGCTCACCGGTCACCTGGCGATGTACCATTTTGCGCCAACCGAGAACTCACGTCAGAACCTGCTGCGCGAAAATATCAGCGACAACAAGATCTTCGTCACCGGCAATACGGTCATTGATGCGCTGATTTGGGTGCGTGACCGCGTGCTGGCTAACAGCGAGCTTCAGGCAGAACTTGCTGCGCGCTATCCGTTCCTGAACAACGGCAAGAAAACGATTCTGGTGACGGGCCACCGCCGCGAAAGCTTTGGCCGTGGCTTTGAGCAAATTTGCCACGCGCTGGCTGAAATCGCCGCGCAGAACGAGGATGTGCAGATTGTCTATCCGGTGCACCTCAACCCGAACGTCAGCGAACCGGTCAACCGTATCCTGGGCCACGTGGAAAACGTGCTCCTGATCGAGCCGCAGGACTATTTGCCATTTGTCTGGCTGATGAACCACGCCTGGCTGATCCTGACCGATTCTGGCGGCATTCAGGAAGAGGCGCCTTCACTCGGTAAGCCGGTACTGGTGATGCGTGAAACCACCGAACGCCCGGAAGCGGTTACTGCCGGTACCGTGCGTCTGGTGGGAACGGATCCGCGTCGTATTGTCGAAGAGGTCACGCGCTTACTGCATGACGATGAAGAGTATCAGGCGATGAGCCGGGCCCACAATCCGTACGGTGATGGGCAGGCTTGTGGTCGTATTTTGCACGCACTTAAACACAATCGGGTAACGCTATGAGTTTTTCTACCATCTCTGTTGTTGGTCTTGGCTATATCGGGCTGCCTACTGCGGCGGCCTTTGCCTCTCGTCAAAAGCAGGTCGTTGGCGTAGATATCAACGCGCACGCGGTGGAAACCATCAACCGTGGCGAAATTCATATCGTGGAGCCCGATCTCGATCGTGTGGTGAAAATGGCGGTGGACGGTGGCTTCCTGCGCGCCAGCACCACGCCGGTAGAAGCCGATGCGTACCTGATTGCGGTTCCAACGCCCTTTAAAGGCGATCATGAGCCTGACATGGTTTACGTCGAGGCGGCGGCAAAATCCATTGCGCCTGTGCTGAAGAAAGGGGCGCTGGTTATTCTTGAGTCCACTTCACCTGTTGGGGCTACCGAGCAGATGGCGCAGTGGCTGGCCGAGGCGCGTCCCGATCTCAGCTTCCCGCAGCAGGCGGGCGACCAGGCCGATATCAATATCGCCTACTGTCCTGAGCGCGTACTGCCAGGCCAGGTGATGGTGGAACTGATTAAAAACGACCGCGTGATTGGCGGCATGACGCCAGTCTGCTCCGCGCGCGCCAGCGAGCTGTATAAAATTTTCCTTGAAGGCGAATGTGTGGTGACCAACTCCCGCACCGCCGAGATGTGCAAACTGACCGAAAATAGCTTCCGCGACGTTAACATCGCGTTTGCGAATGAACTGTCGTTGATTTGCGCCGATCAGGGGATTAACGTCTGGGAACTTATTCGTCTTGCCAACCGTCACCCCCGCGTGAACATCCTTCAGCCGGGGCCGGGCGTGGGTGGGCACTGCATCGCGGTCGATCCGTGGTTTATCGTGGCGCAGAACCCGGAACAGGCACGCCTGATTCGCACCGCGCGCGAAGTAAACGACCACAAACCGCACTGGGTTATCAACCAGGTCAAAGCCACGGTCGCGGATTGCCTGGCCGACAGCGGCAAACGCGCCAGTGAGCTGAAAATTGCCTGCTTTGGTCTGGCATTCAAACCGAATATTGACGATCTGCGCGAAAGCCCGGCGATGGAAATTGCCGAAATGATCGCTGCCTGGCACAGCGGTGAAACGCTGGTGGTTGAGCCGAATATTCATGCGCTGCCGGCAAAACTTGCCGGTCACTGCACCCTTACCGCCCTGGATGACGCGCTGGCGACGGCGGATGTGCTGGTGCTGCTGGTGGATCACAATGCGTTCAAAGCGGTTTCCGGTGATGCCGTACGTCAGCAGTATGTTGTTGATACCAAAGGCGTGTGGCGTTGAGTATCCTCAACGGCGTGCTGGAGTCCCTTGAGTGGGAAAGCGCATTCTTTGCGCGTCCCTCAGCGATAGTGCGTCTGCACGACAAAGCCCCTGCGTTGCAGGAAGCAGACTTCAGCGCCTGGCAGCGCGTACAGGCTAAGATCCCGGCGGACCGCGCCGATCTGCTGGACGCCCTCCAGCAGCACGGATTCCGGCTGGTCGAGGGTGAGGTTGATCTCTCTGTTACCGTGGCTCTCCACGCCTCACCGGGCGCGGAAATTGCAACGGAGCAGGATATCCCCGCGCTGCGCAAGATGGCGGCGCTGGCCTTCGCTCAGAGCCGTTTCCGGGCGCCCTGGTATGCGCCCGATGACAGCGGCCGCTTTTATGCCCAGTGGATAGAGAATGCGGTCAAAGGCACGTTTGACCACGTCTGTCTGGTGTTCCGTACTGCCGGGGGGCAGATTCAGGGTTTTGTTTCGCTTCGCAGGCTCAACGAGCACGAGGCGCGCATCGGTTTGTTAGCCGGGCGCGGCATGGGCGAGAAACTCATGCAGGCGGCGCTGCACTGGGCGGAGCAACAACAGGTATCGACGCTGCGGGTCGCAACCCAGATGGGCAACACCGCTGCGCTTAAACGTTATATTGCGAGTGGTGCCGGCATCGACGCCACCGCCTACTGGTTATACAGGTGACAAGATGATTCCATTTAACGCGCCTCCCGTTGTGGGCACTGAACTTGATTACATGCAGTCTGCTATGGGCAGCGGCAAGCTCTGTGGCGATGGCGGTTTTACCCGCCGCTGCCAGCAGTGGATGGAGCAACGTTTTCACAGTGCCAAGGTACTGCTGACGCCGTCCTGTACCGCATCGCTTGAGATGGCGGCGCTGTTGCTGGATATCCAGCCCGGCGATGAAGTGATCATGCCGAGCTACACCTTCGTCTCCACGGCGAACGCGTTTGTCCTGCGCGGGGCGAAAATCGTGTTTGTGGATATCCGTCCGGATACTATGAACATCGACGAAACGCTGATTGAAGCGGCGGTCACCGATAAAACGCGGGCGATTGTGCCGGTGCATTACGCGGGCGTGGCCTGTGAGATGGACACCATCATGGCCATCGCTAAAAAGCACAACCTGTTTGTGGTGGAAGACGCCGCGCAGGGCGTGATGTCCACCTACAAAGGGCGCGCGCTGGGCACCATTGGTCATATTGGCTGCTTTAGCTTCCACGAAACCAAAAACTACACCGCAGGCGGCGAAGGCGGCGCGACGCTGATTAACGATCGTGCCCTGGTGGAGCGTGCGGAAGTGATCCGTGAAAAAGGGACCAACCGCAGCCAGTTCTTCCGCGGTCAGGTGGATAAGTACACCTGGCGCGATATCGGCTCAAGCTACCTGATGGCGGATTTGCAGGCCGCGTATCTCTGGGCGCAGCTGGAAGCGGCAGAGCGAATCAATCTGCAACGCCTCTCCCTGTGGCAAACCTACTACGACGCGCTGGAGCCGCTGGCAAAAGCCGGACGTATTGAACTGCCGACTATTCCGGCAGACTGCATCCACAACGCTCACATGTTTTACATCAAGCTGCGCGATAACGACGATCGCAGCAAGCTGATTGCCTGGCTGAAAGAGGCGGAAATTATGGCGGTATTCCACTATATTCCGCTGCACTCCAGCCCGGCGGGCGAAGCCTTCGGGATGTTTGCCGGTGAAGACCGCTACACCACCAAAGAGAGCGAACGTCTGCTCCGCCTGCCCCTGTTCTACAACCTCGCGCCGGTGAACCAGCGTACGGTGATCAATTCGCTTCTGAGTTATTTCGCCTGATATGTCTCTGGCAAAAGCGTCGGTGTGGACGGCAGCGTCCACGCTTGTAAAAATTGGCGCCGGGTTACTGGTCGTCAAGCTGCTGGCCGTCTCATTTGGTCCGTCAGGCGTTGGGCTGGCAGGGAACTTCCGCCAGCTGGTCACGGTGCTTGGCGTGCTGGCGGGTGCCGGGATATTCAATGGCGTCACCAAATACGTCGCGCAGCATCATGACGATGCCGAAAAGCTCCGCACGGTGGTGGGCACCTCCTCTGCTATGGTGCTGGGCTTCTCTACGTTGCTGGCCGTCGTCTTTTTGCTGGCAGCGGCACCCATCAGCCAGGGGCTGTTCGGACACACGCATTATCAGGGGCTGGTGCGCCTGGTGGCGCTCGTTCAGATGGGGATCGCCTGGGCAAACCTGCTGCTGGCGCTGATGAAAGGCTTCCGTGATGCCGCCGGGAATGCGCTGGCGCTGATCCTCGGCAGCATCATCGGCGTTATCGCCTACTACTTTTGCTATCGGCTGGGCGGCTATGAAGGCGCGCTGCTGGGGCTGGCGCTGGTGCCTGCGCTCGTTGTCATTCCGGCAGCGTTTATGCTGATGCGCAGAGGCAATGTCCCGCTGAATTACCTGAAACCGCAGTGGGACAAGATGCTGGCGGGGCAGCTAGGAAAGTTTACCCTGATGGCGCTCATCACTTCGGTAACGCTTCCCGTTGCCTACGTGATGATGCGAAACCTGCTGGCAGCGCATTACAGCTGGGATGAAGTGGGGATCTGGCAGGGAGTGAGCAGCATTTCAGATGCTTACCTCCAATTTATTACGGCTTCCTTTAGCGTCTATTTACTGCCAACCTTATCGCGCCTGACTTCCAGGCAGGATATTACCCGCGAGATTTTTCGCTCCCTGCGTTTTGTATTGCCGGCGGTTGCGATCGCCAGCTTTACCGTCTGGTTACTGCGTGATTTCGCCATCTGGCTGCTGTTTTCGGCGAAGTTTACCGCCATGCGCGATCTGTTTGCCTGGCAACTGGTCGGCGATGTGCTGAAAGTGGGGGCATACGTTTTCGGCTATCTGGTGATTGCGAAGGCTTCGCTGCGGTTGTATATCCTGGCAGAGATCGGCCAGTTTGCGCTGCTGACGGCATTTTCTCACTGGCTGATCCCCACCCACGGTGCGCTGGGGGCGGCTCAGGCCTATATGGCAACTTATATCGTTTATTTCGCTGCCTGTTGCGGCGTATTTTTACTTTGGCGTAAACGCGCATGACTGCACTGATACACATACTGGGATCGGATATCCCGCATCATAACCAGACCGTTCTGCGGTTCTTCAACGATGAACTGGCATCCGGCACGCCCGATGCGCGCGAGTTTATGGTCGTTGGACGCGATAACGGCCTGAGCGCGGTGTGTCCGGCATTGCACATCACCTTCTGGCCAGACAAAGCGGCCCTGACCAAAGCCGTTGTCGCGAAAGCCAAAGCGGACCGAAGCCAGCGTTTCTTCTTCCACGGACAATTCAATACCGGGCTGTGGCTGGCGCTGTTAAGCGGCGGGATAAAACCTTCCCAGTTCAGCTGGCATATCTGGGGAGCAGATCTCTACGAAGTCTCCCACGGCTGGAAGTTCCGTCTTTTCTATCCGCTGCGTCGTCTGGCGCAGGCGCGCGTGGGCTGCGTTTTTGCTACCCGTGGCGACCTCAACTATTTTGCTAAACAGCACCCGAAGGTTCGCGGGGAACTGCTCTATTTTCCGACCCGTATGGATCCGGCACTGAATACCATGGCGAATGACGCGGTTCGTGAGGGCAAACTGACCATTCTGGTGGGAAATTCCGGCGATCGCAGTAACGAGCATGTCGCGGCGCTGCGGGCGGTGCATCAGCAGTTTGGCGATACGGTGAACGTCGTGGTGCCGATGGGCTATCCCGCCAATAACGACGCCTACATCGATGAAGTTCGCCAGCAGGGGCTTGGGCTGTTTAGCGCGGAAAATCTGCACATTCTCAGCGATAAGCTGGAATTTGATGACTATCTCGCGCTGCTGCGAAAATGCGATCTGGGCTATTTCATCTTTGCCCGTCAGCAGGGGATTGGTACGCTGTGTCTGCTGATTCAGGCGGGCGTACCGTGTGTGCTCAACCGCGAAAACCCGTTCTGGCAGGACATGGCCGAACAGCATATTCCGGTGCTGTTTACCTCTGACACGCTTAATGTCGAGGTGGTACGGGAAGCGCAGCGTCAGCTCACGCTGGTGGATAAAAATAGCATCGACTTTTTCAGCCCGAACTATCTCACGCCGTGGCACCGCGCGCTGCGGATTGCTTCAGGAGACAACGCATGAGCCAGTTGCAATTTAGCGGCTTGCTGGTGGTCTGGCTGCTGAGTACGCTGTTTATCGCCACGCTCACCTGGTTTGAATTCCGGCGCGTACGTTTTAACTTCAACGTATTCTTCTCGCTGCTGTTTTTGCTGACCTTTTTCTTTGGCTTCCCGCTGACCAGCATCCTCGTGTTCCGCTTTGATGTTGGCGTCGCTCCGCCGGAAATCTTGTTGCAGGCGCTGCTCTCTGCGACCAGCTTCTACGCGGTGTATTACGTCACCTATAAAACGCGCCTGCGCGCGGCGAAAGACACCACACCCCGTCGTCCGCTGTTTACCATGAACCGGGTAGAAACCCATCTGACGTGGGTTATGCTGATGACCATCGCCCTCGTCAGCGTGGCGATTTTCTTCATGCATAACGGCTTTTTACTGTTTAAGTTGCAGTCCTATAGCCAGATTTTCTCCGCCGAAGTCTCCGGCGTCGCGCTCAAGCGTTTCTTCTATTTCTTCATTCCGGCGATGCTGGTGGTCTTTTTCCTGCGTCAGGACAGCAAAGCCTGGCTGTTCTTCCTGGTCAGCACCGTCGCATTTGGCATTCTGACCTACATGATCGTCGGCGGCACCCGCGCTAACATCATTATCGCCTTCGCGATTTTCCTGTTTATCGGCATTATTCGCGGTTGGATTTCGCTGTGGATGCTGGCGGCGGCAGGTGTCTTTGGCATTGTGGGGATGTTCTGGCTGGCGCTGAAGCGCTACGGACTGAACGTGGCCGGCGACGAAGCGTTTTATACCTTCCTGTATCTGACGCGCGATACCTTCTCGCCGTGGGAAAACCTGGCTTTACTGCTGCAAAACTACGACAAAATCGAATTCCAGGGGCTGGCGCCGATTGTTCGCGATTTCTATGTCTTTATACCGACGTGGCTGTGGCCCGACCGTCCCGGTATTGTCCTGAATACGGCGAACTACTTTACCTGGGAAGTGCTGAACAACCATTCGGGCCTGGCGATTTCCCCAACCCTGATTGGCTCGCTGGTAGTGATGGGCGGAACGTGGTTTATCCTGCCGGGCGCGATCGCGGTCGGGCTGATAATAAAATGGTTCGACTGGCTATATACGCTGGGTAATGAAGAGACCAACCGCTACAAAGCCGCTGTTTTGCACAGTTTCTGTTTCGGTGCCATTTTCAATATGATCGTTCTGGCGCGCGAGGGGCTGGATTCGTTCGTCTCACGCGTGGTGTTTTTTATGGTCGTTTTCGGTCTCTGTCTGCTGCTGGCAAAACTGCTGTACTGGTTGTTTGACAGTGCAGGGCTTGTGCACAGACGTGAGCCACAGGGCAGCACAACGCTGTCGCAAGTCTGAGTAGGGATTATCATGACGGATACAACTTCAGCCCCGCGTTATGCGCTGCGTGGGCTACAGCTTATTGGCTGGCGTGACATGCAACACGCGCTGGATTTCCTGTTCGCGGACGGGCAGATGAAATCGGGCACGCTGGTGGCCATCAACGCAGAAAAAATGCTGGCGGTTGAAGATAATGCGGAAGTGAAAAGCCTGATTGAAGCCGCGGAGTTTAAATACGCGGACGGTATTAGCGTGGTGCGTTCAATTCGTAAAAAGTTTCCTGACGCTAATGTGTCTCGCGTGGCGGGTGCTGACCTTTGGGAGCGACTTATGGAACGCGCAGGCGCTGAAGGCTCGCCGGTATTTTTGATTGGCGGCAAACCAGAGGTGCTGGCGCAGACCGAACAAAAGCTGCGTAGCCAGTGGAATGTTAACATCGTGGGCAGCCAGGATGGCTATTTCAGGCCGGAAGATCGCCAGGCGTTATACGAGCGCGTGCGCGACAGCGGGGCGAAAATTGTCACTGTCGCCATGGGGTCGCCGCGGCAGGAAATTCTGATGCGTGATTGCCGTCTGGTCAGCCCGGATGCGCTCTATATGGGCGTTGGCGGCACCTACGACGTCTTTACCGGCCACGTTAAGCGTGCGCCCAAAGTCTGGCAAAACCTGGGGCTGGAGTGGCTCTACCGCCTGCTCTCTCAACCGACGCGTATCAAACGACAGATTCGTCTGCTGCGCTACCTCGCCTGGCACTACACCGGGAAAATGTAATCAATATGCAGCGCGATCTGCTGTTCGCGCTGCAACGCCCCCTGTAAAACTGCTGAATTTCTGTGCAATGCATTCATTTTTTTAATGCATTGTTTGCCATTTGCCAGAATTTAAGAAACCATTCGCTCCGTATTTCAGTACCCCTCAAAAACAATACCCGGCAATAAGTCGGGAAACAGCAAACACAACCGAGGATTTATGGCAGAGAAAAAACCGGAGCTTCAGCGTGGGCTGGAAGCTCGACATATTGAATTGATCGCGCTGGGCGGGACTATCGGCGTTGGCCTGTTTATGGGCTCGGCAAGCACGCTGAAATGGGCGGGGCCTTCCGTCCTGCTGGCGTATATTATTGCCGGGCTGTTCGTCTTCTTCATCATGCGCTCAATGGGCGAAATGTTGTTTCTGGAGCCAGTAACGGGCTCTTTCGCCGTTTACGCCCACCGTTATATGAGCCCGTTCTTTGGCTATCTCACGGCCTGGTCGTACTGGTTTATGTGGATGGCCGTCGGGATTTCGGAGATCACCGCCATCGGGGTCTACGTGCAGTTCTGGTTCCCGGAGATGGCCCAGTGGATACCCGCGCTCATCGCCGTAGGGCTGGTGGCGCTGGCGAACCTTGCCGCCGTTCGCCTTTACGGTGAAATCGAGTTCTGGTTTGCGATGATCAAAGTCACCACCATTATCGTGATGATTGTTGTGGGTCTGGGTGTCATCTTCTTTGGTTTCGGAAACGGCGGCCACGCGATTGGTTTCGGTAACCTGACCGGGCACGGCGGCTTCTTTGCCGGTGGCTGGAAAGGCTTCCTGACGGCGCTCTGTATCGTTGTCGCCTCTTATCAGGGCGTTGAGCTGATCGGCATTACCGCAGGTGAGGCGAAAAACCCGCAGGTCACGCTGCGTAGCGCGGTAGGCAAGGTGCTGTGGCGTATCCTGATTTTCTATGTGGGCGCGATCTTCGTTATCGTGACCATTTTCCCATGGAACGAGATCGGCACCACCGGCAGCCCGTTTGTCTTAACCTTCGCTAAGATTGGCATCACGGCGGCAGCCGCCATTATCAACTTTGTGGTGCTGACAGCGGCGCTCTCCGGCTGTAACAGCGGGATGTACAGCTGCGGGCGCATGCTTTACGCGCTCTCGCAAAACAAACAGCTGCCGGCGGTAATGGGTAAAGTCTCCCGCGTGGGTGTACCGGTGGCGGGCGTAGCGGTGTCGATTGTGATTCTGCTGATTGGCTCTTGCCTGAACTACATCATCCCGAATCCGCAGCGCGTGTTTGTTTATGTCTATAGCGCCAGCGTGCTGCCGGGAATGGTACCGTGGTTTGTCATTTTGATTAGCCAGCTGCGTTTCCGACAGGCGCACAAAAAAGCGATCGCCAGCCATCCGTTCCGCTCCATTCTGTTCCCGTATGCGAACTATTTGACGATGGCGTTCCTGATTTGCGTATTAATTGGAATGTACTTTAATGAAGATACCCGCATGTCGCTGTTTGTCGGGATGATCTTCCTGGCTGCCGTCACAGCTGCATATAAACTTTTTGGCCTGGGCCGCCGTGGCTCCGCCCATAAAGTGGAGGAATAAGCGGCAAAATGTGCAAACCATAACCAAACGCGCATTTTTTTCAAAAAAGCACTAGACAGCGGGGACGGAGGTACGTAATATCCAGCCCCGCAACGGCGCTAAGCGCCCGTAGCTCAGCTGGATAGAGCGCTGCCCTCCGGAGGCAGAGGTCTCAGGTTCGAATCCTGTCGGGCGCGCCATTTTAGTCCCGGCGCTAGAGCTGCGGTGGTCTGAGAAGTAGTCAGAACCGCGTGAAAGAATACAGTGGTGGCTATAGCTCAGTTGGTAGAGCCCTGGATTGTGATTCCAGTTGTCGTGGGTTCGAATCCCATTAGCCACCCCATTATTGAAAGAGTTGTGAATTGCGAAGGTGGCGGAATTGGTAGACGCGCTAGCTTCAGGTGTTAGTGTTCTTACGGACGTGGGGGTTCAAGTCCCCCCCCTCGCACCACGACTTTTAATGAGTTGAACTAAAAATTCAAAAAAGCAGTACATCGGCGAGTAGCGCAGCTTGGTAGCGCAACTGGTTTGGGACCAGTGGGTCGGAGGTTCGAATCCTCTCTCGCCGACCAATTTTGAACCCCGCTTCGGCGGGGTTTTTTGTTTTCTGCGTTTTTTATCCTGTAGCCTTTCCCCGACAACACTCTATATCCTTGTCGCGATTCAGCGACATATAACCCGTTAATATTAAAGAATTTATTATTTTACCTCTTAACCTGTCTCCTGGTGACGACATATCGCCGCCTTCAGCGCGATGTTGTATGGCTTCAGGCGGTTCTTAACAGCATAATTTCCTTTTATCTTAAAATGTTGCGCGATGTAAAAGTTCTGCGTGTAAACCTGGCACATTACATGCAATAATATGCGTGTAGATGCTCATTCCATCTCTTATGTTCGCCTTAAGGCCTCATAAACTCAGGAATGACGCAGAGCCGTTTACGGTGCTTATCGTCCACTGACAGATGTCGCTTCGGCCTCATCAGACACCATGGACACAACGTTGAGTGAAGCACCAAATATGTTGTCTTACAGACCTGTTTTAACGCCTGCTTTTATAGCAGGCGTTTTTTTATGGGCGTAAAAAAGGAGGCCATCTGGCCTCCTGTTAATTACTGCTGCGTTCCGTTATTTTGCAACGTCAATAACAGCCCATCACGGCGCATAGCTGCGGCCTCTTCCGGCTTATGCTGCTTGTCCAGCGAATCAGCAAGCCAGGCGTAATCAAATGCGTCCGGACGTTGCTTCAGCGCGGCGCGGAAGGCGAGGCTCGCCTCCTGCCACTCGCCGTGTTTCATCAGAGACTGGCCCAGCGTACTCCACAGCAGCGGACGATCGCCCACGGTTTTGATCTGCTGGCGCAGTGCTTTTTCAATTTGTTCCGGATTGTTGGTTTTCAGACGCGGGATGACCATCACCAGGCGGTCATCATACTGTCGCTTGAGACCGTCGAGGAGGATCTCCTGCGCGGTGTCATGGTCGTCACACTCAATCAGATGTTCTGCCATCGCCACCTGAAGAGGAACCTGCTGGCGCGTTTTACGGCTCTGGTTTTTCCACCAGGTTTTCAGGCCGTCGCTGCCGAGATCGGCGCGCGCCTGATCCATCAGGCCAATCCAGGCCAGACGCTGAAGTTCATCACGATGTTCATCATCGCCCACGTCGGCTTTCGCCATGGAAGGGATAATGTCCAGCAGCGAGCCCCAGGCACCGGTCCGAATATATGCCTGCTCAGCCAGACGCAGCACTTCCGGGTGACGAGGGGTAATTTCCAGCAGACGGTCAACGCCGTGACGGGCGGCATGGTTTTCATTGCGCGCCAGTTGCAGACGAACGCGGGTGATCTCAACCGGAATCGGATCTTTAGTAGAGAGCTCAGACGCGCGTTCAAGATGCTGATTGGCGCGGGCCTCATCGCCTCGCTGTTGCGCCGCCTCAGCGGCCAGCAGATAGTTAACAACCGGCTGTTCTGCATGGTCGGCATTTTTCGACATCAGCTTTTCAACCTGCTGATAGTCGCCTTCGGCCAGCTTCAGCAACGCTTGCTCGGTCTGCTTGCGGGCGCGACGGCGCTTACGGCCAACGAACCAGCCGCGCGTATGTACGCCGGTACGGAAAATACGACGCAGGAGCCACTCCACTGCCAGCAGAACGACCACACCCAGGATCAGAATAATTACCAGTCCTGTTACGCTGGTTTCGATATTGTAGTTATCGGTCTGGATCAATACATAACCCTGGTGACCCGCGAGCATCGGCCCCAGTACAATCCCGGCGATCAGCAGGATGAAGAGTAAGAAGACTTTTAGCATCATTACTCTCCTTGCGGCGCGCTTTCAGGCGCTGGCGCGGCGGCAGGTGCTTCAGCCGGACGCTCTGCCGGAACGCCCGGCTGGGCCAGCAGGTTACGCACGCGCGTCTGCATGAGCTTCTCCAGAATCGGCTGGCTTTCCAGCTTGTCCGGCACGTTCATGGTGATGTTTTGCTGGCTCAGCTTGTCGATATCCTCAAGGAACGCGGTCGTGGTTGCGTCATTGGTATCGTAGTAAGCACGTACCCAGGTTGAAACGTTATCCAGCGCCTGTTTGTAGGTCTCTTCCTGGTGACGCGGTACGGCCTGGGCAGCCACCAGCAGGCGGGAGCGAATGTTTTCACGCAGATAGACGTCCTGGTTCGGCGCCAGCAGCGGCACGGCAGTTTCATCACGGCGGCGAATGGTAATAAAGCTGTCCATAAAGTTCTGCCAGCTCTTTTGCAGGTTGATACGCCATTCGCTCAGGGAGCTGGACAGCTCGGTGCCGTCAGAATCCATCGGGGAGTCATCGTCGTTGTTATCGGCTAGCTGAAGGTTATCAATCTGGTTGGAGAGCTGATTTACCTTAAGGATGATACCGTCATAATCGACCTGAGAAACCGCAGACAGGCTGGCGATATCTTCCGTAATAGCGCGGCGTGCGTTGATGAGGCTCGGATCGTTCATGTCAGCCAGGCTTGCGTCGGCACTTTTCAGCAGCGCGGCGGCGGTGGTGACATCCTGATCGCTCCAGAGCTTGCGCCCGGCCAGTTTCACCAGAAAATCGGCCTGTGAAAGTAGCCAGGTTTTGGCATCGGTTCCCGAAATTGTGGCGACTTTCTCCTGCACTTCGCTCAGCTGTTTGGTCAACTCTTCACGTTTGCTGTTCGCGTCGGCGAGGGCGGCAGTTTGCTGTTTGATCACGCCTTCCAGCTCAGCTTTTTGCGTCTCCTGCGCTTTCTGTAGGGCAGTGATTTGGTTAACCAACGCGTCGCTGGTGGCCGTCTGGTTGGTGCCTTGTTTCTTCACCAGTCCGTAGAGACCCACGCCTGCGGCCAGCGCAATCGCGATGGCAATCACGCTCAGCGTGAGGCTGGTTTTGTTGCTGCCGTTTTTCTTCTCAACGGTTGTGTCTGTCGTCTCTGGCTGTGACGTGGTGTCCACAGTCTCCCTGGTCTCTTCAACCACGGCGGAGGATTTTTCGTGTTCCGTCATTATGGCTTCCCATTTGAGAGTTATTGTAATGCGCGCAGCAGCGCATCGTTGTCGGCGTTTTCAGCGATCCGAATATCCTGCCAGCCCAGTTCCCGGGCGTGGTTCGCCAGACGCTCACTGACGACCAGAAGCCGACAGCGGAGTAACCAGTTTTCGCGATACCAAAGCGGAATCAGCGACCAAAGCTGTTGTAACATTTCACCGCTGGTGACCACCAGCGTATTAATACCGCGGGCGTGCCAGCGCATTGCTTCTTCCGCGCCATCATAGTGTTTCGCACAGCGCTGATAGCACTCCACAAACGTCACGTCTGCGCCGCGTTCGCGCAGCGTTTCGCCCAGCAGTTCGCGGCCACCGTTGCCGCGCAAAATGAGCGCGCGCTTTCCGGCAATGGTTTGTAATTCAGGTAATTGTAGCAAGACTTCGCTGATTTCCCGATCTAACGGGTAACGAACATCGATTCCGCTCGCGGTATGTAAGGCCAGCGCCGTGGTGCGCCCGATGGCGAAATAGCGGGGGGCGTGAGGCCAGCTAACGGCATGCTGTTGCAGCTGCGCATGGGCAAACTCCACGGCATGCTGCGACAGCGCAAAGAGCAGATCGCCTTCCTGCAAGAGACGCATCTGGTCAGCGAGCGCAGGCAGCTCGCGACCGGGGGAGAATTCAACCAGCGGAAAACTCCAGGCCACCTGCCCCAGTGCGCGCAGACGGCTCACTAACTGCTCTCCTGCGGGAGAAGGGCGGGTGACAAGTATGCTCATGCAGGGGGCTCTCCGTTATAGACCTCAGCCAGAATTTCACGCGCGCCGTTATTCAGCAGCTCTTCCGCCAGCGATACGCCAAGCGCCTCGGCATCTTGCGGCTTGCCGCGACGTTCACCGCGAACCATCTGTGAGCCGTCCGGCGCGCCAACCAGCGCACGCAACCACAGCTCACCGTCAGTTAATTCAGCATAGCTGCCAATTGGCACCTGACAGCCTCCTTCGAGGCGAGTATTCATCGCGCGCTCGGCTTTTACGCGAACGGCGGTATCGTCATGATTCAGCGGCGCGAGCAGTGCCTGAGTGCGCGCATCAACCAGACGACACTCAATGCCGACGGCACCCTGGCCGACGGCGGGCAGCGACAGCTCCGGCGGCAACGCGACGCGAATGCGTTCTTCCAGCCCCAGGCGTTTCAGGCCCGCAACCGCAAGAATAATGGCATCGTAATCGCCGTTATCCAGCTTGCCAAGGCGTGTGCCGACGTTCCCGCGCAGCGAACGGATCACCAGATCCGGGCGACGTTCAGCCAGCTGACACTGGCGGCGTAAACTTGACGTGCCGACCACGCTGCCTGCCGGCAACGCATCGAGCGAGTCATAGCGATTAGAGACAAACGCATCGCGCGGATCCTCGCGCTCGCAGATGGTCACCAGCCCCAGCCCTTCCGGGAACTCAACGGGCACATCCTTCATCGAATGCACGGCGATATCGGCGCGGTTCTCAAGCAATGCCAGCTCCAGCTCTTTGACAAACAGACCTTTTCCGCCCACTTTGGCCAGCGGCGTATCCAGAATGACATCGCCACGCGTGACCATTGGCACCAGCTCAACGCGTAATCCGGTGTGGCAGGCTTCCAGGCGCTGCTTAACATAATGTGCCTGCCAGAGTGCAAGAGGACTTTGGCGTGTGGCAATTCTCAAAACATTGTCTAACATGCTTGTTACCGTCATTATCAATCGCTAACCATCCTAACATTGTTGACACTCGGATGGCAGTTTTACGGTTGATGAAGAGTGAGAGGGACAGGGCGGCGTACTCGTCAGCCATCGCCGTATTCAGGAATTTACATGTACAGAACGGTGCTACACTTGTATGTAGCGCATCTTTCTTTACGGTCAACCGGCAAGGTGTTAAATTGATCACGTTTTAGACCATTTTTTCGTCTGTACCACCAGAAAAGCAAAAGGCGAAAAAGGGTAACGGTTATTTTTTGAAATACTGCGGGTCCGCTGCTTTTCCTGTTCTGACTGGCATGCGACACCCGGAAACATCAGGCGATACGTCTTGTACCTCTATATTGAGACTCTGAAACAGAGACTGGATGCCATCAATCAATTGCGTGTGGATCGCGCGCTTGCTGCCATGGGCCCTGCTTTCCAGCAGGTATACAGTCTACTGCCGACATTGTTGCACTATCACCATCCGCTAATGCCGGGTTACCTCGATGGTAACGTTCCCCAGGGCATTTGCCTCTTCACGCCTGATGAAACCCAACAGCACTACCTGACAGAACTTGAACTCTACCGTGGTATGCCGCCGCAGGATTCGCCGAAAGGTGAGCTGCCGATTACCGGGGTTTACTCCATGGGCAGCACGTCATCGGTTGGGCAAAGCTGCTCTTCTGACCTGGATATCTGGGTCTGCCATCAGTCCTGGCTCGACAATGAAGAGCGACAGCTGTTGCAGCGTAAATGCAGCCTGCTGGAGAGCTGGGCGGCGTCGCTCGGCGTGGAAGTGAGCTTCTTCCTGATTGATGAAAACCGTTTCCGCCATAACGAAAGCGGCAGTCTGGGTGGTGAAGACTGCGGCTCGACTCAGCACATCCTGTTGCTGGATGAGTTTTACCGTACTGCCGTTCGCCTGGCCGGGAAACGTATTCTGTGGAATATGGTGCCGTGTGATGAAGAAGAGAATTATGACGACTACGTCATGTCGCTTTACTCGCAGGGCGTTCTGACGCCAAACGAGTGGCTGGATCTGGGTGGCCTGAGCTCCCTGTCCGCCGAAGAGTACTTTGGCGCAAGCCTCTGGCAGCTTTATAAAAGCATTGATTCACCGTACAAAGCGGTGCTGAAAACCCTGCTGCTGGAAGCCTACTCCTGGGAATACCCCACGCCGCGCCTGCTGGCGAAAGATATTAAACAGCGTCTGCACGACGGGGAGATCGTCTCCTACGGGCTTGATGCCTACTGCATGATGCTGGAACGCGTCACCGAATACCTGACAGCCATTGAGGACGCCACGCGTCTTGACCTGGTGCGTCGATGTTTCTATCTCAAAGTCTGTGAAAAACTGAGCCGCGAACGCGCCTGCGTGGGCTGGCGTCGTGAAGTCGTCAGCCAGTTAGTCAAAGAGTGGGGATGGGACGAAGAGCGTCTCGCCATGCTCGACAACCGCGCCAACTGGAAGATCGATCAGGTGCGTGAGGCGCACAACGAACTGCTTGATGCGATGATGCAGAGCTACCGCAACCTGATCCGCTTTGCCCGCCGTAACAACCTTAGCGTTTCTGCCAGCCCACAGGATATCGGGGTGCTGACCCGTAAACTGTACGCCGCGTTTGAAGCGTTGCCGGGCAAGGTAACGCTGGTTAACCCACAGATTTCGCCTGACCTGTCTGAACCGAATCTGACCTTTATCTACGTGCCGCCGGGCCGCGCGAACCGCACCGGGTGGTATCTGTACAACCGTGCGCCAAGCATGGATTCGATCATCAGCCATCAGCCGCTGGAATATAACCGCTACCTGAACAAGCTGGTGGCCTGGGCCTGGTTTAACGGCCTTCTCACCTCACGTACCCGGTTGTTTATCAAAGGCAACGAGGTGGTCGATTTAGCCAAGTTGCAGGAGATGGTGGCGGATGTCTCGCACCACTTCCCGCTGCGTCTGCCTGCGCCGACGCCAAAAGCGCTCTACAGCCCGTGTGAGATTCGCCATCTGGCGATCATCGTCAACCTGGAATACGACCCGACGGCGGCCTTCCGCAATCAGGTGGTTCACTTTGACTTCCGCAAGCTGGACGTCTTTAGCTTCGGCGAGCAGCAAAACTGCCTGGTGGGTAGCGTGGATCTGCTGTACCGCAACTCGTGGAACGAAGTGCGTACCCTGCACTTTAACGGCGAGCAGGCGATGATCGAGGCGCTGAAAACGATCCTCGGCAAGATGCACCAGGACGCCGCGCCGCCGGACAGCGTGGAGGTGTTCTGCTACAGCCAGCACCTGCGCGGCCTGATTCGTACCCGCGTTCAGCAACTGGTGTCTGAGTGCATCGAACTGCGTCTCTCCAGCACCCGACAGGAAACCGGGCGCTTTAAAGCGCTGCGCGTCTCCGGCCAGACCTGGGGGCTGTTCTTTGAGCGCCTGAACGTGTCGGTGCAGAAGCTGGAGAACGCCATTGAATTCTACGGCGCGATTTCACACAACAAACTGCATGGCCTGTCGGTTCAGGTGGAAACCAATCATGTTAAGCTGCCGCAGGTGGTGGATGGCTTTGCGAGTGAAGGGATTATTCAGTTCTTCTTCGAAGAGTCGGGCGATAACGCCGGGTTTAACATCTACATTCTGGATGAAACCAACCGTGCCGAGGTGTATCACCACTGTGAAGGCAGCAAAGAGGAGCTGGTGCGCGACGTCAGCCGCTTCTATTCATCCTCGCACGATCGCTTTACCTACGGCTCAAGCTTTATCAACTTCAACCTGCCGCAGTTCTACCAGATTGTGAATGTGGATGGGCGAGCGCAGGTGATCCCGTTCCGTACGCAGGCGATTACCCCTGCGGCGCCCGCTAACCAGGAAACTGCGCCGCTGTTGCAGCAGTATTTTTCCTGAGGCTTTTCGCCGGGTGGCGCTAACGCTTACCCGGCCTACGGCCCGAGTCGCTGTTGCCGGGTGGCGCTGACGCTTACCCGGCCTACGGTTTGAGCCGCTGTTGCCGGGTGGCGCTAATGCTTACCCGGCCTACGGTTTGAGCCGCTGTTGCCGGGTGGCGCTATCGCTTACCCGGCCTACGGTTCGAGCCGTTGTAGGCCCGGTAAGGCGTAGCCGCCACCGGGCAACGCAACTATCTGAAACTTACGTCCTCGCCCGCCTGCGCCGTCGCCGCCTGCTCCAGCAGATCCCAGAACGTTTCGCCGCTGCGATCGCAGACCCACTCGTCACCTTTCAGATCAAAGTGATAGCCGCCCTGTTTCGCCGCCAACCACACCTGGTGAAGCGGCTCCTGACGGTTAATAATAATCTTGCTGCCGTTTTCGAAGCTTAAGGTCAGGATCCCGCCGTTGATTTCACAATCGATATCGCTGTCGCCGTCCCAGTCGTCGATACGCTCTTCGATGGTCATCCACAGGGTATCGGCAAGGCGATGAAATTCACTGTCGTTCATGGTTTTATTCCTGTTTTTCGTGATGGCGGCAGTATAACGCTAAATAATTCCCGTTGCAGGAAAGCGGCAAACTCTTGCTTTTGTGTCTTCTCCTGCGATGATAGAAACAGATTTGAACTTACGGGCAACCTCTACATGAAAAACGTCTTCCGAACGCTTGTCGTTCTTGTCACTCTGTTTAGCCTGACCGGCTGTGGACTGAAGGGACCACTGTACTTCCCGCCAGAGGATAAAAACGCACCACCGCCGACAAAACCGGTGCAAAGTGGTATCGAGTCATCTACGCCGGATACCAACGATCGCGGCAATAACGGCGGCCCGACTCAGGTCAATCTCTGACAATTACGTTCTGTACCCGCGCAATGGAGCAAATGATGCAGTTCTCTAAAATGCATGGCCTTGGCAACGACTTTATGGTCGTCGACGCGGTAACGCAGAATGTCTTTTTCTCCCCGGAATTGATCCGTCGCCTGGCGGATCGACACATGGGCGTGGGGTTTGACCAGCTGCTGGTGGTGGAGCCGCCTTACGATCCTGACCTGGACTTTCACTACCGCATTTTTAACGCCGACGGCAGCGAAGTTTCCCAGTGCGGCAACGGCGCGCGCTGTTTTGCCCGCTTTGTTCGGCTGAAAGGGCTGACCAACAAGCGCGATATCCGCGTCAGCACCGCCAACGGCCGGATGGTGCTCAGTGTTACCGACGACGAACTGGTGCGCGTGAACATGGGCGAGCCGAACTTCGAACCCTCTGCCGTGCCGTTTCGCGCCAACAAAGCGGAAAAGACCTATATTATGCGTGCCGCCGAGCAGACAGTATTGTGCGGCGTCGTCTCAATGGGTAACCCGCACTGCGTGATTCAGGTGGATGATGTGCAAACCGCGGCGGTTGAAACGCTCGGCCCGGTGCTGGAAAGCCACGAGCGCTTCCCGGAGCGGGCGAACATCGGTTTCATGCAGGTGGTGAAGCGTGAACACATTCGCCTGCGGGTTTACGAGCGCGGCGCGGGCGAAACCCAGGCCTGCGGAAGCGGTGCCTGTGCGGCGGTGGCCGTCGGTATCTCACAGGGGTTACTGGCAGAAGAGGTTCGCGTGGAATTACCGGGCGGACGTCTTGATATCGCCTGGAAAGGAGCGGGTCATCCACTGTACATGACTGGCCCGGCGACACATGTTTATGACGGGTTTATCCATCTATGAAGCAACCAGGGGAAGAACTGCGGGAACCTGTAACGGAGCTGGACGACAGCGCTGTTGTGGATTACCTGCTGCACAATCCTGAGTTTTTTATCCGCAATGCACGCGTCGTCGAACGGATGCGCGTGCCGCATCCGGTTCGCGAGACCGTGTCGCTGGTTGAATGGCACATGGCGCGCTCGCGCAACCACATCAATCAGCTCGAAGAGAACATGACGCTGCTGATGGAGCAGGCCAGCAATAACGAAAGCCTGTTCTACCGTCTACTGCACCTTCAGGCGCGTCTGGCTTCCGCGCACAGTCTCGAAGAGTTCCTCAACCGCTTCCACCGCTGGGCGCGCGATCTGGGGCTGGCAGGCGCGACGATCCGTCTCTTCCCTGACCGCTGGCGCATTGGCGCGCCGTCCGGGTTTACCCATCTGGCGCTGAGCCGTCAGGCGTTTGAGCCGCTGCGCATTCAGCGTCTGGGCCATGAGCACCACTATCTGGGGCCGCTTAACGGGCCAGAACTGCTGGTGGTGCTGCCGGAAGCCAAAGCTATCGGCTCGGTGGCGATGTCGCTGATGGGGCGCGATGGTGACCTGGGCGTGATGTTATTTACCAGCCGCGACGCGCATCATTATGAACAGGGGCAGGGCACGCAACTGTTGCAGGAGATCGCCCTGATGCTGCCTGAGCTGCTGGAGCGCTGGATTGAGCGCGTATGACGGACGGACTGCTCGCTAATGACGTCAACCGCTTTCTGCGCTATCTGGGCGTAGAACGCCAGCTCAGCCCTATTACGCTGCTCAACTATCAGCGTCAGCTTGATGCCATCATGCAGCTTGCCGATGAAATCGGCCTGAAAAGCTGGCAACAATGTGACGCCGCCACGGTACGCGGGTTCGTCGTGCGTAGCCGTAAAAAAAATCTCAGTCCGGCGAGCCTGGCGCTCCGGCTCTCTGCCCTGCGCAGTTTCTTCGACTGGCTGGTCAGTCAGGGCGGTCTGAAAGCCAACCCGGCGAAAGGGATCGCCACGCCGAAAGCCCCGCGTCATCTGCCGAAAAATATCGACGTCGACGACGTAAACCGCCTGCTGGATATCGATCTTAACGATCCGCTGGCCGTGCGCGACCGCGCGATGCTGGAGGTGATGTACGGCGCGGGCCTGCGTCTCTCTGAGCTGGTGAACCTCGACTTAAAGCACCTCGATCTGGAGTCCGGCGAGGTGTGGGTGATGGGCAAGGGCAGCAAAGAGCGCCGCCTGCCGATCGGCCGCAACGCGGTCTCCTGGATTGAGCACTGGCTGGACCTTCGCGGACTGTTTGGCGCCGACGAAGATGCGCTGTTCCTGTCGAAACTCGGCAAGCGGATCTCGGCGCGTAACGTGCAGAAGCGCTTTGCGGAGTGGGGCATTAAGCAGGGGCTGAACAGCCACGTTCACCCCCACAAGCTGCGCCACTCTTTTGCGACGCACATGCTGGAATCAAGCGGCGACCTGCGCGGCGTACAGGAGCTGCTTGGTCATGCGAATCTGTCGACCACCCAAATCTATACCCACTTAGACTTCCAACACCTTGCCTCGGTGTATGACGCGGCGCATCCACGCGCCAAACGGGGGAAATAATGCGTTTTTACCGCCCACTCGGTCAGATCTCAGCCCTGACGTTTGATCTTGATGACACCCTTTACGACAATCGTCCGGTGATCCTGCGTACCGAGCAGGAGTCGCTGGCGTTTGTGCAGAACTACCATCCTGCGCTGAAAACGATGCAGAACAAAGACTTCCAGAAGCTGCGTCAGTCCCTGCGGGAAACCGAGCCGGAAATTTACCATGACGTGACCGAATGGCGCCGCCGTGCGGTTGAGCAGGCGATGCTCAATGCCGGCCTGAGCGCGCAGGACGCGGCCACGGGTGCCGAAGCGGCCATGGAAAACTTCGCCAAATGGCGCAGTCGGATCGACGTGCCGCAGGAGACCCACGACACGCTGGCGAAGCTCGCCGAAAAGTGGCCGCTGGTGGCCATCACCAACGGCAACGCTCAGCCTGAACTGTTTGGTCTGGGGAACTATTTTCAGTTCGTGCTGCGCGCGGGCCCGCACGGACGCTCGAAGCCGTTCAACGATATGTATCATCTGGCAGCGGAAAAACTGGATTTGCCGCTCGGCGAGATCCTGCACGTGGGCGATGACCTGACCACGGATGTGGCCGGGGCGATCCGCTGCGGCATGCAGGCCTGCTGGATCAAGCCGGAAAATGCCGATCTGATGACTACTCCGGATAGCCGTCTTCTGCCGCACGTGGAAATTTCACGGTTGGCATCCCTCACGACGCTGATATAATCATCAATTGTTCTGTATAAATTAACAGGGTTTTGGCGAATGGAAACATTTGCCTGCCCGACATGACGTGACGGTGCCAATGGACGTTTCTTACCTGCTCGACAGCCTTAATGATAAACAGCGTGACGCGGTTGCCGCCTCGCGTACAAACCTGCTGGTACTGGCTGGAGCGGGCAGTGGTAAGACGCGCGTGCTGGTTCACCGTATCGCCTGGCTACAGAGCGTGGAGAACTGCTCGCCGTACTCGATTATGGCCGTGACGTTCACCAACAAGGCGGCGGCGGAGATGCGCCACCGTATCGCGCAGCTGATGGGCACCAGCCAGGGCGGCATGTGGGTTGGCACCTTCCACGGCCTGGCGCACCGTCTGCTGCGCGCGCACCATATGGACGCTAACCTGCCGCAGGATTTCCAGATCCTCGACAGCGAAGATCAGCTGCGCTTGCTGAAACGCCTGATCAAGGCGATGAACCTCGATGAGAAGCAGTGGCCGCCGCGTCAGGCGATGTGGTACATCAACGGTCAGAAAGACGAAGGGCTGCGTCCGCATCATATTCAGAGCTTCGGTAACCCGGTCGAGCAGACCTGGCAGAACGTCTACAAGGCCTATCAGGAAGCGTGCGATCGCGCCGGTCTGGTGGATTTCGCCGAGCTGCTGCTGCGCGCCCACGAGCTGTGGCTGAACAAACCGCATATCCTGCAACACTACCGTGAACGCTTTACCAACATCCTGGTGGACGAATTCCAGGATACCAACAACATCCAGTACGCCTGGATCCGCCTGCTGGCCGGGGATACCGGCAAGGTGATGATCGTAGGCGATGACGATCAGTCTATCTACGGCTGGCGCGGCGCGCAGGTGGAGAACATCCAGCGCTTCCTCAACGATTTCCCCGGCGCGCAAACCATCCGTCTGGAGCAGAACTACCGTTCTACCAGCAACATTCTGAGCGCGGCCAACGCCCTGATTGAGAACAACAACGGGCGCCTGGGTAAAAAGCTGTGGACCGATGGCGTCGACGGCGAACCGATTTCGATTTACTGCGCCTTCAACGAGCTCGACGAAGCCCGCTTCGTGGTGAACCGCATTAAAACCTGGCAGGAGAACGGCGGCGCGCTGGAGCAGTGTGCCATTCTCTATCGCAGCAACGCCCAGTCGCGCGTGCTGGAAGAGGCGCTGTTGCAGGTGAGCATGCCGTACCGCATTTATGGCGGTATGCGCTTCTTCGAACGTCAGGAGATCAAAGATGCGCTCTCGTATTTGCGTCTGATTGCCAACCGTAACGACGATGCAGCGTTTGAGCGCGTGGTGAACACGCCGACGCGCGGCATCGGCGATCGTACGCTGGACGTGGTGCGTCAGGCCTCGCGCGATCGTCAGCTCACGTTGTGGCAGGCGTGCCGCGAGCTGTTACAGGAAAAAGCCCTTGCCGGGCGCGCCGCCAGCGCATTGCAGCGCTTCCTGGAGTTAATCGACGCGCTGGCGCAGGAAACGGCCGACATGCCGCTGCACGTCCAGACCGACCGGGTGATCAAAGATTCCGGCTTGCGCACCATGTACGAGCAGGAAAAAGGCGAGAAGGGCCAGACCCGTATTGAGAACTTAGAGGAACTGGTGACGGCAACGCGCCAGTTCAGCTACAACGAAGAAGACGAAGACCTGATGCCGTTGCAGGCATTCCTCTCTCACGCCGCGCTGGAGGCGGGTGAAGGGCAGGCCGATACCTGGCAGGATGCGGTTCAGCTGATGACCCTGCACTCCGCAAAAGGTCTGGAGTTCCCGCAGGTGTTCATCGTCGGGATGGAAGAGGGGATGTTCCCGAGCCAGATGTCGCTGGATGAAGGCGGGCGTCTGGAAGAGGAGCGTCGTCTGGCCTACGTGGGCGTGACCCGTGCGATGCAGAAACTGACCCTGACCTACGCGGAAACCCGCCGCCTGTACGGGAAAGAGGTGTATCACCGTCCGTCGCGCTTTATCGGCGAACTGCCGGAAGAGTGTGTGGAAGAGGTGCGCCTGCGCGCCAGCATCAGCCGTCCGGTCAGCCATCAGCGTATGGGCTCGCCGATCTCTGAAACCGACACCGGTTACAAGCTGGGCCAGCGCGTGCGCCACTCGAAGTTTGGCGAAGGCACCATCGTCAACCTGGAAGGCAGCGGCGAGCACAGCCGTTTGCAGGTAGCGTTCCAGGGGCAGGGGATCAAATGGCTGGTGGCAGCCTATGCCAAGCTGGAAAGTGTGTAACTTTCAGAAAAATATCACTATTTTGTAATAATCTGCTAGCCTTATACGTTGAAGGTCAATTAATGCCCTTCAGCGTTCCGTTGCGTGTTGACGCCACAGTTATTGCTGGCGTAACATGCGCGCACGATTACGCTAAGAGGACATTCGCCTTGGACACACCCAGTAGATACTGGCTCAATTCCCTGTCATCCAGGAACAACTCCTAAGGCTATCTCCTCTTGCTGATGGCCTTAGTGGTTGTCAGCGACTGCATCATTTCCGTCGCGCTGAGTCAGGCTGTTTAATGGTCTGAAACCCAATTTGTTTCTGTGTGCCCACCGAACTGTCCGATATTTTTTGCATTGGGAGTCCCGGTCATGTTGAGCGCATTTCAACTCGAAAATAACCGACTGACTCGGCTTGAAGCCGAAGAGTCACAGCCCCTCATTGATGCCGTATGGGTGGATCTGGTCGAGCCGGACGACGATGAGCGCCTTCGCGTACAATCTGAACTGGGGCAAAGCCTGGCGACACGCCCGGAACTGGAAGACATCGAAGCATCCGCACGTTTTTTTGAAGACGAAGACGGCCTGCACATTCACTCCTTCTTCTTTTTCGAAGATGCCGAAGACCACGCAGGGAACTCCACCGTGGCGTTTACCATCCGCGATGGCCGCCTGTTCACCCTGCGCGAGCGCGAACTGCCTGCGTTTCGTCTCTACCGTATGCGTGCCCGCAGCCAGGCGATGATGGACGGCAACGCTTATGAGCTGCTGCTGGATCTGTTCGAAACCAAAATCGAACAGCTGGCGGATGAAATCGAAAACATCTACAGCGACCTGGAAAAGCTGAGCCGCGTGATCATGGAAGGCCATCAGGGCGATGAGTACGACGAAGCGTTGTCCACGCTGGCTGAGCTGGAAGATATCGGCTGGAAGGTACGTTTGTGTCTGATGGATACCCAGCGCGCGCTGAACTTCCTGGTGCGCAAGGCGCGTCTGCCGGGCGGTCAGCTGGAGCAGGCGCGTGAGATCTTACGCGATATCGAATCCCTGCTGCCGCACAACGAATCCCTGTTCCAGAAGGTCAACTTCCTGATGCAGGCGGCGATGGGCTTTATCAACATCGAGCAGAACCGCATCATCAAGATCTTCTCGGTGGTGTCCGTGGTGTTCCTGCCGCCGACGCTGGTGGCGTCCAGCTACGGGATGAACTTCGAGTTTATGCCGGAACTGAAGTGGAGCTTTGGCTACCCGGGGGCGATTATCTTTATGATCCTCGCCGGGCTGGCGCCGTATCTGTACTTCAAGCGGAAGAACTGGCTGTAAAAATCTGGCGGGTGGCGCTGCGCTTACCCGCCCTACGATCGAATTCCCTCTCCCTGTGGGAGAGGGTTCCCCACAAAATAATGCCTGCACCCCAGCCCTCTCCCTTGAGGGAGAG